>CACHBU010000004.1:0-73206 GCA_902578135.1 uncultured Candidatus Actinomarina sp.
TACTTCAACTTCTTCATCTTCTTGACCTGTTAAGAAAAGTGAAATTGCTAAATCTTCATCGTAACAACACTCTATTGTTTTACCGCTTTTGTCGCCTACTTCTATAAGGTATAATTCAGATTCAGTTTCTATCAATATCTCGCCACTATCTACAGATTCACCAAAATCCCAGTCCAGAGTAAGCTCACCTTGTTCATCAACAGATGCATAAACCTCTCCTGATAATGCAGTTTCAGAATTAATTATGAAATATAAAGAAGTAAGGAAAAAAGCAACTAAAAAAAATGATGCATATCTTCTAAACAGGAAAAGTATTCTTTTTTTTCTAAAATATCTAATTATTTTTTTAACTTCTTCATTATTCAAGATTGATGTATTTGATTTGGCGTTTATTTCAAGATACGATGCTGCTTTTAGAATTTCTTTTGAAGTCTTATTTATTTTTTTTGCAAGTTCAAAAACTTTCATACAACAAAGGAATTTTAATAAATTTGTGTAGAATTTGTTTTACTTAACGATAAAAAGATTTTTTCCTTCAAATTTTTTTGTACCATTAACATAGCTAAAGTACTTCCTGCATTCACAAGATTGATACTCTATGTCAATAGGGTAAAACTCTCTTTTAGCTTCAGGCCAATACTCTTTTTGAAGTTCTATCATTTTAAGGCCTACATCTTGGTGGCTATTTAAATTAAGAAAATTTTGTAGCCTGTCTAAATATGGTTCTGCACCAATACCAGTTGGAACATCGGTAGTCATTGGTATTACATCTTCTCTAAACCAGGCAATATCTATCAAAGCCATAAATATTGGGAAGTCATTGTTCATTCTAAATTGCTTATTTACATTGTTTGTAGCAGTAATAGCATCTTTATTAGAATTTAAAACTATTTCAGCTAACTCTTCTTTTTTTTCATAAAATTTGTATGTAGCTGCATCTATTCGACTATATAAATTTTTATTCCAATAAGAATCTTCTACTGGGTACGCTGTGTAGTTTTCCCATTGTTCTAAACCTAGAAGTTTTTCTTTTAAAGTTTCTGGATTACCTAAATCATTTATCGTTAGTTGATTAATAGTTAAATCTCTGTTGCACCACCGACTAAAAAATAAAGCTTGGATTAACAAAGGTAAGTCCTCTTTGACTGGTTCAGCAAATTTAATAATGGATTTACTTACTTTGTCATCCTCTCTAAAAACATTTAAAAAACGCCCTTTTTGTAAAATCGGGTCATCACTCCAAGGATATGCTTCTCCTGACTCTCTTTTTACACGCACAGCCTCACGTTTCTTGCAGTAATCAAAAAAGCTTTGTACTGGGTCCTCAATTGCAAGACCATCTAGTGAGTGTGCATATGGATTCTCTAAAACCATAACTTTAATTTAAACAGATTACTTCACACTTTTCTTACTTCACAACTGGTATTTGAAGCATATTTGTTGTGTAAGCAGCAGACTTTCTTTCCGACTTCATTCTCCAGCCTTTTTTTATACCCTGTGCGCCCAGTGTCAATGTGCTTGATCCATACCTGCTGTTAACGCCATCTAGTACCTCCATAACACGGTCTGATTGATCGTAATTCTCATATTCATAAAAACTATACTGTTCGTTCTCTGCATCAGTAATATCTAACAGCATTACACCAATTTTCTGGTATTCATATCCGTACACAAAGAGTTTTCGTGTTAGATGTTTTGCTTCTTTGACTATCTTTGACGTATTGCTTGTTGGTATTGAAAAAAATGTACTCATACCGTTGCTGTATCTTTTCTCTGGATCGACAAATGGACTGGTTCTTAAAAATACATACAAGCCTTGTGCTCTAGAACCCTGTGCTCTCAGCTTCTCACATGCTCTAGCAACATAGTTTGAAACAGCTTCCTCTAACTCGCTTACTAACATTACTTTTCTACCAAATGACTTAGAGGATATTATATTTTTCTTATTCTTCACCTCTTCTATGCCGATACAGGAAATGCCATTTAGCTCATGGTGTATCCTCTCCCCTACAATGCTGATTGTTTTTCTGACATGACGAGCATTTGCCTGTGTTAAATCATAAGCAGTATCTACTCCAATTTTTCGAAGCCTTCTTCCCCATCTTGTTGAGATTCCCCAAATCTCTTCAAGTGGTAAATCTTTTAAAATCTCTTCTCTTATGCGCTGATCTCGTATATCGAACACATTAGATATTGTGTATTTTTTAGCTTGTCTGTTTGCTACTTTTGCCAATGTCTTTGTTGGGCCTATACCTATAGAAACTGGAATCCCTGTCCACTGTTTGATTAATCTTCGTATCTCTTGAGCCGTCTCTTCTAAATTACAGTAGTAAAAGCTACTGATGTCGAGAAAAGCTTCGTCAATAGAGTAAATCTCTATATCGCTTACAAGAGATTTCAGTGAAGTCATCACTCTGGCCGACATATCGCCATAAAAAGTGTAGTTTGATGAAAATACATGAACTTTGTTTCTATTGATAAGTTGTTTGTATTTAAAGTATGGGGCTCCCATCGGTATTCCTAAAGCTTTTGCTTCATTTGATCTAGCAACAACACACCCATCGTTGTTAGACAAAACAACAATGGGCTTTCCTTCTAGCTTTGGGTTGAATACTCTCTCACAAGACGCATAAAAGTTATTACAGTCCACTAGGGCAAAAATTTTATTATTCACTTACTTACTCCTTTGAATACTGTACACTATTCTAAGAAAAAAGAAAGACATTTTTATGCCACGAGGTGGAGCAAGAAAAGGAGCCGGTAGACCAAAAGGTCAAGGCAAGTATGGAGAGCAGACAAAAGCTGTTCGTATTCCTGTAAGTAAGGTTAGGTATATCTCTGAGGTCATCAACAAAGGGCTGTATGAAGTACCAATATATAGTAATAAAGTTGCAGCTGGATTCCCATCCCCTGCAGACGACTATTTAGAAGACAAAATAGATTTAAATCAATATTTAGTAAAGCATCCTGCATCAACATTTTTAGTAAGAGCTTCTGGAGAGTCCATGATTAATGCTGGAATATTTCCAGACGATATCTTAGTTGTAGATAGAAGCTTAAAAGCTGAAGATGGAAAAGTAGTTATTGCTGTTGTAGATAATGAACTGACTGTAAAAAGATATCGTAAAAAAGGCAAGAACATAATATTAGAGCCAGAAAATGAAGCATTCGATCCAATTGTTATTCCCCGTGAGAGTGAGGCTTTCGTTTGGGGAGTCGTTACAAATGTTATCCATAACTTATAAACTTCAAAATAAAGCTGAATGGACCAAAGATAAATTGTAAAATAATGGTAGATGGAAATATTAAAAACAAATTTAGAAGATTTTAAAAATATTGAAAACTGGGAGTATAAAGAGAACTTTCATACTGTTAATTCACGTCACGGTGATATAAGTATTCACTATGTGGATGAAAATTCAGATAAGGATGAAACTATACTTTTAATGCACGGTAATCCTACCTGGGGTTATTTGTATAGAAATATGATTGACCCACTCAAAGATGCAGGATACAGGGTTGTTGTTCCAGACTTACCAGGGTTTGGAAAATCAGATAAATTTACTTCAAGGTATCACTATACATATGAAGAATTTGTTGATTGGATGTCTCAGTGGATTGAAGGAATTAATCTAAAAAATATCACATTATTTTGTCAAGACTGGGGTGGTTTGATTGGATTAAGATTGGCATCAAAATATGATGATAGATTTATCCGTATAGTTGCAGCAAATACAGGATTGCCGACTGGTAAAGCACCATTAAATACCGGTTTTTTAATCTTTAAAGAATTTATGAATATTAAAGAAGACCTACATGTAGCTGGTCAAGTTAGAAATGGGACTAACGGTTTAGATCAAACAGCTCTAGATGCATATAATGCACCCTTTCCAGATGAAACTTACAAACAAGGTGTAAGGCAATTTCCTAATCTTGTTCCTTCATCACCCATGACTCCGAGTAGAAAGTTTAATGAAGAAGCTTGGGAAAAATTAAAGAAATGGGATAAACCTTTTTTATGTGCTTTTAGCGATAATGATCCAATATTTGCAGGTGTAGAAAATTCATTTTTGAAAAATATTCCAGGATGTGAAAATATGCCTCATGTAACAATAGAGAATGCAGGACATTTTTTACAAGAAGATAATCCTGATGCATGTGTAAATGCAATTATGTCAATAATGGATTTTTAACGATAGGCTACTCCCCAATAGTTATAACCTAAAAACTTTACAGATCCTGGAAGATACATCGTACTATTTTCTTCAATTACAAGTCCTGATGAAGTAATTAAATGGATAATATCTCTATTAGTGTGGCAACCACCTGAAAGGCTTGGATAAAAACCACTTGTTAAATTTTGTAACATTCTTGTTAAAAAATCTGGAGAGATGCCATGTTCACAAAAATAATATTTTCCACCCGGTTTTAGAATTCTATAAATTTCACTTAAAGCCAGTTCTGGGTTTGGTATAGAACATAATGAAAACGTACAAACAACTGAATCAACGCTTGAATCCATTAAGTTAATTTTCTCTGCTGAAGAGATGTTAATTTCTATATTTAAATTAACGTCATCAGCTTTTTTTTGAGCTATTTCATTTAGTTCATTTGAAGGATCTATTCCTATCACTTTATTTACCTTTTCGGAATTATAAAATTGTAAATTTAATCCAGGACCTATGCCGATTTCTACAACATCACCGGTAGCAAGTGGTACAATTTTTTTTCTTTGATACTGATTTGGTTTTGTTCCACAAAGATAATTAATAAGTTTAGGTACTACATTTTTCTCATAAAATTTTTTACCAAATAGTTTAAATATTGGAAGAATTACAAAGAGTCCTATGTAAGTTGTAAATTTAAATAATAATTTTTTCATGTCATAGAATTTTTTGATAATTATACATAAGATTCATTAAATATTTTTAAGCTTTTGAGAATGAAATAACTTGAGACATCGAAATATGGTCAATGGTAGTTTTTCCATACTTTACATCTTGCACTACTCCATTTTCATCAATTAAAACATCAACAGGTAAACCTGTAAAAGCACCACTTAGACTTGTAAATGGATTAAATCCTTTAATGAATATTGCTTTCATAAATCTAAAAAAACCTACAATTGAGCCTAAAAATACTCCAAATCCACTCTTTTCAACGCTGTATTTATCAAAATAAAATCTTTTTTCATCAGCAAGGATATATATTGAAGAATCATGTTTTGTTGATGATTTTTGTAGACTTTCTAATGTACAATTAAATATTGCAATCATTTCAAAATTATCTCCAAAATTTTCTTTATTATTTATAGTTTCATTAATTCTTAAGTGACAAAAGGGACATGAAGAGTACCTATAGAAAGATACCAAGGCCTTTTTTCCCTTTATATTTTCTAAATCGAATACAGAACCATCAATAGCAGGTAAAGAAAGTTCAGTAATGGCATCACCTATTTTGATTTTCAATGCATCTCCTTTATGAGAGAATTATAAGGAGTAAAATTCAGAAACACTAATTTAGTATGTTAATTTATTGTAAACTAATGCCCACCTCTTGGAACACCACCATATTTCATACGAGTATCACCCATATAGGCAACTCTATCTTCAGGATTCAATGTTTTGCAATCAATTATTTCTCCTAGAAAAAATGTATGAGTGCCAAAGTCAATTTTTTGTGTTGTTTTTAACTCAAACCATACTGTTGCATTTTGAAAGATAGGTACATTATTTTTAGTTAAAACAATAGGTTCTTTATTAAGAAAGCCTTCCGTGTATTCAGCAGGTTTAGAAAATTTTACAAATACTTTTGTGTAATCAGGCGAAAACATATTTAAAGTAAAATATTCGCTTTGATTCATAAGCTTGAAAGTTACGCTCTTGTTATCAATACCTACTCCGATTAAAGCTGGCTCCATACTAACTTGAGTTATCCAACTTGCTGTCATACCATTAAATTCACCATCAGCATGACTTCCAATTATTCCAAGAGGACTTGGTATTTTCCATGTAGAAACATTTATATCTTCAGGGTTTAAATCACTCATTTACAAACAACTTTTTATAAATTCTATAGTTTCAATATCTAGTGGTATTGCTACAGAAAGTTCAGTAACATTACATTTTTTCCAGTCTTCAAGCTTTTCTTTTATCCGTTCTTTGGAGCCAACAAGTGTTAAATCATCTATCAATTCATCAGGAAAGATTGATTCTGCTTCAGTTTTTTCTCCTTTTAGATATAATTCCTGAATCTGAGTAGCGATTTCTTCATAGCCATATTCACACATCAAGTTAAAATAAAAGTTTTTATCTTTAGCTCCCATACCACCTACATATAGAGTGTAATTATTTCTCGCAGGAGCTAGATATGCATCTCTTTCAGATTCGTCGCACACCTTCGCAAAAACAGGGGCGGATATATTAAATTGTTCTTTTTTGTTTGGGTCACCAGATTTTTCAAAACCTTTTTCTAAAAATTGATTGAAAAATTTGTCTCCAAGAGTTGGTGAATACATAAAAGGAAGCCATCCATCTGCAATCTCAGCAGTTAATTCAATATTTTTTGGTCCAATAGCTGCAAGATATATTGGTATATCACTTCTTAGGGGTTGTTCAATTAGTTTTAATGGCTTTCCTAGACCAGATGCATCATCACCATTGTATGGTAAGTTGTAATATTCCCCTTCAAAAGAAGTTTTTCCATCTCTTCGTAATATATCTTTAACTATCTGAACATACTCTCTCGTCTTTTTTAATGGCTTTCCATAAGCAACCCCATGCCAACCCTCAACAACTTGAGGTCCAGAAACACCAATCCCCAATCTAAACCTACCACCTGAAAGTTTATCAATAGTAACTGCTGTCATTGCAGTCATAGCAGGTGATCTCCCAGGAATTTGCATAATGCCAGAGCCTAAATTTATATTATCTGTCAATGCAGCAAAATATGAAAGTGGAGTAACCGCATCGTATCCATATGCTTCCGCTGTCCAAATACAAGATATCCCTATTTCGTCTAATTCTTTAATTAATTTTTTTTCACTTGAAATATGTGGACCAAAATAACCGACATTTACACTTACATCCATATGTAAAGGATACTATAAATTTATATCAATAAAATCATCATGCAATAACAAACCATGCATTTGAATATCATGATTTTCAAAAGGAATATGATCTACTATATGATTTTTATCTGTTACACCGATAAATGTTGAGTTTAAATGGTTGGAAAGTAGCTTATCGTAAATACCACTACCCTTGCCAAGCCTAGTACCTTTTTTATCAAATCCAACACCAGGTATTAAAAATATATCAACATGATCAATAATTTTTAAATTAACTGGTTGAAAAACATTAAAACTATTTTTTTCAAATGGTTCTTCATAAATGCAAATTCTTATTTCTTCATTTTGAAGACAAGTAGTAGACAATAATGCATGTCCTTTTAAATACATATTGATGTTTATTTCACTTTCTAGTGGTACATATGTGCACACAATTTTACCTCTAATAGTATTTTGTAATTTTTCGATGACAGTCTGAGTGTGTTCAGCATCGACCAAAGAAATATTTTTTAGTTTCTTCCTTAATTCTATTTTTTCTAACATAATTTATTATCTAGATAGTTCTACATTACACTTACACCATGCTGAAGAACAAATTACTTACATGGTTCAATCTATTGATCATGGGTATATACACAATCCCAGTTACATACTCTATTTGGTTTGTAGGTTTGTTCAATAAATTCACAAAATTGAAGTACTACATTGCTCAAAGCTGGACTATTCCCTGGATGTGGGCTGCTAGATCAAAAGTAACTTTGATTAAAAACATTGATTATAAAAAAAATCAGCCATATGTTGTTATTTCAAATCACTTATCAAATTTAGATCCGATGATGCAATTTAGATATCTTAAGATTAAATGGGTATTTATGGCTAAAAAAGAGGTGTATAAACTTCCTGTCTTTAGAACAGCAGCAAGGTCATTTAATTTTATAAAAGTTGATAGATCAGACAAAAACGATCGAAAAAGTATTAATGAACAGGCAAAAACCCTTTTTAGAAACGGATGGTCACTTATGGTTTACCCTCAGGGAACCAGGGCAAAAAAAGATAATTTTCTACCTTTTAAAAGCGGCGCATTTCATATTGCATTAGAAAATAATATTCCAATTCTTCCGGTTGTGATAGCAGGCACTGGAGACATATGGCCTAGAGGTAAGAAATTTATGACCAGTGGTAAGGCAATCATTAATACATTAGAACCAATTGACATGTCAAAATATACAAAAGAAACAATTGATCAACTTGTTGATGAAACATATGAGAAAATGTCAAAAGTGTATAAAGAATTAACTGCTTCCATAAAATAAAATAAATCTTACAATACGAATATGAACATCTTATTGGCAGCGCTTTCTATTTTTGTATTGAGATTACTTGACCAAACACTTGGAACCTTAAGGATACTTTATGTGAACAAAGGAAAACCAGTATTTGGTGCTCTTTTAGGATTTATAGAATCAGCAATCTGGGTTGTTGCTATATCTCAAGTTATTCAGGATTTAAATGATCCATTTCTAATATTTGGATACGCGCTTGGATTTGCTGCAGGAACAATAATGGGTTCCTATATTGAAAATACAATCGCTATTGGTGATATTGTTGTGAGAATCTTTGCACCAAAAGATAGCGATAGTACGCAAGTGGCTGAGGCATTAAGAAATAATGGATTTGGTGTAACAATTATTAATGGAGAAGGCATGCAAGGAGAAGTTAGCATTGCTTGGTGCGTAACACCAAGGAAAAGGGTTAAAGAAGTTTTGAAGATTGTATCAGAAATTAATCCTGATGCTTACGTTACTACTGAACCCACAAATCCAACAAAGCTAACTGGAAACCGAAAATAGACTAAAGACCTTTTTCAAAATCGTCTTCAAAAGAAACTCTTTTTCTGTTTGAAGATTTTCCACGATTGTCGGACCTTTTGTCACTTCTATTTCTGTTACCATTTCTAGATCTTGAAGGTTTTCTATCACGAGAATTATTTGATTCCCCACCTTCTGCTTCTTCTGGGATTTCTAAATCTTCAACTGGTGAAAGACTTACTTTTCCATTTTCAATTGAATCTACAGTGACCTTAATTTTGTCTCCAACTGATACAACAGCTTCGGTATTATTTACTCTTTTAGATGAGTGAAATCTTGATACATGTAATAATCCATCTCTACCAGGGAGAATATTTATGAAAGCTCCATAAGTTGCAACACTGACAACTTCTCCATCATATTCTGCCCCAACTTCCGCTTCAGGTGGATCGATTATTAACATAACCATTTCTTTACCTGCAGCTATTGCTTCTTCTTCAGTTGACCCAAGAGTTAAGATACCATCATCATCAATTTCGACAGAACATCCAGTTTCTTCCTCGATTTTCTTGATATTTTTACCTTTTGGACCAATGACTTCACCAATTTTATCTTTAGGTAATTCGATAGTTTCAAGTCTAGGTGCATTACCAGAAAGACTTTCCGCTGGTTCAGCAATGGTATCTTCCATAATATCTAATATATGATGTCTTGCATCCATAGCTTGATTTAATGCTTTTCTTAATACATCAGCAGGCAGACCTTCTATTTTCATATCTAGTTGTAATGCTGTAATCACATTTCTTGTTCCAGCAACTTTAAAATCCATATCGCCAAGAGCATCTTCAGCACCCAAGATATCTGTGAGAGTAACATAGGTATCATCTTTAGAAATTAGCCCCATAGCGATACCTGCAACATGTTCTCTAATAGGAACACCTGCAGCCATTAATGACAAACTAGACGCACATACTGATGCCTGTGATGTAGATCCATTGGATGAAATTGCTTCACTTACGACTCTGATAGTGTATGGAAAGTCAACTTTTGGAGGAATAACAGGTACCAATGCCTTTTCAGCCAAAGCACCGTGACCAATCTCTCTTCTCTTTGGGCCTCGCATTGGATAGGCTTCACCTGTTGAGTATGGAGGGAAATTATAATGATGCATATATCTTTTTGATGTGACTGTATCAATAGTATCTAGCATCTGTTCAAGCCTTGACATACCTAAGGTTGTAACATTCAAAACCTGTGTTTCTCCTCTTAAAAATAATGAAGAACCATGAACAGTTGGAAGTAAGTTTATCTCAGCAGATATATTTCTAATATCAGTTGGTGTTCGTCCATCTAATCTAGCACCACCACTTAAAACTCTATCTCTGACTGTATTTTTAACAATAGACTTAAAAGCTAATTTAATTGCTTTAGTATTGTCATCTTCTTCATCTAAGAATTTCTCAACAGCTTGTTCTTCAAGCTCACTTTGCTTTTCACTTCTTTCAGATCTATCTGTTAGAGCCATTGCTGCTTCAATATCGGAACCAAAAGCTTCACCAATTTGGGACTTTAGCTCTTCTGAGTAGTCTTCAATAATAGGCCAGTCAATCTGAGGAACATCTCTTTTAGCAACTAATTCTTTTTGAGCTTCTATTAATTTTGAAATAAATTCTTTGGACATATCAATTCCATCAGCAACAATATTTTCAGATGGTGCAGCACTACCTTCATCAATTTTATTAAATGCATTGTCTGTTGCTCCAGCCTCAACCATTACAATATCTATTTCACCTTTAGGGTTGAGACTTCCTGCAACAACCATATCAAATACTGATTCTTCTAATTCAGTATTCGAAGCTTGAACTACCCAGTTGTCATTAATTAAAGACATTCTCACAGCACCTACAGCTGACTCAAGTGGTACCCCTGCTAATTGAAGACCTAATGATGCAGCATTAAGAGCTAAAATATCATATTCATTTTCGTTATCAACACTTAAAACCGTTGCAATAATTTGTGTTTCACATCTAAATCCATCTTTAAAAGAAGGTCTCAGTGGTCTATCTATTAATCGACAAGCTAATATAGCTTTTTCCGTTTGCCTACCCTCTCTTCTAAAAAATCCTCCAGGAATTTTTCCAGCGGAATACATTCTTTCTTCTACATCCACTGTTAAAGGGAAAAAATCAATACCATCCCTTACACTTTTGTTAGCAACTGTTGTCACTAAAACTGTGGTATCACCTGATGTAACAACTACAGAACCAGGTGCTTGCAGAGCTAATTTACCTGTTTCAAATCCAATCTCTGCATTACCAATGTTTACTTTTACATTATCGATCGACATATAACCTCTTTCGTGACCAAGGTTATTAATTGTCAGCTTTCAACAAAAGCTCTCAATTAACAACGCAAGGTCAAATTTATTATCTTCTTAAGCCAAGTTTATCTATAAGATCACGATATCTTTGTACATCTTGATTCTGAAGGTACTGAAGTAATCTCTTTCTTTTACCAACAAGCATTAATAATCCTCTTCTTGTGTGGTGGTCTTTTTTATGTGTTTTCAAATGATCCGTTAAATGATCGATTCTATTACTCAATAAAGCAACCTGAACTTCAGCAGAACCAGTATCTGTATCGGATTTACCGTATTCTTTTATAATTTCTTGCTTTGTTTTCATTCGAGATAATAATAGTAGCCACTATATCTAATGTGAGATTATTTAATTTTTATTAATATCTTCAATATCTTTAGATATTTGTTGAGTTAATTCATCAATACTTGAGAATTTTATTTCATCTCTTATAAATTTTTTAAAATGTACTGTTAAATCAGCGTCATAAATATCGTCATTAAAATCAAAAATATGTACTTCGAAACTTTTCTTGGTCCCTTCAGATACCGTAGGTTTATATCCGATATTCATAATTCCTTCATAAAGATATTTATTTAAGAGAACGTCTACTTTGTATACTCCATTTTTGGGTATTTGAATACTCTTATCAATGTTCAAATTTGCAGTAGGAAATCCTATCTGAGAACCTCTTTGATCACCTTTGATAACAGTTCCTGTTAAAGAATATTCATAACCCAAAGCTTCATTAGCCTGTTCAACAAAACCTTCACTCAAAAATGACTTAATTAAGGTTGAAGATATTTTTTCATTGTTGTGTTCATAATCAGGAATAGTAAGTACAGAATCTTCCCCAAAATATTTGATTAAGTAATCTACGTCACCCTCACGGTTTGCACCAAATTTAAAATCATTACCTACATAAATATTTTCAGCTTTCATATTGTTTTGTAACATCTCGCAAAAAGTTTTAGGTGAAAACTTCATTACATGTTCAAAATCAATAAATACTAAATTACTAGGTTCAAATTTTTTGAATAATTCAATCTTCTCATTATTGGTTGTAAGTAACATATGTTCATTATTGAAGTATTTTTTTGGAAGTGTATCAAAAGTCACTATTTGAAATAAATTACTTGATTCTTTTGTATATTTTAATAACTCCTGATGGCCTAAATGTACTCCATCAAATCCACCGATACACACAGCTGGAATATCATCATCAATATAATTGTCGGAAGTAAAATTTTCATATATTCTCATACGAGTACTTTCTCTGGTTTGTAATATTTCTCATTAAAAGGTTTATAAATTGCCACAATATTGTTCTCGATAGATATTATATAATTTTCTTCATTTGAAAACATATTTCTAGGTAGAAGTTGGCCATTCTTAATTGTTTCATGCATTTCTATATCTAGTTCAATTTTTGGCAGATTAATAACTTCTGCCCAATCTAATGACATTATTGTTGAATTGCGATTTATATCTTCAACATTTGTATTTAGATTTTTATGATTAATATTTAAATTACCAACGGCTGTCCTTGTAAGAGTATTTACTATTGCATAAGTATTCAGATACTCACCTAATTGTTGAACAATGCTTCTTATATATGTTCCCTTGCTAACAGTTATCTGAAAAGTGGCTTTGTTATTTAATACTTCTAACAATTCTGTTCTTTCTACAAATATTTTTCTATCAGGAATTTCTACATCTTGATTTTGACGTGCATATTTATATAATCGTTTTCCTTTTACTTTAATTGCGGAATAAATTGGTGGAGTCTGGATAGACTCGCCAACCAAATTAGTAAGAAATTCCTGTATTAGAGGTTTCATCTGTTCTGCACTTATATCATCATGTTTTGTAATTTCAGAGTCAACATCAAGAGTTGGAGAAGAGTAACCTAATATTGCGGTTACTTTATAAGTTTTATTTGTGTTATCTATGTAATCAAACAATTTTGTATACCCATTAGTAGCAAGAAGCATTAAACCATCTGCGTTTGGATCTAGGGTGCCTGAGTGTCCTACTTTTTTAAATTTAAAATTTTTTTTTAATTTAGTACATAGATCTTGAGAGGTCCATGTTTTTGGTTTGTCTAATAAATAAAAGTTAGACTTGTGACTTAATTGCATTCTTAACTTTATTTTTTATTTCTTCAATACTTAAATTTGTAGAAAATCCAGACGCTGCTTTATGTCCACCGCCACCAAATAGCGAAGCAATCTGTTGGACATCTAATTCATTGCGAGACCTTAAGCTTCCTTTAAATGATTTATCTTGCTGCTCTTTTAACAATAAAGCAACACTTGATTCTTTCACCAATCTAATTGAATCAATTAAAAAATCTGTTTCAGAAGATTCAATGTTGTAATTGAGATAATCTTCTTGTAAGACATACGAAACAACTAATTCTTCTTCTTCGTGTAATTCAATTCTGTTTAACACTTCACTTTGTAGCTTTATTGCATTCATAGGAATAGACCCATAAATGTTATCACTTATACTTGTAAGCTCAGCACCACTTAACATTAGTTTTGATGCGATTTCAAATACTTCATTATCTGTATTTGAATATTGAAATCTACCTGTATCAGTGATTAATCCTGTCATGAGACAATTGGCGATATTTTTATCGATGTCAATATTTGCAGAAAGAATTTCTCTGAACAGTACTTGTGTAGTGCTTGCCGCGCTTGAATCAATAATCTGAATATCACCAAAAGAAGGATTTATATGGTGATCTACAACAACGACTCTTTTAGCATTTAATGCTAAATCTTCTAAATCACCTAGTCTTTGTGAGTTTCCACAATCAAAAACATATATATTGTCATAATTTTCCTTTGGCTTATCCATAATTAATTCAATAGGTAAGTGATTTAAATTAGAGGGAACGTTACCTTTAATATCAAAAGATATGTCGGAATCTATGCCTTTGCTGTCCAATATTAATTTAAATGCTAAGGCAGAACCCAAAGCATCACCATCAGGGTTTATATGGCCTGTAATTAAATTAGAAGAATCTTTAATATCTTCAAAAAGTTTACTCATTCTCAATAGTCCTATCTAACAGTTCGTTGATTCTTAGAACATTATTAAATGTATTATCTACTTCAAAAATAATTTTAGGAACATTTCTTGTTGTCATTTCTCTTGCTAATACTTTTTGAATTTTTGTTCTATTTTTCTCAAGTGCAGTTTTTAAAGAGCCTTCATTTCCATCTAATGTAGAAACAAAAACCATTGATTTCTTAAGATCTGGAGATGTTGAAACATGTGTGATTGTTGCTTTATTAAGTATTGGATCAGAACTTCTTAAGAGTGCACTGGAGATGATTTTTTGAATGAGAGGATTGATTCTGTTTATTCTTCCACCACGTGTTTGATTACTCATTGTTTGCTTCTAGACTTCTACTTCTCCAAGTATCTCAATTGTATCGCCTTCTTTTATATCTTTATAATCAGATAAACCAATACCACATTCAAGACCTTCGTTGACAACTTCAACATTGTCTTTAAACCTTCTAAGTGAGACTATGGTTCCTTCATATATAACAACACCATCTCTAAGCAAGCGTGCTTTTGCATCAAGTTCTACTTTACCTTCAGAAACTATTGAACCGGCAACCACGCCAACTTTCGGAGCACGGAAAGTAGTTTTAACATCAACCATTCCGATAATTGCTTCTTCAGTTTTAATAGTCATTTGGCCAAGTACTGCTTCAGCGATATCATCTAACAATTCATAAATGATATTGTACGTTCTTACGTCTATTCCCTTACTTTGAGCCATATTCCTAGCCTGACTATCAGGTCTTACATTAAAACCAATAATTAAAGACTCTGTAGCACTTGCTAAATCTACGTCGGATAAAACAATTCCCCCTACAGCTGAATGAACAACTTGGATGTTTACATCATCAGTTGCTAACTTGTTTATACCATCTTTAATAGCTTCAACTGAACCATTAGTGTCAGCTTTTAATATTACATTTACTGTATTTAACTCACCTTCCTGTAAGAGCTTCATCATATCGCTAACTCGAGTCTCAACTGAAAATGATGAGTTGTCATGTTCTTTTAATTTAGTTTTGTTTTCTTCAGCTTTTGCCTTGGCATCTTTTTGATTTTTGACAGCAACAAATTGGTCACCAGCAGTTGGTGATTCATCCCATCCTATAATATCTATTGGAGATCCCGGCTCTATAGACTTTACTGTTTTATTATTGTGATCAAACATTGATTTCACTCTGCAGAATGCTTGTCCAGCATAAAGAAAATCACCCTGTTTTAGAGTGCCTCTTGTGACTATGACTGTAGCTACATTTCCTCTACCAACTTCCATTCGTGATTCAACAATATACCCAGAAGCATTTGTATTAAAATTTGCTTTTAGTTCTTCTATTTCTGCTACAAGTGCAAGTGTTTCAAGCAGATCATCAACTCCATCACCTTTAAGTGCAGATACTTCAACTACAGGTGTGTCTCCACCTAAATCCTCAGAAATTACTTCATATTTTGTAAGCTCAGCTTTAATCATTGACGGATTGGCCTCAGGTAGGTCACACTTATTTATGGCAACAACTATTGGTACGTTTGCAGCTTTTGAGTGGTTAATTGCTTCAATTGTTTGTGGCATTACTCCATCATCTGCAGCAACAACCAAGACAACTATATCCGTAACGTTTGCTCCTCTAGCTCTCATTTGTGTAAATGCTTCGTGACCAGGTGTATCAATAAAAGTTATTCCTGATTCTCCTACGTCTACTTTGTAAGCACCTACGTGCTGTGTAATACCTCCTGCTTCACCGTCTGCAACTTTTTCATTTCTTATATAATCCAATAAGCTAGTTTTTCCATGGTCGACATGACCCATAACAGTAATTATTGGCGCTCTTAAATTTAATTTATCTGGATCGTCTTCAAATTCTTGAAATTCAATAATATCTTCTCTTGAAATTGTTATTTCATCTATTAAATCAGGAATAAGATTGTATTTTTCAAAAAGCTTTTCTATATCGCTATCTTCTAATGGTGTATCAATAGCTTTCATAATTCCCAATCCCATCAAATCACCGACAATTTGCGTAGCATCAACATCTATAAGAGAACTAATTTTTTCTGGGGATGAATTCCTAGAAATCTCTATAATTTGAACATCATCTTCAGGAACTTCTTCAACTTCTGTTTTTGGCGCGTCCTGAATTGTCTCTTCTTGTTCTTGGACAACTTCAGACTTAGACTCAGGTTCATCTTTTGGTAATAAAGCTAACTTAAGTAGTTCCTCTTCTTCCTCAGTTAAACCAGATGATGCTGTTTTAACCTCAAAACCTAGCTCTTTTGCATGAAAAAGTACATCTGCTGAAGCAATATCCAACTCCTTGGCGATTTGATGAATTCGCTTTTTTGCCATTTACTCTTCCTCGTTTTTAGCTTCTTCTGTTTCCTCTATGTCTTCTTGGGGTGAATCTCCTAAGCCTTCTATGTCAATTTTATAACCCGTTAATTTTGCAGCTAATCTTGCATTCTGGCCTTCTTTACCAATAGCAAGTGAAAGTTGGCTGTCTTTGACAACAACTCTCGCTGACTTTAAATCTTCATCGATTTCAACTTCATCAATATCTGCTGGACCTAATGCTTCCTTTATAAATCGAACTTTATCTTCTCTCCATTCAACAACATCAAGTTTCTCTCCTCTTAACTCGTTTACAATTTGTCTAACTCTATTACCTCTTGATCCCACACAAGCTCCTTTAGGATCAACATTTGGATCATTAGAAAATACAGCAATTTTTGTTCGACTACCTGGTTCTCTAGCAATTGCTCTTAATTCAACTGTTCCATCTGTCAATTCAGGAACTTCCAGTTCAAGCATTCTTTGTACAAATTCTGCTCTACTCCTACTAACAATGATAGGTACTCCTTTAGCATCTTCTCTTACCTCTGTGATCAGTGCTTTGACCCTATTGCCTCTTTCAAGTCTCTCGAAGGGAACCCTTTCACCAGCAGGTATTACTGCTTCAGCATCTTGAAGATCGAGTATTGTCTGATTAAATCTTGGATCAAATTGAGTTACTATACCAGTGACAAGTTCTCCTTCTCTTCCAATATAAGCATCAAGGACTGTAGCTCGTTTTGCATCTCTAATTTTTGTTGTCATCATTTGCTTAAAGGATTGTGCGGCAATTCTCCCAAACTCGTCTTCATCTAACTCAACTTTCCACTCTTCAATGACATTTCCTTCATTGTCTAATTCTTGTGCATAAATAAGAACTTCTCCTGAATCTGGATTTAATGTAACTCGAGCTTCTTCAGCAGCTCCAGGTATTCTCATATAAGCTGACCTAAATGCTGAAACTAATGCTTCATACATGCTTTCAACAGCTACACCTTTTTCTAGTGCTAATGCCTCTATTGCTTGTTTGCTCTCATTACCTAATTTCATTTTTATCCTTTTACTTTTTCTTTAAATTGCTTAAATTCAATTTTTGCACTTTTAATATTAGAAAAATTGATTACTACCTCTGCTGAGTTAACAATTAATTTGATGTCTTGTTCGTTAGACGATTCTATATAGCCTTCTAATACATATTTATCTTCTATAGGTTCAAATAATTTAATTTTTACTAATTCACCCAGAGCTAATTCAAAATGCCTGTTTGTTTTTAGTTTTCTTTCAATCCCTGGACTTGAAACAATCATTTCATATGAACCTTTTTCAATACCCATATTTTCGAGAAGTCTTTGAAATTGTTTATTTAATCTTGAAGTTAAATCAATGTCAATTTCATTATCACTAACTATATAAACTTCAACTCTTGAAATAGAAGGATAATCTACAATATTTAGGTCATAAAGTTCAAGATTTTCTTCACTTAGATATAGATCGAAAGCCTCTAAGATTTCTTTTTCAGAAACCATATAAACCTCCATTCATAAAAAAAGCGGGCTTGAAACCCACTATACATAGTTAAATTGTCTCTAAATAATTGTAACAAACATTGGAGTTTATTTAAAGCCTTTTTTAATATGCTTTAGAAAAAATTGCCTTTTTACCCTCAACAGACTTATTGTTTACAGCTTTGGCAGAACCTTCATTTTTCAAGAGATAGCATCTAAGTGTAGCTTTGGTTAAATCTTTAATTTCAATCTCATCAGAAGTATTTTCATCCCAATAACATGTAACAAAACCTGGAGTTGAATTCAAAGTATCAATTAGTTCTGCTTTACTGTCTACATGGATTGTATTGTCTTTTCTAAAATTCTTTGAGGTCTCTAGTAAGTTAGATTGAATGTCGTCTAAATTATCGTTTAATTTCTCAGATACTTCATTTATTGATATGGAGTTCTTGCCATCAACACCGTCTCTTCTCGAGAAAACTACAGAATTTTTTTCTATATCTTTAGGCCCTAATTCAATTCTTAATGGTACTCCTTTTAATTCCCATTCATTGAATTTGAAACCTGGTGAAATATTATCCCTATCATCAATTTTCATTCGATAACTTTCACGCAATTCTTCGTGTAATTTATTAACAGTTTCTAATACAACTGATTTACTATCCTCATTAGGAATTATTGGAATAAGTACTGATTGAGTAGGTGCTAATTTTGGTGGGAGTTGTAATCCTTTATCATCACCATGAGCCATAATAATCATTCCTATTAAACGAGTACTAACACCCCAGCTAGTTTGAAATGGATGTTGTAACTCATTATTTTCATCAGAATATTGAATTTCAAAAGCCTTTGAAAAATTCTGTCCTAACTCATGTGATGTACCTGCTTGCAATGCTTTCTTATCTTTCATCATTGCTTCGATCGAATAAGTAGTAGTAGCACCAGCAAATCTTTCATTAGCAGACTTGATACCTTTAACAACAGAAACGCCGGCTGCATTTTCAGCAAATTCAGCATATATTTCTAACATTTGCAAAGCTTCACTTGTTGCTTCTTCTTGAGTTTTGTGTGCGGTATGACCTTCTTGCCAGAGAAACTCTGAAGTTCTTAGGAATAATCGCGTTCTCATTTCCCATCTAACAACATTTGCCCACTGGTTAACTAACATTGGTAAATCTCTATGGCTTTTAATCCATTTTGCAAACATATGGTTAATAATTGTCTCAGATGTTGGTCTTACGACTAAAGGTTCTTCAAGCTCTTTTCCGCCAGCATGTGTGACCGTAGCTAATTCAGGAGAAAAACCTTCAACATGCTCCGCTTCTTTTTGAATAAAGGAGTTGGGTATAAAAAGTGGGAAATATGCATTCTCATGACCTGTTTCTTTAAATTTTTTATCTAAGTAGGCTTGAACTCCTTCCCAAAGAGAGTAGCCATATGGTCTTATTACCATCGTTCCTTTTACAGGAGAATAGTCTGCCAATTGTGCTTGTTGAATTATGTCAGTGTACCACTCGTTGAAGTCTTCTGACATAGGTGTAATTTTTTCAACCATGACTATATATTAAAGGTTTTAATTTTCAATATCAGTATTTGAAGATATCTCCACAACTGATTTTTTTCTTTCCAAGAAATTGTTAATATCTCCCTGAGAATTTATGAGGTCGTTTGCATCTTTACGTGCGATTTCTGCAGCATTTTTATCTGCAGCAGCTAGCCTTGCATCTATCCCTTGTTCAATAATTAATTTTGCCTCTGATAGTAAAGCATCGACCATTTCTTTTTCATTAACAACTCTTACTACTTCACCTTTTATAAATAAGTGCCCTTTATTTTTGCCAGCTGCAATACCTAAATCTGCAGATCTAGCTTCACCAGGACCATTCACAACGCAACCCATAACAGCAACTTGTAATGGAATGTTTTCATTATTTAATGCATCTTGTGCTTCTTCTGCAACTTTAATAACATCAACCTCTGCTCTTCCACAACTTGGACAAGCAATTAAATCTAAAGAGTTCCTTTCTCTTAGACCTAAATACTCCAATAAAGCTCTTCCACTTTTAGCTTCTTCAACCGGATCAGTTGTTAAAGAGTAACGGATTGTGTCACCAATGCCTTCACTTAATAAGGTTCCAATTCCTGCAGTTGACTTAATTAACCCACCAGGTAGTGGTCCTGCTTCTGTTACGCCAAGATGCAGTGGGTAATCTACTTTTTCAGCTAAAAGCCTATATGATTCAATCATTAATGGTACGTTCGAATGTTTAACGGAAATTTTTATATCGAAAAAACCAACATCTTCTAGATACTTTAATTCTTTTAGAGCAGATTCAACTAGAGCTTCAGGTGTAGCATCACCATATTTCTCGAGTAAATCTTTATCAAGAGACCCGCCATTAACACCAATTCTAATTGGTATGTTTGCTGACAAAGCTTCTTTGGCCACTTCCTTAATCTGTTGTTCTTTTCTAATGTTTCCAGGGTTAAGTCTTAAGCCATTAACACCAGCATCAATAGCTGCAAGTGCTAGTTTGTATTGAAAGTGTACATCAGCAACTATTGGAACCGGGCTTCTTTGTGTGATTTCAACCAACCCTGTAGCAGCATCTACTTCATTACAAGTTACTCTTACGATATCTGCACCATTAGAAGCAAGTTCGTAAATCTGCGAGAGCGTAGATTCAACATCTTTAGTTTTTGTTGTAGTCATAGATTGAACAGATATAGGAAAATCTGACCCAATTCCAACTTTACCTATTTGAATTTGTCGTGTTTTTCTTCTATTAAATTTCATAATCTTATTGGCTGCGTAATATCAAGATAAAATGCTGTTATTCCTAAGAATACAAAGATAAAAATTACAAGAGCAGCTATTGGATATAATTTTTTATCTTCTATTTTTTTACCTGTAATGCCTTCATACAACGCTAAAACAATTCTTCCACCATCTAATGGAACTAACGGTATCGAATTAAAAACAGCTAAGAAAATATTAACAAAAGCAAGCAAACTAAATAAATTTACATAACCTCCCTCAGCTATTTGGTTTCCAGCTTGTGCTAAACCAATTGGACTCAACGGTCTTACTTCATCAGGAACATCTTCGCCTGTATAAGTACCAAGTAAAGCTTCAAGAGTAGATGGGTTAAATAATGTAAAAATCCCTTCAATAGCTGCCTTAGTCATATCAATTTCTATAAGAGTTGTTGCAGGTATGGCTTGTAGCAAACCAAGAGTTTGTCTTTCTAAAACAGGTGAGACCCCTAAGTAACCTGAGAGTTCATTGTTTAAGAGTCTTGACTCTAATGTAGTTGTAGTTAAGTACATTTGAGAATTTCGAATATATCCTATCGATACATTTTTATCTGGATTAACTTCGATAATTGAAACTAACTCTTCCCAACTCTGTACCTCTGAACCGTTAAATGAATAAATTTTATCTCCTGGAATCAAACCTGCTTTTTTTGATGGAGCATCATCATTTGGATTGCTTATTGATTCTCCAATTGTAGCTACCTCTAGCGTTGGTTGGTCTATCCCATAAAAAGCAAATATAGAAAATAAAATTATCCATGCTAGAAAAAAATTGACCAATATTCCTGAAGAGGCAATATAAAGCTTTTTAGTCCAAGATGCAGTATGAAACAATTCGTCATTTTTATAGTCTGATACAGGTTCGTTTTCATCCATTCCTGGTATCTTTACGTATCCACCCAGCAAAATAGCCTTTAAGCCATATTCAGTATTGTTTCTTTTGAAAGAAAATAGTTTTGGGCCAAAACCAACAAAAAATTCAGATACTGCAATTTTTGATCTTCTTGCAGAAATGTAATGACCAAGCTCATGAAGTACCACAAACAATGTAAGCAATAAAATAGTTAAAACAGCATTCATATATTAATTATTACACTTATTGGATTAAATCTAAAAAATGAACAAATAGAACAAGAATTGGAAAACTTAATAATTGTGAATCAATTCTATCTAATACACCACCATGACCTGGCAACAAAGTGCTTGTATCTTTAAGTTCAATAGATCGTTTAATTTTTGATTCAAACAAATCTCCCAAAGTCCCAAATAACACGAACAAAATAGAAATTAATATTTTTTGCGTTAAGGTAACAGTTAAAAAATAATTTAAAACAAAGAAAACAAAAATAGATCCAACAAATAATCCGGCTGCAAAGCCTTCTACTGTTTTGTTAGGTGATATGTTTTCTGAAAGCTTCTTTTTGCCATATCGCCTACCAAACTCATAGGCGGCAACATCATTAATTGATATTGAAATTAATAAAAGAAAAGTAAATAATGGCCCAAAATTATTTAAAAAATAGCCAATTGAAGCTAAACCTGTTCCAAACCAAATAAGAAACAAAAATGAGCTTCCGAATTTATCATAGACTCCATAATTTATAAAAGTTCCTGTGTAAACAATTACACCTATAGGAAAAATTAAATATGGAATGTGAAAATTGTTTAAACCAAAAAAATATGCCACAAACAAAGGAGCAAGAGCTGCATATAGTAGTAACGGATAAGGAAGTATTGTTTCATATTCGAACATATCAAACCATTCTTTAGTAGCAAGAAGACCAACGATAACCAACAAAATTAGTGCTGAAGTTTTATTAATAAACATTACAGCAACAATAACTATCAATGCTAAACCAGTCACAACTCTTGGATTCGATGAGAAAAATGAAGGATTTTCTTGGTCTTTACTTATCTGAGATAAATCATTTTCATCAGGAAGCTCAATGTATCCAGGCCAAAACGTACCATCATTATCTGATTGAAATAGTTTTTTAAACCTCAAGTAATTCATTTTGCTTTACCAAAAGTAATTCATCAATTTTATTTACATACTTATCAGTTAACTCTTGTACTTTTGATTCTAATCTTTTTATCTCATCAGCAGAATTTTCATCTTTTAATTTGGAAATTTCATCTATGCCAAATCTTCTGTGTGATCGTATTGAAACTTTTGCATCTTCTGATGATTTAGAAGCTACTTTACCAAGTTCTTTTCTTCTTTCTTCTGATAAAGGTGGTATTGGTATACGAATTACTTCTCCATCATTTGTTGGATTTAATCCAATATCTGCATTTAAAACTGATTTTTCAATTTCTTCTAGAGCTGTTTTGTCAAAAGGTTGTATTACTAATAGCTTTGGATCTGGTACTGATATAGTTGCTAATTGCTGAAGTGGTGTCTTAGTTCCGTAGTATTCTACATTTAATTTATCGACTAGTGATGGATTCGCTCTGCCGGTTCTGATCGTTGAAAATTCATCTACCAAGTGATTTAATGAATTAATCATCTTTTGCTCAATATCTTTTATAAGTATTTCGCTCATTATTGTATTAAAGTTCCTAGTTTCTCACCTGTAATGGCTTTGTAAATATTTTGTTCTTTAGTACCATCAAATACTCTTATGGGCATTTCGTTTTCTTCACATAGTGTTATTGCAGTTAAATCCATAACTTTTAATTTGCTTGAGACCACATCTTTATATGAAATTTCATTATAAAGCTCAGCTTGCTCTTCAACTTCTGGATCTTTATCGAAAACACCTTCAACTCTGGTTGATTTCAGCATTAAATCCGCATCTATTTCTGCTGCTCGAAGTGAAGCCGCTGTGTCAGTTGTAAAATATGGGTTACCTGTACCTGCTGCAAAAATAACAACTCTACCTTTTTCTAGATGCCTTATTGCTCGAAGTCTAATATAAGGTTCTGCAACAGCTGTCATGGTTATAGCGGATTGGACTCGCGTTTGTGTACCGTTCTTGTCTAAAGCATCTTTTAAAGCAACAGCATTTATAACTGTTGCTAACATTCCCATGTAATCTGCATTTGCTTGTGCCATGTTTTTTGCAGATTCTTGTACGCCTCTAAAAAAGTTACCACCGCCTACAACAACACCTATTTGAATATTCTCATTATTAGCTGCTGTTATCTCAGAAGCGATTCTTTCAATTACCTTTGGTTCAATTCCAAAATTAGTTTCAGGATTAGAAAAGGATTCTCCAGAAAGTTTTAGTAGAACCCTACTCATTATTAAGTACCAACCTCAATTCTCGAAAATTTCTTAATGTAAATTTTTTCACCTAATTTTCCAGATAGCTCTTCAATCATTGTACCAACTTGACCCTCATAAAATTCTGGATTGCAAAATGTTTGTTCATTCAAAACATAATCTTTGTAAAAAGATGAAATTTTTCCATCAACAATCTTTGTTATAACATCTGCTGGCTTTCCTTCATTTTCGGATTGCTTTTTAATAATTTCTTTTTCTTCCTCAATTCTTTCTGAGGGAACATCTTCAATATCTAAAAATTCAGGTTTTAGAGCTGCTATATGCATTGCTACTTGCTTAGCAACGTTTTTAAATTCATCTGATTTAGCAACAAAATCTGTTTCACATGCAAGTTCGACTAGTACACCAGCAACAGCTCTATCCTGTTGAAAATGTATATAGTCACCAATAGTTCCTTGGTTGGCTTCTTTATCAGCTCTTTTTTTCGAGTCTGCTAAGCCTTTTTCTCTAAGATACTTAACAGCATTATCAAAATCTCCATTGCTTTCAGACAGAGCTTTTTTGGCATCCATCATTCCAGCACCAGTCATATCACGTAGTTTTTTTACATCAGCTGCTGAAATTGACATTATTCTTTCTCCTTATTCTCAACTTCACTTCTTTTTCCTGAACCTTTAAGACAAGCGTCAGCAATTGCTGAAGCAATTAACTCGATTGATCTAATTGCATCGTCATTACCAGGTATAACAATTTCAACTCCTTCAGGATTTACATTTGAGTCTGCTAAACCAATAACTGGAATGCCTAATTTTTGAGCTTCAGTAATGGCTGTAGATTCATTTGAGAGATCTACGACAAAAATTGCATCCGGAAGTTTGTTTAAATTGACAATTCCGCCAATTGATTTAGTAAGTTTTTCGATTTCTCTTTTAATCCTTAATCTTTCAGATTTTGTATATGCGTTTATTTCACCTGAAGACTCTAAAGATTTTAATTCCTTTAAATAAACTACCCGTTTTATAATTGTTTTAAAATTTGTGAGCATACCACCCAACCATCTAAAATTCACATAAGGCATGTCAGCTCGAATTGCTTGATCTTCAATTACTTGTTGAGCCTGTGGTTTAGTTCCTACAAATAAAACTTTTCCACTATTTGCAACTAACTTTTGTACATAATCTTGAGCTTGTTCAATAGCGTCATAGGTAATTCTGAGATCTAAAATGTGAATACCACTTTTAGCTCCGTAGATAAATTTATCCATTTTGGGATTCCATCTTTGTGTTTGATGACCAAAATGTACGCCCGCTTCAAGCAGGTCTTTCATTGTTGTACTCAATATTTCTCCTTTGGTTAATACATCCCATATTCCTTGCCTAAGCGGTTTCCAAACTTTCGTTCACCAAGGAAACTTGCAAATATGGTGTCTATTTTCATTTGAATTCTAATATCAAAAAGATATTATTCAACCCCTCGGATGAGATTGTTTGTATTTTTTTTGGAGTTGCTTTTTAGATACATGAGTATAAATTTGTGTTGTACTAGGGTCATTGTGACCAAGTAGTTCTTGAACTATTCTCAAATCAGCACCGCCCTCTAATAAATGTGTTGCAAAAGTATGCCTAATGCTATGTGGAAATGTTCCAGTTCTAAATTTAACGATCCTTCTTATTTCTCTGTCGCTTAATTGACCTCCTCTTACACCAAGAAAAAGATAATTTTTTGACTTATCATTCTCAAATTTTGGCCTTGAAGTCTCAATATATTTTTTTGTACTAACATATGCTCTTTTAGTCATAGGTAAAACTCTTTCTTTACTCCCCTTACCTAAAACTCTTATAGAATTATTTTTGTTAATACTGTTTGAAGTTAAATTTGAAACTTCACTGACTCTCAGACCAGATGAATACATTAATTCTAAAATTGCTTTATCTCTTATATCTTTTTCAGAAGATTCAGGAAGATTGTCTAGAAGTCTATTTATATATGATGAAGTTAAAACATTTGGCAGTTTTTTCTCTACTTTTAAATTGTTTACAATTTTTATTTGGTTTTGATTAAAGTAATTATTGTCAACAGCCCAAGATAAGAAAGTCCTGATTGAAGTGATTTTACGATTAATAGAAGTCTTTGAATATTTATTCTTGTTTAAATGTTTTAGATAACTCGAGAATTCTCCAACACTTTCTGTATTTTCAAAATAATGTTTTATGTCAGAGTTGTATGATTTGATTGTATTTTGTGAATAATTTTTCACATTATTGATATAGATTAAATATTCTTCAAGTACTTTGTTTCTATCTGATTGATTATTTAGATTCAAGTCTTTTCTCAAGCCTTCTCTGTAGTCCTGACAGTATCAAAGTTATTATTAAATATAAAACAGTAAGTACAAGATATGTTTCTGCAAATCTAAATGTACTTCCTGAATACAATCTTCCTCTGTAAGTTAAATCTTCAACAGCTAGAACTGATAACAAAGAAGAGTCTTTCATCATTGATATAAAGTCATTTCCTAAGGCTGGAAGCATATTTCTAAAAGCTTGAGGTAAGACTATAAATCTCATTACTTGCCTGTCCGTTAAACCAAGAGATGCTCCACCCTCTCTTTGACCTACAGGTACAGATTCTATACCTGCTCTGAAAACTTCAGCAATATATGCACCGTAAAATACTGATAAAGCAATTATTGCTCTTACAAGCATAGGAACATTGCCATTATTTATGTTGAAGAATTCAGCACCTCTTACAACTACTACAAATGCAATAGTAAAAATTAAAATTAGAACAGGAACGCCTCTTATAAACTCTATGTAAGTTCTAGATATTGTACTTGCAATTCTATTTTTAGATATTCGCCCTATTCCTGATATCAAGCCTAAAAATAATGCGATTACAAATGAAACAATTGTTGATAAAAAAGTTATAGATAGTCCAGGAAGAATAAAATTAAATGCTTTGTTATATTCTGGATTAGAAATAATAACATAAATCATCCAAGAAATGATTCCAATCAATATCAGTAACCACCAATTATCTGGTTTGAATAAATTTTTAATTTTCATGTATTTTTCTAATAATAAAGCAATAGGCACGGAAAACCGTGCCTATTACAAATTTATATATAAATAAATTATTTATTTATACGTCACAATCCTCAGGAAGATAATCAGCAGGAATGTTTTCATCACACTCAGCTATATCATCATAAGTAACTGTAAAATCTGGTGAGAAGAACTTTGCATTTATTTCTGCAAGTTTTCCACTTTTTTCCATAGCTGCAAGGCCTTGATTAACAACATCTACTAACGGGCTTCCATTAGGAAATGCGAAACCTAGTTGTTCAGATGTTAAATCTCCACCAACCAATTTAACTTGATCTTTATTTGCACCCATATATCCTAAACCAGCAGTCTCGTCAATAATGGACGCATCTGCATCGCCAGAGATAACAGCTTGGATAGCAAAGTTAAAATCATCAAATGCTTTAACTTTGTCTTCCCCTAATTCAGAAACTGCAAACTCATAGTTTGTAGTTCCTTTTTGAGTTGCAACTATATAGTCTCCATTTTTAAGATCATCAATACTTGTAATTTCGTCATTACCTACTGCTACAAGTACTCTTTGGGCAAGATTGATATAACCATTAGAAAAGTCAATGATTTCATCTCTCTCTGCTGTAATTGTGATACCATCACCAGCAATCATAAATTGTCCATCAGCTACAGCCTGTATCATTCCATCCCAAGCTGCTGGTACATAAACAGGAACAAAATTCATTAGTTCGCCCATATGATTAAATACATCATAGTCCCAGCCTTTAGCTTCACCATCAGCTGCATCAATATAATTGAATGGTAAATATGCATTCTCTACAGCAAATGTAAATTCACAACCACCTAAATCAGGTAATCCGTTTTCTCCTGTTGTAATTTCTACTTCATCACATGGAGTTGCAGCGGTTGAACAAGCAGCAGCTACCAATGCTAAAACAAAAATTAGAAGGAGTGATTTTCTAGTTTTCACTTAGTAAACCTCCAATTTCTTAAGTACAAATTATTGCATAAAAATTCACATATATGTATATTTATGCAAATATTTTATTCATCTAATGTATTTTTATAATTTGGTTGTCTCTTTTCAAAAAAGGCATTCATACCTTCAATTACATCTGAATGCTGAAACCTACTATTTTGATTAATTGTTTCGTTAGCTATCGATTTTTCAAATGTTAAATCTAGACCGTCTTTAATTTGTTGTTTAACCATACATATAGATATGAAACTTTGTTTATTTAGATTTTCAATTAAATTTTTAAATTCTGTATCCATGTTTTCAGCATTTGTTAGCTTGTAAAGGACACCTAATCTATCTAATTCCTCCCCATTGATTTCATTGGATGTCATCATTAATTCTTTAGCCTTTTGAATACCTATTATTCTTGGCAATACCCATGATCCCCCGAAATCAACAACCAATCCCCTTCTGACAAAAACTTCAATAAACCTTGTCTGTGGGGTAGCAATAATAAAATCGCTAATAAGCATCATATTTGCTCCAGCACCTGCAGCGATTCCATCAACTAGAGAAATTATTGGTTTTTTGCAATTCCACAATTTTATAGCTGCTTTAGAGACATCATCCATAAGTGCATTTACTGTCTCTCCTAATTGAGCGCCAGCAGAATAATTTCCATTGATGTGTTTAATTACCAGATACTTTTGGTCACTATTTTCAAAAGAATCTATTTCTTCTTGCAATTTAATCCAGTCATCAGCACCGATTGCATTCATTGCATTTTCATCATTAAATTGCAAAAATTTAATCTCATTTACAATATTCGATTCAAGTGTCATATCTAGAAGTTTAATACAAATCTATTTAGAATGTATGTATGGGATTTGATCCGAATAAACCTTACAAAGCAAATAAGACAGACTATCTGAATATAGTTGCAGCTCTTTTTCTAACAATTATTGTTGTTATTTGGGCATTAAATTAAAAGATTTACGATGGACATCTGAAAGCCCATATTTTTCTATAGCTAATCTATGCTCTTTAGTTCCATAACCTTTATTTTTTTCAAATGCATATCTGTTATATTTATTTGATATTTCAATCATGAAATTATCTCTAAGAACTTTTGCGATAATACTTGCTAGAGCAATTGGCCTACAATTATCTTCACCCCTAATGAGTGAAATAGCATTAAATTTGGAAATCTTAAAATGATCAACATATACAATATCTCCGTCTTGAAATATTGAAGAAATAGAATCTTCTAAAACTTTTTCATTTGCAAGCTTAATTCCATAAAGATCAATAAATTCATTATCACGTTCTACATACGAATATTCAATTTCACTTTCATGAACTAATTCAAATATCTGATTTCTTTTTTTTGGTGATAACTTTTTTGAATCTTTAACGTCAAGTAATAAATCTATATGATTGTAATTGATTCTTACGGAAGCTGCTCCAATTGGTCCAGCAAAAGAACCCCTTCCAACTTCATCACTTCCGATGATGTATGTACTTGGATTGTTGTTCCAAATTTTATCTTCAATCATCTAATTTTTTAAAGTTTTCTAATGGATAAATCAAATGAGTAGCTTTGCCAATAATATTTCTCATAGGAATAGTTCCAATATATCTTGAGTCTTGACTGTTTGGTCTATTGTCCCCCAATACAAAAATTTCGTTTTCAGGAATTAAAAATGTTTCTCTTTTGAAGTTCACTCCTTCATCAATATCGAATATTGTGAATCTTGAATTATTTACGAACACTTCCCCATTTTCTAAGATTTCAACTGTATCGCCTCCTACTCCAACCACTCTTTTAATAATCGCAGTATTTTTTTGAGAATCTAGATCCCTTATTTTCCAGATTTGTAACCCATCTATATATTCTTGAAAGAAACTAATAGAATGTTCTGAGTCATTATTGTAAAAAACTACAATATCGCCGCTAGCGATATCTAATTGCATAATTGTATCTTTAACTACAAGGACTCGATCATCTATTTTTAATGTAGGTTCCATTGATGTTGACGGAATATAATATATCTGAATTAACAATGTTCTTACTAATGTAGCTACAAGAACAGCTAAAACGATTGTCGAAATTAATTTAAGTAGTTTTTTGATAATAATTTAATAATAATTAGTTAATTACGATCTTCTTTAATTTTTGCAGATTTACCTACTCGATCACGAAGATAATAAAGTTTTGAGCGTCTTACTTTACCTTTTCTAACTACTTCTAAGGAATCAACAATAGGTGCATGTACAGGAAATATTCTTTCTACACCAACACCAAATGATAATTTTCGAACTGTAATAGTCTTGTTAATTCCAACACCGTTGACGGCTATAATAACTCCTTCAAATGTTTGAATTCTCTCTCTATTTCCTTCAGAGACTTTAACATTAACCTTTACAGTGTCCCCAGATTTGAATTCTGGTAAATCTTCTTTTAAATAATCTTTTTCAATGTTTTCGATTAGATCCATAATCACTCCAAAAATGAATTATATAAGTAAATAGACTTTATATGTCCTTTAAATTATTCTTTTTCCACTCTTCGATATCTTTATGGTTACCAGAAAGCAAAACTTCAGGTACAGACAGATTTTTAAATGTTTCCGGCCTTGTATAGACAGGAAAATCATATTTATTGTCATTAAATGTTTCATACTTTAATGAATCTGGATTTCCTAATACTCCTGGAATCCTTCTTATTAAAGCTTCGAGCATATACATCGCTGGAACTTCACCTCCAGAAATGACCGTGTGTCCAATTGAAACTTTATAATCTGCATGAATGTCCAAGATTCTTTGATCAAAACCTTCATATCTTCCTGCAATTAGATTTATGGACTTAAATGATAATAATTTAATTAATAGAGTTTCATCCAACTGCTCTCCTGATGGTGTTAGAAAAACATTAACCTCTGAATTTGAAGAGTTAATCGCATTATCTAATGGCTCAGGCATTAATACCATTCCAGGTCCCCCACCATATGGAGCATCATCTACTTGTTTATATTCTCCAATTCCAAATTCCCTTAAGTTTGTAGTTTGAATATTTACCAACTGATTTTTAATAGCTTGTCTCACAATGCCTATATTTTTCCACTCCTCAATTAAATTAGGAAAGAGTGTAATGACATTATATGTATTCATGAATATGGGATTAAAGTTTTAGGATTTTTAAATTCTGTGTAAAGAGTATTTCTTAATATAGGTGTTTTGTTGCAATTTTCAATTATATCTATAAATTGCTGATCTGTAGTTTCTTGACCATGGTCGGCTCCGGAAGCTCTACTAATATTTTCATTAATTAATGTACCTCCTAAATCATTGACACCTGCATCTAATAATTTACCAGCTCCATCATGTCCAAGCTTGACCCAACTTGCCTGTATATTATTTATTACATTTGAAAAATATATTCGAGCAAGTGAATGAATTAAGACAACTTCATCCCACGTAGGACCTGGCATGCTTTTTCCTTGCAGATAAATTGGAGATCCCATATGTACAAAAGGCAGGGGTACAACTTCTGTAAAACCTCCAGTTTTTAATTGGATATTCTTTATAAGCGAGAAATGATTTACCCATGACTCTACATCATCAATATGTCCAAACATAATTGTTGCTGTAGACTTCATTCCTAAACCGTGAGCTACTTCCATCACATATGCCCATTGAGATGACGTTATCTTATCTGGACACAAATATTTTCGGATTCTATCATCTAATATTTCAGCTGCAGTTCCTGGTAATGTATTCAGACCAGCATCAAAAAGAAGTTTTAAATAATCTTCAATACTCAAATTTATTGTCTCAGCACCTTGCCATATTTCTAAAGGTGTAAAACCATGAATGTGCATTTCTGGTATTGATTGTTTTATTTCCCTTACCATATTTAAATAAAATTCACCTGTGTAATCAGGATGTATTCCTCCCTGTAAACATACTTCGGAAGCTCCCATTTCAAAAGCCTCAACGGTTCTATCTACTACCTCTTTTATATCAATAGAATATGGTTTTTCTTTAAGATTTAAACTTTTTGGACCTTTTGAGAATCCACAGAAACCACATTTGTAATAGCATTGATTTGTATAGTTAATATTTCTATTTTTAACAAAAGTTACTTTGTTGCCATTTTTTAGGAAATTTAATTGATTTGCAACATCAGCGATATCATTTATTTTTTCACCAGCAGTATTAAATAAAAGATTTAATTCATCATCATTAATTTGATAACCATTTAATACATTATTTAGAATCTCATCTATGCCGAAATGATTTATTTGGCTTTTATTGTTATATACAAGATTGTTTAACTGAGGTATATCTTTTCCGCTACCAGGAAACCAATCGGTTTTCTCTCTTCTAAATCCTCTTACGTTTCTTGTGTTTAAATATCTAAAGAAACGCTCTTTAGTGAATTCTTTCCTTGCTTCATCAATTGAAAAAACCGGAGATAGTAACGTTCTCTCGTAAAAATTAAAACCTTGAATACTTTGTAATTCATCAATTTGTGCTGAACTCCAATCTCTCAGCAACAAATCAGAAATTCCATTTTTAATGTAGCCAAGTGCTTCGTCAATAGTGTTTACGTATGCTGTTGTTATAAATTTAGTTTTTGTGTTTATTCCTTTTAAAAAATTTATGTCTAAAGGATCTGATACCAATACAGTGTAGGGCTTCAATCTATCTATAACTTCAAGTGAAATTTCTTTGTTATTTTTAAAATCATAAACAATTCTTTTGGGATTTATATCCTTAAAGTCTTCCCAATTATTATCCTTAATTATCCAACAATCAGAATCTACTGATACATCTTTAGACAAAGTTTGAAAATCTTTTTTATGTATTTCACTAATATCAAGATCTAATTCACTTTTAATTAAAAAAGCAGATGTGCCCTCTTTTCGTCTAGAATTTAGATAGATTTCATTATTGTTATCGCAGGGTCTTATTCTTAAAAAAGAAATATTTTCATTCATGTGAGTCTTTTGGGTAACCATCTGTATCAATAATATTATTAACTTTTTCAAAAATTTCGTCATTTAACCATTCTTTTTTTATAAATTCTGGATATATTGGGAGTCTTTTTTTAAGCACCTGACAAGTTAATGAAGTATCTTTTTTTAATTTATCAATATTTGGCCAAAGATGATCTGGGTTTACCCAATCTATAGTCAATGGTGAAATTCCACCAAGATCATTTATTCCACTTTTTAGAAACAAATTTATGTCTGGCGACAAATTAGGTGGAACTTGAATTGAAACATGAGAAGGAGAATATATTCTAGTGGTAGCAATTATTCTTAAAAATAAGTCATTTGTAATTTCAGAATTATTCTTCATAATAGTATTTTTTTTAGCTCTAAAGTTTTGAAGGATAATCTCCTGAATAGCCATATTATTTTGAATTAATAAAATGATGTTTGTTATATCATCTACCACTTCATCTTTGGTAGAAGTAAGTCCTAAAAGAAGCCCTGTAGTTACTGGGTACTTTGCTTGTAGAGCATTTTCTAGAGATTCCATTCTAAGATCGATAAATTTTGTTTGAGTTTTGTAATGAGCTTGTCCCTTATCATATATATTTTTTGAAAATGTTTCAATCATTAAGCCGCCGGATGGTGAATATTTTTTTAACTCTTTTATTTCTTCAAAACTCATCAATCCGGGATTTGCATGTGGAAATAATTTAAACGTATCATTTACTTTTTTCATTGAACTGATCAAGTAATCATGAGTTGAAGAAAATCCAAGTTGTTCGAGTTGAGTCAACGCAAAGTCCCATTTTAATTCTGGCTTATCCCCTAATGTAAATAAAGCCTCATAACATCCTGCTTCATCACCTGCACCTGCAATACTTAAAACTTCTTCTTCGTTTAAATATGTTCCACCTTCATTTGGTGATTTAACAAAAGTGCAATATCCACAACTATCTCTACACATTGTTGTAAGTGGTATGAATACTTTTGGGCTGTAAGTTATTGTATTTCCAAAATAATTTATTTTTCTATCGAATGCTTTAGAAAGCAAATCTTCAGTTGGTTCAGGTCCAAAAATTGAATCGTGAATATTTCTTCTTAATTCTCTCATATTTAGTGTTTTTAAGGTATATTATTAGTTGATTGTAACAACAATTAATCAATAGTTTTGTGAGGGTTGATGACAAATGTTTCACTTGTTGGTTTTGGAAGAATAGGTAGAGACCTATTCAGACAGACATTGGGAGACAAAGACATTAACATAGTCTCAATATCAGATACTGCTGATAAAAAAAACCTAATTTATTTGCTCAAATATGACTCTATATATGGAAAATTGAATGCTGAAATTCATGAGACAGAAACAGGCATTGTTGTAGATGACAAAGAAATCATATTTAACTCTTGGAAAGATGGAGATGAAGCTGATTGGGTGAAAATTGGAACAGATGTTGTAATACTTGCAACTGGTAAACCAAAAACAAAAAAAGAAGTTGATGTACATTTATCAAAAGGGTGTAAAAAAGTAATAGTTGCCTCTACACCAGATAATTTTAAAGATATCCAAATTTTTGTACCTGGTGCAAACGATGAAAATATTGATTTTAAATCAAATGTGTTTTCTCTAGGATCAAATACTGCAAATGCTGTTGCACCAATACTAAAAGCATTAGATAAAGACGTTGGCGTAGAAAGAGCTTTTTTAACAACTGTGCATGGATATTCGAACTCAAACAGATTAGCTGATGTAGCTGGTGAAGGATTCAGACTAAATAGGGCCGCTGGCGAAAATATAATACCTAGTATTACTAAATCATCAGAAGTAATTGTAAATGTACTTCCTTTTCTAAAAAATAAAATAGCATCCTCATCAATGACAGTTCCGATTCCTGATGGAAGTACAGTAGACCTAACAATAGATATTAGAAAAGAAACCACTATTGAAGAAATTAACAATCTGCTAAAAAACTATTCAGAAAATGAGTTAAAAAATATAATCGGAATTACATATGACCCAATTGTTTCGTCTGATGTGGTCAGAAGCACATTTTCTGGACTGATAGATTGTCTTGCTACAATGGGTATTAATAATAAGAAAATAAAATTAATAATTTGGTTTGATAACGGTTGGGGTTACGCTGCAAGAATAATAGACACTATTAAACGATTGGGACAGGAACTCTAAATGGGTAACGTAGCTATAAATGGTTTTGGAAGAATTGGTAGATCAATTCTAAGGATTATTGTAGAAAATGATTCTGATATAAATGTTGTGGCAATCAATGATTTAGGGAACTATGAAAATCTTGCATATCTGCTTAAACATGACTCAGTAATGGGAATATTAGATAGAAATGTCAGCGTTGCTGGGGATAAATTAATTGTAGATGATAGGACTATACAATTAACTTCAATTAAAGACCCTGCGGAGCTTCCTTGGAAAGAAATGGATGTTGATGTTGTTGTTGAATCAACTGGAATATTTAGAGATAGTGAATCATTAAATAAGCATCTTGATGCTGGAGCTAAAAAAGTATTACTAACTGTACCTCCAAAAGACGATATAGATGCGACAATAGTCCTCGGAGTCAATGATGGTGATCTTAAGCCTGAAGATAAAATAGTTTCAAATGCATCTTGCACTACAAACTGTTTAGCTCCTATAGCAAAAGTTTTAGATGATAACTTTGGAATTATATCCGGATTGATGACAACTGTACATGCATATACTAATGATCAGGCATTAGCTGAAACTACCCATAGTGACTTTAGACGAGGACGTAGTGCAACTCAAAATATTATCCCTACATCAACAGGTGCAGCAAAAGCTGTTGGTATGGTTCTTCCAGAACTTATTGGTAAATTAGATGGAATGGCTATGAGAGTACCAGTTCCTGATGGAAGCGTAGTTGATCTTGTCGTTGAATTAGAAAAAAAAGTCTCTATAGATGATATCAATAGGGCAGTTAAGAATGCTGCAGATAATGAGTTAAATGGAATATTAGAGTATTCAGAAGTTCCTCTTGTATCTACTGATATTTTGAACAATCCGCATTCAAGTATATACGATGCTTCGTCTACTCAGTTACTAGAAGGAAATCATGTAAAAGTAGTTTGCTGGTACGACAATGAGTGGGGATATTCAAATAGAGTTGTAGATTTAATTGGAAACTTACTAGATAATGGATAAAGAATTACCAGTTGCACCATCGGCTATTGGAAATTATGTAACATATAAAAAAGTTGGAAATTACATATATACATCTGGCCACGTTCCATTTACTGAAAAGAAAAAATATCAAGGAAAGATACCTTCTGAGGTATCAATAGAAGATGGTTATGAGGCTGCTTCCCTATGTGCTGAATTAACTATATCTACACTTTTAGCAAATGGTGAAATTGAAAATCTACAGCCTGTAAATGTATTGGGATTCGTAAATGCTGATAATGATTTTCAAGATCACGCAAAAGTATTGAATGGTTTTACGGATAAGCTTGCAGAATATTTTGACGAAAAGTCAACACGGTCTGCTGTTGGAGTTGCCAGCTTACCACTGAATGTGTCAGTGGAAGTTCAATGTATTTTTGTATATGAATAAATTAATTGGAATCTCAACTGGAATAAAAGATGTTCAAATGGCACCTGGAAATATTCCATGTGTTGTAATAAACAATGATTTTATAAACTTATGTAACAAATTTGGGAATACTGCAATAGTTATTGGTCCACAAAATGATAATCTTGAAATTGATGCTTCAAAATTTGATGCTTTGATAATTTCTGGCGGTGGAGATATAAACCCAGAAAGGTATAACCAAAAAATTGATTCTAAAACAATTCGAATATCAGACAATAGAGATTTTACTGAATTGAATCTACTCAAATCTGCAGAAGAAAACAATGTTAAAACTCTTGCAATATGTAGAGGACATCAATTATTGAATGTTTATAAAAACGGTACTTTATATCAAGATCTTAATGATTCAGGCTTTAAAGAAATTGAGCACGATAAACCATTCGAAGATGCTCGATCTCACATTCATGATATTGAAGTTTATGAAGAATCAAAACTATTTGAAATAATTAAAGAAAAAAACATAATGGTAAATTCTATACATCATCAAGGTATTGATAAATTAGGTGAAGATTTAAAAATAACTGCAAAATCAAATGATGGTGTGATTGAAGGAATTGAAACTACTAATGAATGGAATGCTATTGGTATTCAATGGCATCCTGAAAATATGGTAAAAGATAAATATAGTAATTTAATTTTTGACTGGTTAAACAGTTAGGTTGTCATTAATTAAAATAAGTTGATTATTCTGATATGAAAAAAACTTATCATTATAAGGAATTGGAAAATCAGTTAAATTAGAAACTTCGCAAAATGTAAAGTTTTGAGAAAAATTAAACCCAAGTAAAACTAAATCTGATTTACCTAAGTTTTTATTTATAAAAAAACCAGGCCAAGGTAATTTACTATCATTTAGAAAATCATTTTTATATTTATCTGAAATAGAGACAACCTTATCCCTTAATCTCTCAATTGACTCAATAGTATCAAAATATTTAAATTTAATTAGATTTCTATCTTTTAAGTGGGTTTTAAAATTCTCAACTATTAATTCTTCATTACCAACTTGCATTGATATATTGCTTAAGTCAAACCTTCTAAAAAAATTGTCTATGTTTATATATTGAAATCCCCTAAGTGAGTGAGGTTTACCTAATTTAGCAACTTGATATAAAGTATTATTAGTCAATAAATTCTACGCTAGATTGAAGACCCTCTTCATCTGCTGCTGCTTGAGCTACTGTACGAATCGCTCTAGCAACTCTTCCTCTTTTACCAATAACTCTTCCCATATCATCTGGAGAAGTTCTAACTTCAATTGTTACATTTTCATCATCTGAATCTGCAATGTCGACCTTCACAGACTTTGTGTCCTCCACAATTTGCGTAACAATATATTCAACTACGTTTTTTACAATTGAACCTGCGGCCATAAATTATTCCTCTTCTGTATCTTCTGAAGATTCTTCAGAAGTTTCTTCTTGAGTAGCTTCTTCTTTCTTTTTATTTGCCTTTGAACTGCTTTTAACTTTTTCTGCAGGAGCAGTAGGAATAGAAACAACTTCTCCCTTTGATGATCTCCACTGAGCCCATGCGCCAGAAATTTCTAATAATTTTTGTGCACGCTCTGATGGCTGAGCTCCCTTGTCTAACCATGACACAGCTTTATCAACATTAATTTCGACTTTTGAAGGGTTATGATGTGGATCATAGTAACCCAAGTCCTCAATAAACTTTCCATCTCTTGGTGAGCGAGAATCGGCAACAACTACTCTGTATGTTCTATTCTTTTTCTTACCTCTTTGTGCAAGTCTTATCTTTACAGGCATTAGTTTCCTTTTTTAAATAGCAATACATTATATTACATTAAGTAGAGCATAAAATGTACTTTTATTAGATTAACTTCTTATCAAAAATAACTAGAAAAGATTTAATGTTTTGCTAACCTAATTTTTAATGCAAGTAATTGAATTATCTCATCCACTTAAAAGTCACTATTTAACAATACTCAGAAACGAAAATACCAATAGTGAAGAATTTAGAGCATACGCAACCAAGCTTTCATATTTACTTTTTATTGAAGGTACTAAAAATATTTCATTAAAAGAAAAAAATATAACTACACCATTAGTAGATACTAAGGGTTATGAAGTAGAAAACGACAGTGTTGCTATTTCCGTACTAAGAGCTGGACTAGGTTTAATGGATGGAGTTAAAGAGCTTTTACCAAATGTATCATTTGGGTATATTGGTGTTCAAAGAAATGAAGAAACTGCAGAACCTGAATATTATTATGAAAATTTACCTGATTTAAATAACAAAAACATTTTTATATTAGAACCTATGCTTGCTACTGGAGGTTCTCTATCTTTTGCCATTGATAAAGTAAAGGAACAAAAACCAAAAGAAATTATTGCTCTAACTGTTATTTCTGCCCCTGAGGGTATTGAACGGTTAAAAAAAGAGCATCCAGATATTACATTGATAACAGGTAATATAGACGAAAAACTTAACGAAATTTGGTATATAGTTCCAGGCCTTGGAGATATGGGAGATAGGCTTTTTGGTACAACTTAATGAAAAGATGTTTTCTTGTCGTTATTGATTCTTTAGGTGTTGGTGAAGCACCTGATGCGGATAAATATGGTGATTTAGGAACAAATACTCTTTCAAATGTTGCGAATGCTGTAGGTGGTGTCAATTTACCAACTATGGAAAAGTTAGGTTTTGGAAAAATTACTGAAGTAAAAAATATGGATACTAACCATATTGCTACTGTTGGCAGACTTTCAGAAAAATCAATTGGAAATGATTCTACTACTGGACATTGGGAACTCGCAGGTTTAATAACTGAACAAGATTTTCCAACTTATCCTGAAGGATTCCCTCAGGAGTTAATTCACTCAATTCAAAAAGAAGCAAATATTGAATTCATAGGCAACAAACATGCATCAGGTACTGAAATATTAAAAGAATTGGGAAGAGAGCATCTATCATCGGGAAAATTAATTTTATATACTTCTGGAGATTCAGTTTTTCAAATTGCCGCTCACGAAAATGTTTGTTCTGTTGAGGAACTTTACAAAATATGCGAGATTTCAAGAAAATATTGTGATGAATACAATATTGGACGAGTAATAGCGAGACCATTTATTGGAGAATATGACAATTTTGTTAGAACTTATGATAGAAAAGATTTTGGCATGAATCCCCCAGGGGAAACAATTTTAAGTTATTTATATAAAAATAATCTATCTACATATGGAATAGGTAAGATTAGCGATTTATTTGGAGAAATGTTTTTGACAACTGCTATACATACTGAGGGTGACTCAAATGGACTTGAATACCTACATAATGAAGCCAAAAATGGTAACCATGATTTTATTTTTGTTAATTTAGTTGATTTAGATATGCTGTATGGCCACAGAGAAGATCCACATGGATATTATGAAGGATTAAAACTTATTGATAGGAAAATTCAAGGAATACTAGATGTCATGAGTGAAAACGACCTAATAATTTTTACAGGTGATCATGGTACAGATCCAACAGATGGTAAAACAGACCATTCAAGAGAATATGTGCCGATGGTTGCTTATAAAAAAAATGGTAAAGCAGAATATATTGGTGATCTTGAAGGTTTTTATAATGTAGCTTCAACAATCTGTGACTTTTTTGAGTTAAATAATATATTTCCAGGTAAAAGCTTTTTAAATCAAATTTAACTTATTAACCTAATATCAAATGATCGAAAAAATAACAGAGTCTAAAGCCTTTATCTCAGAAATTATTGAAGGAAAAACTATAGAATCTGTAATTGTGTTAGGATCTGGTATGAGTGGTTTTGAAGAGAACTACAAACCCTTATATCAATTAAATTATTCTGAAATACCCAATTTTTTACAACCTTCTATCGAAGGTCATTCTGGGAAATTAAGTATTGTAAATATTGAGGGAAAAATAACTGCAATTCTGTCTGGTCGTGCTCATTTTTATGAAGGTTACCCTATTCAAGAATTAGTTATCCCAATAAGAACATTTATAATGCTAGGTGCAAAAACTCTAATACTTACAAATGCCGCTGGAGGGATTTCTTCAGAGTATATCCCTGGTGATATTGTTGCGATTACTGACCATATTAATTTAACTGGTGATAATCCATTAATTGGTAAAAACTTAGAAGAATTTGGACCAAGATTTCCAGATATGTCTGAAGTGTACAATTCTGAATTGTTGACGTTAGCAGAAAAAGTAGCGAAAAATCATTTTGAGTTTAAAACTGGTGTATATGCCTGGTTTACTGGTCCTTCTTATGAAACACCTGCAGAGGTAAATTTTGCTAAAAATATAGGAGCTGATCTTGTTGGAATGTCAACAGTTCCTGAAGCAATTGTAGCCAAGCATGCAGGTATAAAAACTGTAGCTTTTTCATTAGTTACTAATTTAGCCGCTGGAATAAGCGAGAATCCATTAGATCATAATGAAGTAATTGAAATTGCTGAGAAATCTAAAGTAAAACTTCAAAACTTTATGAAAGAATTTTTGTCTGAAATAAATATCGGTAATAATTAATTCTAATTAATATAAAATCTATGAACATCACTGTATGCGCTAAACAGATTCCGGATCCAGCAAACGAAACATCATATGACAATGGGATAATCGTCAGGCCTGAAGAACAAGTTTTAGACGATACTGACAGGTATGGTATTGAAATAGCACTTCAATTAAAAGAAAAGTTTGATGCTGAAGTTACGATTATTTCTATGGGTCCCGCAGGAACTATGAAAGGCTTACAACAAGCATTACAGATGGGTGCAGATAAAGCATTATATGTAGATGATGACTCTTTAAAAGGCGCTAATTCTTTAATGACAGCTAATGTTTTAAGTGAACTCGCAAAAACAACCAACGCAGATATTGTTATTTTTGGTACCGAATCTACTGATGGTTATTCAGGAACGGTACCACAACAAGTTTCAAGATTTTTGAACTTAGATTGTATATCTTATGTTAAAGCTATAGAAATTAGTGACGATGTATCACTTACTAGGCAAACATCAGAGGGTTCCGAAAAAGTAAAAATGCCACAAAATTGTGTTATATCAGTAACTGCTGGAGGTGTAGAACCTAGATATCCGAATTTTAAAGATATTATGGCTGCAAAGTCAAAACCAATAGAAAAAGTCGAATTAAGCACGCTAAACATCACAACAGATCAAAACTTAGAATTTATCAGCATTGAAGCACTTGAAAATTCAAAAAATGGCGAAAAAATTATTGATGAAGGAGAAGCTTTCCAAGTTATTGTAGACAAACTTAAGGAACTTAAAGTTATATGAGAACATTAATATTAGGTGAAATTTTAAATGGAACGCTTAGCAGTGGAACATTAGAGATAATTAAAAAAGCACAAGATGAAAGTCTCGATTATCAAGTTGTAACAATAGGAAGTGACGATGACCCAACAATTGGTTCTGAATCTTTTAAACAAACCTATATCAAAAGAAGCAGTGAATCTTTACAATTCAGTAAAGTTACAGATTTGATTACAAAAATTGTGAATGATGAAGGTATTAACCTGATCTTAGGGTCATCCACATATCTTTGTAGAGATCTGATTTCTTTTATCTCTGTAGACTTAAATTCAAGTCCTGTATCAAATGTTATTGATTTTGAAATTAATGGAGATGCGGTTTCAACAATCAATTCCATAAATGGCGGTGAAAGTTTATATAAATCAAAGATTGCATCTAATCATTCGCTTTTATTAGTAAGACCGAAATCTTTTGAACCCGCTGATGTTGTATTAAATAATAATTTTGAAACTATTGAAGTTGAAAATTCTGACGTTGCTATTTTTGACATTTATAAAGAAGAAAAAACTGGACCACAATTGGAAGATTCAAAAGTGGTGATTTCAGCTGGAAGAGGAATGGTAGATAAAGAAAATTTAGTTATTGTTGAAGAATTAGCAGCAAAATTGAACGCAGCTATTGGCGGAACTAGAGCAATTGTAGATGCAGGATGGATGCCATATTCTCAGCAGGTAGGTCAAACAGGTAAAACAGTGAAACCAGATGTTTATATTGCCTGTGGAATATCTGGAGCTACGCAACACCAGGTTGGCATGAAAGATTCAAAATTCATTATTGCAATTAATAAAGATGAAGAGGCACCAATATTTCAATTAGCTGATTTAGGTATTGTTGGCGATACTTTAAGTGTTATTCCAAAAATTAATCAAAATCTTTAAAATTTAAAATTATAAGGAAGTATTTCGTCAAAGGTATATTCTTTGTAACCGTCTTTCTCAACAACAATCACTTTCTTTGTATCAAATTCAGCTAATCTCTGACGAGAAATTCCACATGGAAATATTGCAGTGTCTGATTCAGCATCAATACATGCAACCGCAATTGTGTCAATACTCTTTTCACCTTCTGATATAGCCTTAACAACTGCAACATCTTCCGCACAAATTGTTGCTGGATATGATGCGTTTTCAATATTGCAACCAGTATATATGTTTCCAGAATCAGTAATCAGCGCTGCACCAACTCTAAAATTTGAATATGGTGCATATGCTTTTTCTGCAATATTTCTAGCTAAATCAGCTAAGTCGCTATTTTTCATTAGTACCTATTAAACTTTCAAAATCTTCTTTTGTCTTTGTGAACACTCTAGATCCAGAACCTGGCTCCATAGTTACACCATATAACACATCTCCAGCATGCATGGTTTGTTGTTGATGTGTAACAATTATGTATTGTGCATCTTCTTTTATTTTATCGAGCAAATTAATCATTCTATGAAGATTTGCATCATCAAGAGCTGCTTCAACTTCATCTAAAATATAAAATGGACTCGGGAAAGATTTAAATATTGAAAATAGAAATGCAATTGCAGCCAATGATCTCTCTCCACCAGATAATAATGAAAGTTTTTTGACTTTCTTGCCTCTTGGTTGTACTGATATCTCTATGCCAGTCTCTAAAATATTTGTTTTATCAGTGAAGGAAAGTGATCCTTTACCCCCTGGAAATAATGTTTCAAATATTTCAGAAAAATGTACAGATATAGAATTAAATGATGATTCTATTCTGAATTCTATTTCAGTTTCTACTTCTTTAATGTTTAACAACAACTCTTTTTTTGAAAGCTGTAAATCATCAATGGTAGACTGTATTTCTTCATATCTGAGATTTAAAGAATCAAAGTCTTCTTTTGCTAGGTAATTGACAGTACCTATCTCTTCTAACTTGTTTTCAAGAAGTTTAATTTCATTTTCTAATTCACTTTGATTTGCAGCAATAATTCCATATTGATTAATTTGATCAATATTCAAACCATATATATTTACTAAATTAGAGTAATGATTGCTCTTAGAACTCTCCATTTCAGATTTTTTGATTGCTACATTAGTTAACATATCTTTTGTATTGAAAAGCTCATTATTTAAATTTTCAATTTGTTCATCTATTCTTTCAATTTTCTTATTAGAATTTCCATATTTTTGGTCAAATTTTTCAGATTCTATTTCTAATTTATTAGAAGTTGAGTTTGTAAACTCTATAAAAGTTTTTGCAGAATTGATTATTTCAGATAATTGTGACTTATGCTGTAATCTATTAATTTCCTCAAGATTCTTTTTTACAATATTTAATTCAGTATTCTGGTTAGAAAGATTTTTTATTCTTTCTTGAGATGTAATAAGTTGATTGCTAATAAGACTTATATCTTGTTCTAATTGTTTAAGTTTATTTTCTAATTCATCTTTTTGTCTGTTTATATCAGATTTAAATTCTTCTTTATGAAAAATATTTGAAAGGAGCTCTTCTTTCTTAAGAAGTTCGGAATTTAAATTTTCAGAATCAAAATAAATTTTGAGAATATTATTTTTATTAATGTCTAATTCTCTTTGTATTATTTTTTTTGTATAAGCTGGAAATTCTTCAACTACATCTTTTGGAATTTGATACGATTCTAATTTTATGTTTAAATCATTTAGCAAAGATTCTGAAATTTGTAGATCTTCTTCCCACTTTGAAAATTCCTTTTCAAAAAGTTGTAAATCTTTATTTGTAATATCAATTGATTGTCTTATTTGTTTGATTTCACTTTCTAAAACTGCTTCATTTACCTCTGTAGAAGCAGATAGTTTTTTTATAATCTCTTCAATTTGATACTTAATGTCTACACTTTGATTTTCTAAATTAATTAGCCTTTGCTTTTTATCCACCAACTGAGAGGTGAGCATTGATATTTGATTATTATTTTCATTTATTTTATTAATAGTTTTATTTAGTTCTTCGGAAGCTTTAATTTCTTCACGTTCTAAATTATCTTTTCTTTCATTTGCAACTTGAGCTAAAGACCTAAGTTGCTCAGATAGATTTATAAATTTTCCAGAGTAATCTTTAAATGTTGAACCTATTGAGTATCCATCACCAAGTTCATTATTTATCTGACCTTTTTGATCTTTTAATATTTTTAATTTTTTATCAATATCTGCTAAGTTTTGATCTAAGGAATTTTCTTCAATTACAAAACTTTTATATTTATCATCAAATTTTCTGAACATCATAACATTCAGTTCAATAACTTTACTCTTTAGGAGTTTTGTACTCTCTTCATGTATTTTTGCTTTTTCTGCTTGATCTTGCAGAGGTTTAAGTTGTTTTTTAATCTCACGAAGAACATCTTTTGCTCTCTTAATTTCTTTCTCTCCAGATTCAATTCTTGTTAATGATTTTTCTTTCTTAACTCTAAGTGGAAGAATTCCAGCTGCCTCTTCAATGGTTGTTCTGTGATCTTCAGGTTTAGAATTCAAAATTTCAGCTATTTGCCCCTGGGATATAATGATATGTTGCTGCTTTCCAATCCCTACATCATTTAAAAATTCTTGAATATCTAATAAACGGCAATTTAATCCGTTCATAAAATATTCTGATGTACCATCCCTAAACAATTTTCTCCCAATAGATATTTCAGAATTTCCATTGAATAATTTTTCATCCACTTCAAAATTCAAATAAACTTCTGCAAAACCTTTTTGAGACAACTTTTCAGTACCAGCAAATATAACATCTTCCATCTTATTAGTTCTTAAGGTTGCTGGACTTTGAGTACCTAATACCCAAGAAATTGCATCAACGACATTGGATTTACCAGAACCATTCGGTCCAACTATTACATTGACTTTATTTGAAAAGTCAACAGAAGTTTTTTCAAAGAATGACTTAAAGCCATTAATATCTAAAGATTTTAAATACATTATTTACCCTGTTGTTAACTTAATAATAGTAAATAATAGAATAATTTGCTTTAAATTAAAAAAATTTTAAGAAACAGTTATCGTGACTGCCTTAGTGTTTTGAGTATTTAAACTATAAAGATTGCTTAAATATTGAAAGGGTTTTTCATTAACCATTCCTATTTCGTTTAAGTATTTAGTTGTAGCTAAATCTACTCCCCTTTTACTTCCATCAATACATTTAAACAAATATGATTCATCGTTATTTGTAACAAATAGAACACCTTCTGCACCAGATTTAGCTAAAACTGTTTTGCTTGAATTGAGAATGATATTTGTATCTGTTCGATTTTCACCGCCAATAAGTAATGGGTTTGTATGGTAAGAATTAAACATATCAGACCAATTATTAGAGTATTCTGTAGTTTTTATCTTATTAACCGCTTTTAAAAAACTATCAGTTCGTAAATGTATTGCTGGAAGACCACATCCGTCTGTGCCAAAACCAATATCATTATCAGTGAAAATAAATTGAAAGAAATCTTTAACTATCGATTGTGTTTTACTTTTAAAGGTATGATAAATTTTGTTATCCTCGTTAAGAATTTTTGAAAATAAAAGCATAGCAAGGTGCTTTCCTGAACAGTTATGGTGTAATTTTGTATATTCTTTATTATTTTGTAGTAATTTATCAGCGGTAGGTTCATGAAAAGGTCTTTGTTTTCCACAAACTAATCTTTCAAGATCTAAATCATATTTTTTTGCAATTGTTTTAATTAATTCTGTATGAATTTCTTGACCAGAATGAGAAGATGAAAATATAGCTATTTCTTCACTTGTTAATAATATATTTTGATTTTGGGCTTCATAAAGAAGAGGGATAAGTTGAAAAGGTTTAACAGCTGATCTTGGAAAAAAATAATCATATTCTTTTTGATCATTTTTATATACGTTAATAAAGTGAGTCGATTCAAGAGAACCGTCTCTATTTAGTTGAACTTTTAATTTTTTAATTTTTGACATTTCCTACAAAAATATGTAGCTCTTTGGTTAATGTATATTTTATCAATTATATGTTCACAATTAAAACAATTTGTTTTGCTATATATTTTTAAAAAATTCTGGTTTGAACCAAATTCACCATAAGGCAAAAAATAAGTCATATCACTTAAAGTTGTTCCATTGTTTTTAATTGCTAACCGCATAATTTTTTTGGTGTTATTAAAAAAATCTTTCCAATTATTGCCACTTAAAGCATTTACTTTTGTTTCAGGGTGAATTCTTGAGGCAAACAATATTTCATTTGCATAAATGTTACCTATTCCACTCATGTATTTTTGGTTTAGTATAAAATCTTTTATCAATGATTTTGATTTCTTACTTTTATCAATAATTATTCTTGTTTGTTTTGTACTAATCTCCAACACATCTGGACCAATTTTATTCAAATAATCAATTTTTAATTCCGCTTTTATGATATTAATAAATCCAAATCTTCTAATATCATCAAAATTTACTGTATCTTTGTCAAAATAAAAACGGGCTCTTGTATGTTTATTTTTTTTATCGTTTACTTGGATTCTTCCGCTCATTCCTAAATGAAAAATGATCGAATAATGTTCAAAATCAAAAATTAAAAGTTTACCTTTTCTTGATATTCCTGATAAAGATTCTTTAATTGTTGGTTTTTTAGTATTGTACCTATTTGTTCTATCATCATAGATTTTATAATTCTCAAGTTTCTGACCAACAATATTTGAAGATAACGAAAGTTTAATTGATTCTACTTCAGGCAGTTCAGGCATTTATTTTTTCTAATGCTTGTTTCGCAGCTTCTTGTTGTGAACTTTTTTTTGACTTGCCTTCTCCAACTCCGATAATTTCTTTATCCAAAAAAACTTGTGTTTGAAATTTTTTATCATGATCTGGACCAGTAGATGAATCCATATAATTTACTTTTTTCCCAACTTTCGCATAATACTCTTGAAGTCTTGTTTTATAATCTTTCTGTCCAGGATTTTCAGAAAGCTCTTTTATGCTCGGATATATGTATTTAGAAACAAATCCATTTACTGCGGTTAATCCCCCGTCAAAATATAATGCTGCAATTAAAGCTTCTACTGCATCTTCAATTATGGATGACTTGTTCCTACCTCCGGTAGAATCCTCTGCTTTACTTAAAAACATAAAAGATCCAATATTTATTTCATTACCTAATTTCACTAAATTCGTCTGATTAACAGCACTTGATCTTATCTTTGTAAGACTTCCTTCATCTAAATCTGGAAAATGTTTAAAAAGGTATTCAGTTAAATCAAAATCCAAAATAGTATCTCCAAAGAACTCATAGCGTTGATTAGATATTAGATCTGGGTTTTCGTCTAAATAAGATTTATGAGTCAAAGCAATTTTTAAAAGTTTTTTGTCTTTAAAGCTATACCCTATTGTTTTCTCGAAATCTTCTATGCTTTTCATAATTCACTTAATGCGGAGGAAAACTTACTGATTAAATCTTTTTTTACAGCAGTTTCTGTATATACAATTGCATTTTTGACTGCTTCAGAATTAGAAGAACCATGACCTATTGTGACTACTCCGTTTACACCTAATAAGTATGAAGCACCAGATTTATCTGGATTAAGCTGATCTTTAACAGGTTGTAAAGCTTTTTTTACGGGAATTAACAAAGGTTTAAATAAATTATCTAACAGTGCTGAAGAAATTAGATTTTGCTGTAATTTTGCAGTGCCTTCTAATGTTTTTAATACTACATTTCCAGTAAATCCGTCAGTGACAAACACATCAGCTTTTTTTGTTGAAAAATCTCTTCCTTCTATATTTCCAACAAAGTTTAAATTACTATTCTTTAATAATTTATATGCTGCTTTTTCTACATCTCGACCTTTAGTTTCCTCTTCTCCGTTATTTAGAAGACCTACTTTAGGATTGTCGATATCCATTATTACTTCAGCTAATTTTGCTCCCATTATTCCGTATTGAAAAAGAACTTTTGGCTTTACATCTAAACTAGCTCCTGAATCAAGAAGAATTGTATTACCACTTAACGAAGGCAACACAGAAGCTATGACAGGCCTAATAACTCCCTTATGTTTTCCAAGAATTGAAATTGCACTTATTAATGTTGCGCCTGTAGAACCTGCAGAAAATACAGCCTGTACTTTTTTGTCTTTAAGTAATTGCATGCATCCAACTATTGATGCATTCTTTTTATTTCTTATAGCTTTTAATGGATCTTCATCCATAGAAATAACTTGGGGGAAATCAAAAACAGGTATTTCATGATTTTCTAAATATGGATTAATTAAATTTTTATCACCACATAAAACAACATCGACACCCTGATCTTTCGCTTTAATAGCTCCTTTAACGATATCGATTGGAGCAGAGTCTCCACCCATTGCATCAACAGCAATAGTATTCATAGCAAACTTAACTTACTTCAGGTTCTTTTACTTGACGACCGTTATAAGTACCATCAGCAGGATTTACTCTATGAGATTGTTTTGCTACACCTGTTTCAGGATCTACTACAAAATGAGGTTTAGATATTTTATGCGTAGCTTTTCTGCGTCTAGTTCTTGATTTAGACATCTTCTTCTTTGGTACTGCCATTGCTATATTCCTTTCAAACTACAAATCTAGCTGACTTAGGGAAGAAAATGGACTTTCTTTTAAGTTTTTTTCTTCACAATTACACTTAATTTTATTCATATTGTTACCGCAAATACCGCATAAACCTTTACATTTATTACTGCATATATAAAGTCTATCTAAATTATCGATTATTATTTCTGAAATAAATGGCTCTATATCTACATATTCTCTATCAAAATTAATTTCATAATCGTTTTCTACATCGGTATTTAGCTTAAATAATCTTGAATTTTTCATCTTATTTGCCTTTTTAGAGAGACATCTTGCGCATTCTGATTTATAAGAAAGTTCTAAATTGATATCAATATTTAATATTGAATCATCAATATAAAGTTCCGAAATTAAATTCACTAAATCTTGATCTTCTGTGAAATGGTTTGCATAAAAAATTTCAAATTTCCCTGAAAGATTAACAACTAAAGGAACAGGAGAATTAACTATATCAATGGTTTTTATCTTTGAATTGAGCTTCATTAATTTTCTGGGTTTTCTATGTTTCTAGGCTCACGTAGTTTATTTTTTTCATTTTCTAAAAAATTAGAAAGTTGATCAATTTTATTCTGAATGTCATCAATTCTCTGATCAATTGTATCTTCTATATTTGTTCTATATGTTTGCATCTCAACTTCAGCTTGTTTTATTATTGCATTTGCTTCAATTACAGCTTCCTGAATAACATATGAATTTGCAATCAATTTTTCAGATTCTGCTTTGGCATCATCTAAAAGAGCTTTTGATTCAATTTTGGCTTGATTGATAAAACTTTCTTGTTCTCTTACAATCCATCTTGCAGTGCGCATCTCAACTGGCATAGAGTCAATTATTTCATCAATACTCTTTAATATATCTTTTTTATTAATTCTCCCCTTAAGAGTATTTGAGTTTAATTGATTTCTTAAATTTTCTAATTTGTCTACTATTTCGATTTTACTTTCACCTTTTAAAACATCTTCAAAGTTTGTTTCAGAATTATTCATTGTTTAGCCTTTTTAAAACTTCTGATGGAACTAGAGAAGAAACATCCCCGCCAAAAGAATGAATTTCTTTAACCATTGAACTAGATAAATAACCAAATTCTGGTGAAGAAGGAATGAATATGGTTTCAAATCCAGCTAGTGTAGAATTTGCCTGAGCCATTTGAAACTCGTAATCAAAATCTGTCATCGCTCTTAATCCTTTAACAATTGCATCCACAGAGTTTTTTGAGGCAAAGTCAACCAAAAGACCTTCAAAACTCATAACTTTTATATTTGTGTAGTCTTTAAATATTTCCTCAAGCATTGATGATCGCTCTTCACGCGAAAATAATGATTCTTTTGAAGGATTAACTACAACACCAACAAGGATTTCAGTAAAGATTTTAGAACATCTTTTTATTACATCTATATGGCCATTTGTTGGTGGATCAAAAGAGCCTGGAATTAAAATTTTCATAATTTCCTCAATATAAGAATATTACTTTGACCATAGTTTTTTTCTTTATGAATTTTATAATTTTTTAAAGTATCAAGTTCTTTTGATGCAGTATGGCGGTGAATTACAACAAATCCATCAGTGTTTAATATATTATAAATTTTCATGACCTCGTTTTTAACAACATCCGTTTCTATTTTGAAAGGAGGGTCATAAAAAACAATATCGTATGTACTCAAGGATGTTTGTAGAAACTTATCTACACTAGATTTAGTGATTTTATAATTATTTTCAAATTCTTTTAAATTTTGCTTCAAAATAGTTATACAATCATCTGAATTTTCAATAAAAGTTACAAAATTCGCACCTCTACTCAAAGATTCAATTCCTAAACTTCCTGAACCGGCATAAAGATCTAAAATATCTTTATTTTCAATGTTGAATTGTAGAGAATTAAATATTGATTCCCTTACTTTGCTCATCATAGGTCTGGTTAATGGATCATTAATTGTTCGAATTAATTTTGACTTATATCTTCCAGCAAGAACTCTCATGTAGTTCCACTTGCTTTAAAATAATTTGGAAATAGAATTTGTGCTTCCTCAAACATAAGTTTTTTAATATCTTCAGATTCAATTTTATCAAATATATTTTTTGATTCTAATAGCAGTTCATAGTCGTATCTCAAATCGGCTATCTTTAAATCAGATTGTCCAGATTGGCTTGTACCAGTAACTTTACCTTCACCTCTAATCTCTAAATCAATTTCTGATAATTTAAAGCCATCTTTTATATTTACAATCGCTTCTAATCTTCTCTTTCCATCTTCACTGATTGTATTTAATGTTTTTTTCTTAGAAACATGAAAAATACATTCTGATTGTTTGTCACTTCTCCCAACCCTACCTCTTAATTGGTGTAGTTGGTTTAATCCAAATCTTTCAGCGCTTTCAATAATCATTAATGTTGCATTTGGTATATCTATTCCAACTTCAATAACAACTGTAGAAACTAGGATATCTACTTTACCATTCTTCATATCTTGCATTATTTGGTCTTTTTCATCAAAAGACATCTTTCCATGAAGAATTGAAACATTGTAATCTTTAAACTTTTCTTTATACTCAACGAAAACATTTTCAGCAGCTTGAATATCCACCAATTCACTTTCTTCAATAAATGGGCAGACTACAAATATTTGTGATTTTTTCTGGAGATGAAACTCACAAATATCATAAATAGTTTCGTTATCTTTTTTTGATCCTTCTATTAGATGGGAAGTAATGTCTTTTCTCCCAGGTGGTAATTCATTAATCGAAGAAATTTCTAAATCTCCATAAATTGACAATGCTGTAGTTCTTGGAATTGGTGTAGCAGTCATAACTAACTGGTCAGGAATATCTCCAGTTTCATTTATTAGCTTTTTTCTTTGCTCTACACCAAATCTCTGTTGTTCATCAATAATAGCAAACCCAAGATTTGAAAATTTAATACTTTCCTGAATTAGTGCGTGCGTACCAATATAAAGGGCTGGTTTACCATTATTTAAGTTGTCTAAAATATTTTCTCTATCTTTAATTGATGAAGTAAGTAGGTATATGTCACATTGATCTTTATTCATAAATTGATTAATTGAGGCAAAGTGTTGCTCAGCTAAAACCTCTGTTGGAGCCATTAATGCAACCTGATAGCCTGATTTAATTGCAGCATAAGATGCGATAGTAGCCACGACTGTTTTTCCTGAACCAACATCGCCTTGCAGCAGTCTTTTCATAGGATAATTTTTTCTAAAATCCTCTAAAATTTCATTTACAGCATTTAATTGCGATTGTGTTAATTGAAATGGGAGTTGGTCTATAAATTCATCTATGTCCGAATTAGAAAATGTGTAAACTAATCCTTTATTTTCATTCTTATATTTTGACTTTAGATTTTCAAATATTGACCTTAAATAAATAAACTCATCTAAAACTAATCTCCGTCTTGCATTTTTATAGTCAACTTCGTTTTTTGGAAAATGAATCTTTTTTATACTTTGTAATCTATTTTCAAGAGAATGTTCTTTTATGATTTCAGAAGGCAAGACATCAAATAATCCAGGTGTAAAATCATCTTTTGTCGACTCTAATATAGCGATAATTTCCTTTAACCCTTTTCTAATGCTTGCGCTTGTCATGCCCTCTACTTTTTTGTAAATAGGAATAAAAGAACCCGTCTCATTTAATTCTTCAATATCAGTAAATTTTTCAATAGCTGGATTTTTAAAATCAACACTTCCAGTTTTTTTAACTTCAGGCTTTCCTGACACAGCAACTACTTCACCTTCTTTAAATCTAGACTCTATATATTGAGGACCAAACCATTTAGCTTTTAAACTTCCTGATTCATCAGAAATACTCAGTGTTGCAATTCTCAATCTTGTCTTAGTAGTAAAAACGGAAACTTTATCAATAGTTCCAAAGATAGTTACTTCATTATTTTCATCATTTTTATTGATTTCAGATATTAACTTAACCTTTGATCTGTCAATATGTGTTCTTGGAAAATAGCGAATTAAATCAGCAACAGTTTTTAATTTACTTTTTTTTAAACTTGCATACTTTTTTTCGCCTATTCCCCTAACAAAACTAAGTTCTATTTCGTCTAAATATTTAAAGCTTCTTTCAACCACAATCAAACATTACCTAAAAAGTTTTAAAATGAAAGTACCTACAAATTAATAAATTAGTTATAGTTAGAATTGTATTTTGGAGGAAATATTATGGCAAATAGATGTCAAGTTACAGGAAGAGAACCACGCTCTGGGAAGAACGTTTCCTTTTCTCATAAACGAAATCCCCGATGGTTTAAACCAAATATTCAAACAAAAAAATATTGGCTTGCTAGCGAAAATAGATGGGTAAAACTTAAAGTTAGTACAAGAGGAAACAAAATTATTGATAAGCGCGGAATAGAGTCAGTTGTTAAGGAAATTAGACAAAGAGGCGAAAAAGTTTAATGGCACAAGGTGTTGTTAAATCGTATGACCCAAATACCGGAAACGGGATTATTTTATTAGATACCGACAAATCAGAAGTTTTTATTATTCCAGGTTCTCTTAAAGGATCTATTTTTAGAACATTAAGACAGGGTCAGAGAATAAATTTCGAAATTGAAGCACAAGATGACGTAAATATTGTCAAAAATATCCGAATTGGACAAGATAAGTACTAAACAACTTAATGTCCTTAATTAATTTAGACTTATCCAACGAAGAAATAATTAACAAATATTTTAATGATTTATGCTGCGATAAGTACATAGAACCTTTAATAAAAGGGGGTCAATCCAATGCAGATAATGCTTTAAACACACTAGATATTAAAAATTATGCAAAAACAAGAAATAATGTATTTCCAATTGAAAAAAGAGGTTCGTCTTATTTATCTGCTTATATACGACATGGTTTAATTTCGTTACCCGAAGTATGGAATTTTGTAGAAAAATTTGAATACCAAGATAAAACAAAATTCAGAGATGAGCTGTTATGGCAAGAGTTTTCGAGGCATTTATACGCAATTGTAGGTAAAAATTCAAATGATTATTTAAATTATGCAATCAAATCAAATAAAAATATTGAAAAAAACTATCAAAACATGAATTGTATTAATTCAATTAAAACAGAGCTTGAAAGCACTGGATACATGGTTAATCAAACAAGAATGTGGTTTGCATCCCATTTTTCATTGCGAACTGGAGATAACTGGAGAAATTATGAAGATTACATGTTTAAACATCTAGTTGATGGATCAAGATTTGCAAATAGATTAGGTTGGCATTGGGTTATGGGCTCTCAAACTGGAAAAGTGTATGGTTTTTCAAAATTCCAAGTAGACAAAAGAGCGAAAAGTTTTTGTGACAACTGTGAGGTCAAATACAATTGTCCTATACAAAATTGGCCTGAAGAAATCAACATAACTAAAAAAACAATAGATGTTGATTTGAATCTTGAAACTAATTTTGGACCTGAAAGTATAAAAAATAATATTGATTCAAAACCTGATTTTGTTTGGATGACTGCTGAGTCACTAGGAGACAATGATCCAGCATTGAATTATTATTCAAATCTTCCAGCTGTTTTTATTTTTGACAAGCCTTTATTAAATTATTTACAACTTTCAACTAAAAGAATTATATTTTTATTGGATTGTCTAAGAGAATTATCTTATAAGAGAAGTACTCAAGTGTACTTAGATAATCCAATTGAATATCTTAAAAATAAAAATTTTGCATGCACATTTGCGGCAGTCCCAAAATACAAAAAAATAACTCGAGTAAATATTCCAACTTCCGAATTCCCATCTGTTAGATTAGTAAAGCCTATTAATTTTTATCCATCGAGTTATAGTTCTTGGAAAAAAAGAATAGAATTGAATATATGAAAAGATATTTATTATTTTTATTTCTTTTCTTTCATAACTATATTTATATTTACTCAAACGGAAGAATCGGTAAATTTTTAAATAACCGTCCTTGTTTAATACTTCATACAACTGGGGCAAAAACAAATCTGGAAAGAAAAAATGTTTTAGTTTTTCTTAAAGAGGATAATGAAATTTGCATTGTAGCCTCAAAAGGTGGGAGTGATACTAATCCAGGCTGGTATCACAATTTAAAAAAATATCCTGAGTGTGAAGTCCAAATTGGAAGAGAAAAATTTAAAGCAGTATCTAGAGAAATATTTGAAGATGAAAAAAATGAGTGGTGGAACAAAATGGATTATATGAATAACGGTGGCTACTCTGCTTATCAAAGAAGAACGGAAAGAAAAATTCCTGTATTAATACTAAATATTTCTTAGTCACATTATGCGCCTAAGAAAGTTTTGTAATTTATTTTAAGAATATCCCCTGTTTATAGACTTTTTAAAATCTGATTTATTATTTCAATATCTAACATTTCAACTATTTGATCTGCTTCACTCAGTTGTTCTTTAGAAAACATACCTCTGTCTATAGCTAAAACATAAGAGCCTGAAGCTTTACCAGATGAAATGCCTGTCGGACTATCTTCGATAACTAAATTATTAGAAGTTCCCAATTGTTCTATCGCCTTATTGTAAATGTCTGGATATGGTTTGTTTCTACTAACCTGATTTCCTCCAATAACAAAATCAAAATAAGAATCAACCTTGAACTTTTGAAGTTTTTTACTTAATAACTCATATGGACTTGCAGATACACAGGCCTGTTTATGTTCTAGTTGCGATAATTGATAAAGGAGTTGTTTTGAATCTTGAAATATTATTCTTTCATCTAGAGAGTTTTCAATTATTGAACCTAGCTTTGACATCGTTTGATCGAAATTTTCTAGATTTACCTGATCCGAATAAAACGAATGCACTATCCTGTCATCAACTCCAATAAATTGTTTTATTTCATCTTCAGGGATACTTAATCCAAATGCTTTTAAATGTGTCTGCCATGCATAGGCATAGAGTCGCTCAGTATCCATGATTGTTCCATCACAGTCCCAATGTATACCGAGCATTAACCTAACTTACTTTTAATATCTTTTGCTGATTTCAATGCAGTCCCATCAGATCCTTCTGTGGACCAAGATGACAAAGAATTTCTGGCTTCAGAAATCATATCATTCATTAACTCAAATTTGCTAAACCCTTTTGACTCCCATAAGTAGAGTGCATGGCTACCGGGTATTGTATTAACTTCATTTATATATAATTCTTGATCTTTCAATAGAAAATCTACCCTTGCTATTCCCCTAATATCAACAATTGACATAAATAAATCTAAAATTCGATTAATTTCATCTTTAATTTCTTTCGATATATTTGCTGGCAGTTCTCTTTTTGAACCTTCTAATCCACCATTTTCAAGATATTTGTCAGTGTATGAAAACAATTCAAAATTGTTTGATCTAATTGGCTTTTCAATATCTGAATAATCAATTTGAGGAAACGATCTTACAGCAACCAACAAATCCGTGGATTTTTCAAGATACTTTTCAATGGTTGCACCTTGGTTATACAAATCTGAATTTGAAGAAATGGTTATTGCGGTTTTATAATCGTCTACAACTTCTACACCAATTGAAGATCCTCCAAATCTAGGTTTTAGAATATATGGTCCCTCAAATTTTGGAAGAACTTTTTCTGATACTAAATGTTTTTCCAGAACTGGTATGTTATTACTATTCATTAAGGCAAAAAAAGCATACTTATCCATACATAATTGAGATGTGGTCAATGAAGGACCAGTAAAATCTATCTCTAATAAAGCTAATAAACTCTGTAATGTTCCGTCTTCACCTGGACCACCATGACATGAATTTACGATTAAATCTATTTCTATTTTTTTCTTTTTAATGTAAAAACCAGGATTTGAATCGTACTTAATTGTTATCTCTTTCTTAAAAATATTTTTATTTTCAATGAAATCCTTAGATTCAAGATCATTATCAACTAAAAACCATCTGTTGTCACGAGACCAATAGATGTTCAAAACTTCATATTTTGAAGACAATATTTTTGCAGCTTGTAAGCCAGTCAATATTGAAATGTCGTGTTCTGGAGATGGACCTCCATAAATGACTGCTAATTTGTTACTCATAATTTAAGGGTGATGGTCAGGTAAATCATTTTCAAATAATACAACATCATTATCTTTCACCACAGAGTTTAGATAAGAAACAGCTAAATCTCTATTTTTAAAAAATTTAACTGGAACATTGTTATCTTCAAAAGCCAGTGTAAGTGATGTTTTGTTTGTAAATCCTACTACAAGAGCTTCGTCTATAATCTCACTTGCATTAAAAGCAAACTCATAATTATATGAAAACTGTTCGGAACCTAGTTCTACCATTCCTGGGGTAATTAAATATTTTTTACCATTAGTTTCATATGAATGCAATAGTTCTAAACTTGCTAGATTTGAAATTGGGTTTGAATTAAAAGAATTATCAATAATAGTTTGGCCCATGTTGCCTTTTAATACATTCTGACGATGAGAGGTTTTCTCTAAATTTTCAATCTTTTGAAAATATTCTATTATGTCCATCTCTAAAGCTATTAATACACCAACCGTCAATGCAATAGAGAGTTGTAATATTTTAGAACCTTTTACAGAGGTTATGAATTTACCTGATATGTAAATTGAATGTAGTGAATTTTCATAATCAACAAAGACAGCAGCATTTTTTGATGTTACTGAACAATCGATCACCATTTTTTGTGCAGTCCATAATCTAGCTTGATTAAGTAGAAACTCATCATCTCCGTTAATTATGACTGTACCTGTAAGATCAACAATCTCTGATTTTGCATCAAGAATATTTTCTAGTGATTTCATTCTTTCTAAGTGAACAGGTGCTATACCAGTTATAACCGAAATATGAGGCTTAACCCATGCACACATTTCACGTATTTCTCCAAATCCATAAGTTCCCATTTCAAAGACAGCAATTTCATGTGAAGAATTTAAATCTTCATTAATTGATTTAGATATTCCAAGTCGATTATTAAAACTTTCTGGTGTAGCAAACACATTGCTTTTGGTTGAGATTACTTGAGAAATAGTATTTTTAGTCGTTGTCTTAGAATATGAACCAGTAATTGCAATTATTGGGCCGTTGAATGTTGATAGCTTCTTTTCTGCTTCATCAACATAAATTTGAGATTTATTTTTTTCATAACCTTTTGTGATTCTAAGAGCTTGATCAAATACATAATGTGAGAAAACATTTGCAATAAGTGCAAGAAAATAACCAAATCCTGAGTTTATTGATATGACTGATATGGAAATAATTAAAATATAGTAAACAATATTTAAACGTTTTAATCTTTCAGTAAATTCAACCTTTGAAGATCTGTCTTTAAATAATAGGCCCCTTGGTAGGAAAAGATTTATTATGGCTAGGCCAATTGCGGTGTATGGAGTCCAGAGGCTTAAAAAAGCTAATATGATGCAAGACAAATAATAAAGATTGTTAAAAGGTACTAATCTAACCCATCTAAAGTAAAACTTTGTTACATACCCAGGGATATAATGTTCTCTCTGAGCAATCCTACCCCATCTTAAAGAATTTACGCATGAACTTAATGTGAGTAAAATTAAAACAGTTGTATAAAGAATATTCATTTTTTAATTAATTCAATTATAATCTGTGAGCTATTCATTAGTACATTGTGGCCAGCACCAGGGATTATCGTTAATTCAGAATTAGGAATTATATCATTTGAGTCCAATCCTACTTGAAGGGGTACTTCTGAGTCTTCTTCTCCCCACACAAGTTCGACTTCAGTGTCTATATATGGAAGAATGCCTTTCAAGTCATCATTGACTGCCATTACTAGTGTGTCTTTTAAATGTTTATTAGAATTTTTATAATCTTCAGAACCATATTTATTTTTCATCTGATCTAATTTTTCATTATCAACTAATTTATATTTATTCATTAACTTATAGAGGTTAAAGGCAGAAAATGATTTTTTAGTATTTTGTTTTCTTATCAAAGGTGTACCAATTAACACTATCTTCTTATAATTTTTTATCTGAGATAAGTGAACAGCTATTCTTCCACCAAATGAATGTCCAACTAAAACTTCAACAGAACTAGGAATTATATCAGCGAGATATGCAGCATATTTTTTTGGAGATAGGCTTTGTGGAAATGGAACAGATTTCCCGAAGCCAGGAATGTCTAAGGAGATAGATTCAAATTCTTTTTCTATATTCATAAAATCTTTAGAGCTTCTGCCCCATCCATGAAGAAAGCAGACTTTTGGTTTATCAGAATTAATATTCGCAAGCGTCAAATTATCATCAAGAACTTTATATACCATTAATTAAGTCCTAATCCTAAAGTTTGAATAGCCCTAATTTCCATTCCCATCAAAAAGAATAAAGCAAAAGACCAGTATAAATAATAATTTAATCTCATCTCATTTCGGTAAATATATAGAAATGTTAAAACGAATAAATTTACAATATTGTAGAACATACTGAAAGAGCCGATTTCATTACTTTGGGAATAATAAATAACTATCAATACTTGTAGTAATACAGTTGCAAGAGAAGATGTTATTAAAAAATTGGTGATAGTAATGCTTACTTCAAATTTGCTGAATTTTATAAATAATAAAACAAGACCCACTAATGCACATACAACAATACTTATATATGAAGGTAATTCCATATAGTAAAAATCCATGTATCTATTTTAGTGGCTACAGAATTGAGTATTAATAATTAATCAGTTACAGTATTCATTAATGGTTAATCTAATGAACAATGCTATCACTCAAAATGTGCCAAGTGCATGGTATAGCACTCTAGAAAATTTCATTGTAAAAGGAAAAAATGCTGAAATATGGGATTCTGAGGGTAAAAGATATCTAGATTATGTTGGTGGTTACGCAGTGCTTAATACCGGCCATCTTCATCCAAGAGTAGTTGAAAAAGTAAAAAATCAACTTAATGATTTTTCACATTCCTGTTTTGCATTTGCACCTCATGAAAATGCTGTAAAGCTATCGGAAGAGTTAAATAAAAGATATCCAATTACTTCAGATACAAAAACATTTATGGTTAATAGTGGAGCTGAAGCTGTTGAAAATGCTGTAAAAATTGCAAGATATTATACAAATAAAAAATCAATCATATCATTTAAAGGTGGTTTTCACGGAAGAACATATCTAGCGATGGGTTTAACAGGAAAAGATAAACCATATAAAGAGGGGTTTGGTCCATTCCCAGAATTCGTAAAACATGCATTGTACCCATATTTATATAGGGATATATCTGATGACGATGCATTGGCAAGTATTAAAGACTTATTTAAAGAAACACTCAATCCTGATGATACTGCTGCTGTTGTTGTTGAGATACAACTCGGTGAAGGTGGCTATATTCCTGCTTCAAATTATTTCTTAAAAAGCTTGAGAGAAATTTGTGACTATCATAATATTCTGCTTATTTTTGATGAAGTACAAACTGGCTATGGAAGAACTGGTGAAATGTTTGGTGCAGAAACTGTAGGAGTTAATCCAGATTTAGTTACATTAGCAAAAGGTATAGCTGGAGGATTTCCATTAGCCGCTGTACTAGGCAAAGCAGAAATAATGGATACTATTCATGATGCAGGAATAGGAAGTACTTTTGGAGCTTCGCCAGTCTCATGCGCTGCAGCTTTAGGTGTATTAGAAGCTTTTGATAATGAAAATATATTAGTAAATGCTTCAAAACAATCTGAAATTATGAATTCTTATTTAAAAAATTTGATGAATGAAAATGAATTTATCGGTGATGTAAGAGGCTATGGTCCAATGATCGGTGTTGAGATCGTAGAAAATAAAGATTCAAAAACACCCAACAAAGAAAAAGCTCAAGAAATAATCAATAATTGTAGAGATAACGGTCTTCTTTTAGTAACTTGTGGAGAAAATGGAAACGTAATTAGATTTATGGGACCTCTCACTACGCCAATAAAGCATGTTGAAGAGGCTTTGGGAATATTTGAAAATTCTCTAATCTAATTAATCTCTTTATGTGTAAGCTCATGGAGCTTCAATAATACATCACCATCTTTAACGGGTTGAAATGGAGCTTTCATTAACCAAGCAGAAACCAAATCGAGTGACTTTAAATCATTTTGCTCTTTAAAAAATTTCATATACCTAACTGCATCAATGGTCACACCTGCGCTGTTTGGAGAATCCCATACTTCTAGTTGAACCTCTATATTTAATGGCGCACCACCAAAAGCTTTACCTTCAAGTCTAATAAAAGCTTTTTTTCTATCTTCTAACCACTTAACGTAATCCGATGGGCCTATTCTCACATTATCAGCTGAAATGCCTGTACCTTTGTTAGCAACAGAAGTCACAGATGAAGTTTTACTTGTTCTTTTAGTTTCTAATCTATCTTCTTCTAGCATATTAAGAAAATCCATATTTCCACCAACGTTTAATTGATATGTGTTTTCTAGCTTGACGCCACGGTCAGAGAATAACTGTGCAAGAGCTCTATGGACAATAGTTGCTCCAACTTGGCTTTTAATATCATCACCAATTAATGGAACCGAAGCATCTTTAAATTTTTGATACCATTCTTCATCTCGAGCAATAAAAACTGGTATACAGTTTATAAAGCCTACATTAGAATTTATTGCAGCTTGTGCATAGTATTTCACTGCCTCATCAGATCCAACTGGTAGAAGGTTAATCAATATTTCTGCCCCTGATTCCCTAAGAGATTCTTCAAAATTATCTGAATCAGGAGAAGTGTTAATAATATCTTTAACAAATTTACCAACTCCATCATTTTTGACACCTGGTTGAACAGTCACTCCTGTTTTCGGAACATCGCAAAATTTCATAGTATTATTTGGTTCAGCAAAAATTGCTTCACTTAAATCTTTTCCGACTTTTAATGAGTTTATGTCGTAGGCAGCAACAACTTCAATATCAGAAACTTTATATCCGCCAATTACATCTGATATTAAGCCATCTTCATTGTCAGAATTGCTATAGTGTTCAATGCCTTGTACAAATGAACTTGCACAATTTCCAACTCCAAGAATTGCTACTTTGATTTTGTCATTGCTCATTCATATAACTTTAGCAACAATCAGATTTATGAATAATACAGTCTTAATTGAAAAGGAAATTAAACCAGCTAAAGGAATTATACAAAATGCCAATAACAAAATACAAGATAAAAGTAGCAATGCCTACGATTTGTAATACTTTAAGAAAACTGTTCACTATTACATTTTACAAATATTCGAAATAATATATATATAATTTACATATGATAAAAAATTTATCTCCTTCAAGAGCATCTCAATTTAAAACCTGTCCCAAGCAATTTAAATTCGCAAATGTTGATAAATTAAAAGAACCTACAAATGAAGTTCAAGCAAAAGGTACTACTGTACATCAAGCACTAGAAGATTTGTTTGATTTGCCAAAAGAAGAGAGAAGTATTGAAAAACTACATAATTTATTTCGAGATGCGTGGACAAAAGTTAGAGGAAATGATGAACATCATAATTTATTTTCAAATGTAGATGAAGAAAGAGAATGGGGTGTTGATGGTCTTAAATTGCTTAATAATTACATGGAAATAGAAGACCCTACAAGTTTTGAACCTTTAGAGCGCGAGCGTTGGGTAAGAGGCTCAATCAATGACTTAAATTTAAGAGGTATCTTGGACAGGATGGATAGAAATAAAAATGGTGATTTAATCATTGTGGATTACAAAAGTGGAAAAGCTCCTATGGCTAAATATAAAGAACCTAGATTTTTTGCTTTAAAATTATATGCGCTTCTAATCAAAGAAGAGCTCGGTGAGATGCCAGTTGAGCTAAAGTTAATTTACCTCAAAAATTCAACTATTCACACATTGAAAATAACCGAAGAAGATTTATCAAATGCAAAAAATGAAATTTTAGAAATTTGGGAAAATATAAAAAAAGCATATGAAGAGAATGAGTTTCCTGCAATAAAAAATACATTGTGTGACTGGTGTTACTACAAACCAATCTGTCCAGTATTTAATGAAAATGCTCCAAATACCGAAAATCTCAGAATTATAAACGAATCAATAGCTGAATTAGTGGAAGAAATTGAAGTTCTAGACATGTTTAAAGATGATGATAAAATTCCAGTAGATAGTCCGATTGGAAACACTAACAGAAAAGATATTGAATCAAAAATTTCTGAATTAGAAAATCAAAAAAATGAAATTCAAACTGAAATCGAAAAGCTTTTAAGGGAACAGTCCTCTAGTTAATTTTGCAGCAGCTACTCTTTTAATTCCTTTTATCAATGCAGCTGTACGCAAATCACAGTTTTGTTTTTGTGAAATAGTCCAAACTTCTTCAAATGAAGTAAGCATTACATCGATAAGCTTTTCATGTAATTCAGTTTCTTTCCATAAATAATTTTGAGTATTTTGTACCCATTCAAAATAACTAGCAGTAATTCCTCCTGCATTAGCTAATATATCTGGAATAATAATTACTCCATTTTCTCTCAAAATCTTGTCAGCATTTAAAGTTGTTGGCGAATTTGCACCTTCAATAAGCACATTTGTTTTAATTTTTTCTGCGTTATTAGAAGTAATCACACCTCCGACAGCTGCAGGTATTAGAACATCACATTCTATTTCTAAAATTTCACCTTCATAGTCTTCACCACCTTCAAAGCCTTTTACAGAAGGAGTTTTTGCAATATGTTTAAAAAGTTCCGGAATATTTAATCCATCTTTATTAAGTACTGCACCACCTAGATCGTTAACTGCAATTACTTTAGCTCCCCGTTCATAAGAATCTAAAGCAGCATACCTTCCAACATTGCCAAATCCTTGAATTACAACACGTGAATTCTCATATTTTTTACCTAATTTTTTCATCGCAGCTTCCCCTACAGCTACAGCTCCTCTTCCTGTTGATTCTCTTCTTGTAATAGAACCTCCCAGTGAAACTGGTTTTCCTGTGACTATTCCAGGTTGAGGAGAGCCAACAAAGTTACTATATGTATCCATAATCCATGCCATTGTTTGCTCATCTGTGCCGAGATCTGGAGCAGGTATGTCTTTATCAACCCCTATTATCGGAAGTAATTCTGCTGTATACCTTCTAGTAACTCTTTGCTTTTCAGCTCTTGTTAAAGGGTTAGGATCAATGGCTACTCCGCCCTTAGCTCCACCATAAGGTAATCCAACAATTGCAGATTTCCAAGACATCAATATAGCCAAAGCTGTAACTTCACCTAGATTTACATCCGGAGCATATCTTATACCACCTTTAGTAGGTCCCATCGACAAAACATGCTGGACTCGATATCCTACAACTGTCTCTACTTCGTCATATTCATCCCTTCTGAAAGGAAAAGTGACAACTAAAGACCTTTGGGGTAATTTAAGCCTTTCTCTTATATTGGAATCAAGATTTATTAAATTAGAGACTTCGTCATACTGTTTGATGACTTCTTTATACATATGTGAGTCAAAGAGATTATTTTCAACTATCACAAGCTCATCATATATAGGTTTTGGCTAGAAAGGTTGTTATTTTATTTTTTTTGTCTCACTGAATTTCTAAATTATTAAATATGAAAGATAAAGAAATACTTAAATTACTTGAAACGTCCGGGATCAAAGCAAATTTTATTTGTATAGACCACAATGACAGATGCAATTGTCATAGAATATATGATGAAGCAGCATAAATTAGGAGAATAGATGAAAGATTTGATCTGGGATATTGCCAAAAGTGGAGAAGAAGCTCTAGAAAACACAGAACTACAAACAATTGAAGAACCTAAAGAATTGTTTGTAGCTAGAGGAGTTTCTATAGAAGCAAAAGATAGTACTTATAAAATCAATAAATTTGTAGATAATAAAATTGCACTCGATGTTCAAGAAAAAGGAGCGATAAAAATATCTGATACTGTCTTTAATTACTCTAAAAGTTACAAATCAAAAACTCTAGATTTAAAAAAATTAATTGATTGGGCTACCAACAAGAAACTTTCAGATGATGATATTGAAAACTTAGTAGCGCTTTGTGGAAATACTTTTGTACCAAAATTAAGGGGCCTTGATGCAGTTGCAGAAAAAAAAGGAATGGATAAACAACTAGCAAGAGATACTTTTATAGAAAAAATTTGGGATGAGGAACCTAAATTACAAGTTATTAAAACAAGCAATGATACCGCTCCAGTATGGGCGAAAGATTTGAAAGAAATGGAGAGAAGAAAATGAAACAATTGTATGAACTATCAAGAAAATTTCCAAAAGATTGGATAAAAAAAGCACCTAAGGGCAAGTTTGGAAATTACGTTCCACATCCAGTAATTACACAACGTCTATTAGAAGTTTGTGGACCTTTTAATTGGGAAGTTGTTGAATTGATCAGACAGGAAACTACAGGAACAGTAGTAGGTTGCTTTGGAAAATTGACCGTTGAAATTGATGGCAAATTAGTCACCGTAACATCTATCGGTGACGTAGAGCACGATCAAAAAAATGATGGTAGTAATGCAAAGCATGCAGAGTCAGATTCTTTCAAAAGGTGTGCGATGAAACTCGGGCTTGGATTACATTTATGGGCTGGAGAAGAATATTATCTTGATAAACAACTTGATAAAAAAGAAGTAGGAAAAAAAACTAAGCTTCAATCTGCTTGATCAATTAACTCACCATTTCTAGCAGTCAACACAAAGGTTGCAGGACCATCATTGATTAAACCTACATCCATCATGGCGCCGAAGCTTCCAGTCTTTACAGTTACATGTTGAGAAAATGCCTGAACAATTTTTGAAATCATCTCTTCAGCAATTTCTGGAGATTTTGCTTTTACAAACGAAGGCCTATTCCCTTTTAGAAATTTTCCAGCTAACGTGAACTGACTAACAATTAATATCTCTCCTGATATGTCTACTATTGATTTATTCATTTTTAAATTTTCATCAGAAAAAACTCTAAAATTTAAAATTTTATTTATCAGAATATCACTTTCAACTTCAGAATCAGCTTCTTCAATTCCCCATAAAAGTAAATAGCCGTGATTAATTTCTGAAATAATACTTGAGTCAACTTTTACGTAAGCACTTTTAACTCTCTGCAAAACAACTTTCATAAACTATAATTTAACAGATGGGATTAGACAATAAAACAATTCAAATGGCATCTGGCCCAAATTATGCAGCGTTGACAACTTTATTTAAAAATGGCGTTCCACAAACACACTTGATGTGGGTTGATACAGATGGTGAAAATATTTTAATCAATACAGAGATACATAGATTCAAATACAAAAATATTTTAAAAGATCCCAGAGTCACGGTTACGATTTGGAAGCACGACAATCCATTTAAATTTGTTGAAATAAGAGGTGAAGTTATCGCTGAAATCACTGGTCAAGAAGCAAGAGACAATATTGATAAATTATCTGAAAAATATTGGGAGAAACCTTATCCATTCCCAATACAAAGCGAAAGAATTGTACTTGTTATAAAATCAAACAAGGAAGTGATGTTTAATCTAAAAGACGAAGATTTTGAATAAACTAGTCTTTTTTGTATTCATAAAAGCCTTTACCGGTTTTTACTCCTAAATCACCATTCATAACTTTTTCTTCTAAAAACTTTTTTGGTTCATCTTTAGGGTCACCAGATTCTTCAAATTTTTTCAATTTAGCATAGTAATGTATATCTAATCCTGAATAATCTGAAAGTTCAAATGGGCCCAGAGGATGATTTAATCCTTTTTTGATAGCAAGATCTATATCTTTAAAATCAGCAATTCCCTCAGCATAAAGTTCATAAGCTTCATCTACCAAGGCAGCCAACATCCTGTTTACAATAAATCCTGGGGTTTCCTTTTTGAGAACTACCACTGATCTACCCATTTTTTCACTTACAGATTTAGTACGTTCTAACACTCCTTTTGATACATTAGCTGGATATGAAATCTCAATTAAATCCATTCGTATTGGTGGATAGAAAAAGTGCATGTTTATAAACCTTTTAGGATGTTCACAATGTTTTGAGATTTCAGAAGCTTGAATGAAAGAACTATTAGTTGCCATCACAACCTCTTCATTCATCAATTTTGAAATTTTATTAAAAATTTCAAGCTTTACATCAAACTTTTCAACTACAGCTTCTATTACAAATGATTTACCTACAATTACATCTTCAAGTGAATAATCAAGTTCTAAATTTTCTTTGTAATAATCTAATTTATCTTCAGAATATATTTTTTTGTCTATTAAATTTTTAATGTTTTCTTCAACAAATTTATATCTATATTCCAAATTTTCTTTATTTTCATCATAAATATTTGTTTTATAACCAGCCATTGCAGCCAAAGCTGCTATTTGACTTCCCATTTGGCCGCCACCAATTACTGCTATTTTTTCGTTCACGAGTGTTTGTTTATTTCACGTCTTGCAATAGATCTTAAATGTACTTCGTCTGGTCCATCAGCAATCCTTAACGTTCTAACACCAGCTGACATTTTTGCTAAGGGGGTATCTTGCGAAACTCCCATAGCTCCATGTGCTTGAATGGCTTTATCAATTACATATGAAGCAGCTTCGATAACTCCAACTTTTATTGCAGATATTTCAATTTTGGCTTGCTCTTTACCCACATTGTCAATCAACCATGCCGTTTTTAAAGTAAGCAATCTAGCCTCTTCAATTTTAATTCTTGACCTAGCAATCCAATCCTGCACAACACCATGATCGGATATTTTTGTACCGAATGTTTCTCTAGACAAAGCTCTTTTTATCATTAATTCAAGTGCTCTCTCTGCCATTCCTATTGTTCTCATGCAGTGATGGATTCTTCCTGGACCTAATCTAGCTTGGGCAATTTGAAAGCCCATACCTTCCCCACCGATAATATTTGATTTTGGTACAACAACATTTTCAAAATTTAATTCTGGATGTCCAGTGTACCCATCATCATAGCCATAAACATGCATCGGTCTAACTATAGTTATCCCTTCTGTATCCATAGGGACAAGCACTTGACTTTGTCTTGTGTGTGGAGGATTATCTGGATTTGTTATTCCCATAAAAATACATATCTTGGCGCGTGGATTGATTGCATTTGAAGTCCACCATTTTCTTCCATTGATAATATAATTATCTCCATCTGAAACTATTGAACTTGAAATATTCGTTGCATCAGATGAGGCAACATCCGGTTCGGTCATAGCGAAACAAGAACGAATATCTCCATTAAGTAACGGACTTAACCATTGGTCTTTTTGTTCTTGAGTTCCAAATTCTGCAAGTATTTCCATATTTCCAGTATCTGGTGCAGAACAGTTAAATACCTCAGGAGCCCACCAGACCTGACCAGTTATTTCCGCTAAAGGTGCATAGTCAACATTTGTTAGTCCTGCACCGTATTCACTGTCGGGTAAAAATAAGTTCCATAAATCTTCTTTTCTTGCTTTATCTTTTAACTCATCAAGTAATGCAGGAATGTGCAAAGGATCTCCTGAATCTAATATTGATTTTTCGTAAGCTTCTTCGTTGGGAAAAATATGTTCTTCAAAAAATTTATTCATTTTTTCTTGAAGTTCTAATGACTTTTGAGAAAATTTAAAATCCATTGCTTTATTCTATCAATTAACTTGAGACCAAGAGAATTAAATCATAAGATATTTGTTAATGGAATTTTTTAATGAAAAAATAAGAAACTACATAGCTTCCAATCTTGATTTGGATAACCAATTTAAATTTGAAAAATTTAAAGTTGGTAGATCAAACATTACTTTTAAAATTTTTGATGATAGAAATAGTTATGTTCTAAGAAGACCTCCATTTGGTGATAAATTAGAGTCTGCGCATAACATGCAACGTGAATACAGAATTATTAGTGAACTGAGTGAAAATAATATAAAAGTTCCAAAACCAATTCTTTTATATACCGATAGAACACTTTCTGATGATGATTTTTACATTATGGAATATATTGAAGGTGCAACTATTGCAGATAATGTAATAGCTGAAAATTATTCGAAAAATGATAAAAAGGAAATTACGAATTCATTTATTACAACACTTGCTGAATTGCATAATTTCGATGTAAAAAATTCTAAATTAAATGATTTAGGAAAACATGAAGACTATGTCTTAAGGCAGTTAAACAGATGGACAAAACAATTTAATGCACAGAAAGTAAGAGATATTGCCGATTTAGATATTGCTACGAAATTATTATTCGATACTATCCCCACACAACAAAAAGTAAGTATTGTTCATGGAGATTACAGATTAGATAATGTAAGGGTAAATAATAACTTGGTTGCAGCAATTGTTGATTGGGAACTCTGTACATTAGGAGACCCACTAGCTGATCTAGGAACTGTGATTGCTTCTTGGTCAAATAAGAATGAAACTGATACTCCATTTATATATTCACCCTCTTTAAGTGATGGATTCCCAAACAGGCAAGAAATAATTAATCTATATGAATCTAAATCAGACCTCGATTTAAACAATATTGAATTCTATGTGAGACTATCTTTTTGGAAACATGCAATGATAATGGAAGGAGTCTACGTTAGGTATTCTCTTGGTTATTATGGTAATGTTGATAAGAAAGATTTAGAGGCATTTGGTAAAAGCACATTAAGTTTTGCAAAAAAAGCATCTAATAAGAATCTACTTAAGGAGATATTTTGAAAGTTATTCCAGCAAATGAGCTAGAAAATCATATTGGTGAAGAGGTAGGTGTTTCTGATTGGTTCGAGGTAACTCAAGAAAGAATTAATCAATTTGCTGAAGCAACAAATGACCACCAATTTATTCATGTAGATCCTGAAATGGCAAAGGCAACGCCGTGGGGTTCCACAATTGCACATGGTTTTTTAACTTTAAGCTTGCTTACCTATCTTCAAGCTGATATTGGATATATGCCAGAAGGGCTTCAGATGGCTATAAATTACGGTGCAGACAAAGTCAGATTTATGGAAGCTGTTCCTGTAAATAGTAAAATCAGAGGTCGTTTTGTTCTTGCAGAAATTAATTATAAAAAAAATGGAAGATGGCTTGCGAAAACAACTTGTACAATCGAAATTGAGGGTAAAGAAAAACCTGCAGCGGTTGTTGAAACATTAACTTTATACGTTGTAAGTGAATAATAAAAGGAGATATTTATGAGAGAAGCAGTAATAGTATCTGCAGCTAGAACACCTATAGGTAAGGCTTACAGAGGGGCTTTTAATAACACAGCTGCCCCAACCCTAGCCTCTTACTCTATAAAAGAAGCTGTCGACAGAGCTGGAATAGATCCAAAAGAAGTTGAAGATGTTGTTTTAGGATGTGCACAGCAACAAGGTTCACAGGCTATAAATATAGGAAGATTAGCTGGTATTGCAGCAGGGCTTCCTGATAATGTTCCAGGCATGACAATAGACAGGCAATGTTCATCGGGAATGATGGCAATTGCGACTGCATCAAAACAGGTTGTTACAGACAATATGGACGTTGTTGTTGCTGGAGGAGTTGAATCTATTTCACTCGTACAAACTGCAGATTTTAGGGTAGATATTGATCCTAATGTTACTGAGCACGCAAAACATGCATACATGCCAATGATTGAGACTGCTGATCACGTTGCTGAAAAATATAATGTAACAAGAGAAAGTCAAGACGAGTACTCTCTTCAAAGTCAGCAAAGGACAGCAGCTGCACAAGAAGCAGATCTTTACAAAGACGAAATCATTTCAACTACGACTACTAAGTTAGTTAAAGACAAAGAATCCGGGGAAATTTCTGAACAAGAAGCCACTTTAGAAAAAGACGAAGGTAACAGACCAGAAACAAATATAGAAGGTCTATCATCTTTAGTCCCAGTGTATGGAGAGGGTAAGTTCATAACTGCTGGAAATGCATCTCAGTTATCTGATGGATCCGCATCCGTAGTGGTTATGGAATCAAAGGTTGCAGAAAACAAAGGCCTAACACCACTTGGCTATTACAGAGGAATGGCTGTTGCAGGTTTAGCTCCAGAAGAAATGGGAATTGGGCCAATTTATGCTGTTCCTAAATTGCTTGACAAATATAACTTAAGTATTGATGACATTGGCTTATGGGAGCTTAATGAAGCATTCGCAGTGCAAGCTTTATATTGTAGAGATTATCTAGGTATTGATAATGAAATTTACAATGTTAATGGTGGCTCAATATCTATAGGACATCCATACGGAATGACTGGTGCAAGAATGACAATGCATGCTCTTATGGAAGGTAAACGAAGAGGTGCAAAGTATGTTGTTGTCACAATGTGTGTTGGTGGTGGAATGGGTGCTGCTGGATTATTTGAGGTCATATAAATTAACAAGTATTTAAAAGACTTGACATAAATTCTAAAAGTATAATTGAATATGAACAAAATTACTGACAAAAACAGTTATTTAGATTCAATTAAAAATAGAAATTTAAAAATTTATCTTATGGGTGAACTTATTAAGGAACCTTTAGATCATCCAATTATTAGACCAAGCGTTGAAGCAATGGCGGAAACATATGAACTAGCAGTCAGTGAACCGGAATTAGCATCAGCAACATCTCCATATACTGGTGAAAGTATAAATAGATTTTTACACATCGCTGAAAGTAATGAAGATCTATTTTTACAAAATAAAATGCAAAGAAAGCTTGGTCAACTAACTGGTACCTGCTTTCAAAGATGTGTTGGTATGGATGCGTTTAATGCACTTCATTCTGTAACTTTTGAAATTGATGAAAAACACAATACTGAATATCACAAGAATTTTATTAATTTTCTAACTGAAATGCATAAATACAATTTGGTAATTGGTGGTGCAATGACAGACGTTAAAGGTGATAGATCAAAATTACCACACGAACAAGAAGATGAAGATGTGTATTTAAGAATTGTAAAAAGGACACAAGATGGTGTTTATGTTAAGGGAGCAAAAGCACATCAGACTGGGTGTATTAATTCACACTGGATGGTTGTAATGCCTACCTTGAGACTGTCTGATAAAGACAAAGACTATGCAATAGTTGGTGCAATCCCAGTTGATGCAGAAGGAATAACGTATATTTATGGTAGACAGTCATGCGATACAAGAAGCATGGAGCCTGGTGAATATGATGTGGGAAATAAATATTTTGCCGGTCAAGAAGCAATGGTTATTTTTGATAATGTATTCATACCAAATGACTACATTTTTATGAATGGTGAATATGAATATGCATCTATGTTAGTTGAGAGATTTACAACATATCATAGAAGATCTTATGTATGTAAATCGGGCGTTGGCGATGTGCTCATAGGAGCTGCAGCAACTATTGCAGAGTACAACGGTGTTGAAGAAGCATCACATATTAAAGATAAGCTTGTTGAAATGAATAAGCTCAATGAAACAATTTATGCTACTGGCATCGCTTCATCACTACAGGGTTCAAGCACTAAGTCAGGAAACTTCATTAATGATGATCTTTTGGCAAATGTGTGTAAACAACATGTAACAAAAGAAACATACGAGATTGGTCGAATTGCACAAGATCTTGC
>CACHBU010000005.1:0-65789 GCA_902578135.1 uncultured Candidatus Actinomarina sp.
TTATTGCAACAGCCAAGATAGAGAATAATAAGTTAAAAAAACCTGGCTCAATACCGCCTGAAATTGTTGAAGCCAAAGAACCCCCAACTCCAGCATAAAAGCTAGCAAGCGCAAATGCACTTGCTTTATATCTAAATAGATTTACACCTAAAGCTTCAGCAGCAATATCACCATCACGTATTCCCGCATATGCTCGTCCTGCTCTTGAGCGAACTAGGTTTTTAAAACCAAAGCCCATAGTGATACATGAAAACAAACATATGAAATACAGAATTTGATTTTTCTGAAGAAAATAATTACCAAAAAGTAAACCTTCCTCAAGGTTTACACCCAATAGTGTAAGCTTTGCTGATTTTCTTCCTATACCAGCTCCACCAGTCACTGATATAAAATTTGAAAATATATGTGAACATATAAATAAAAAAGCGAGAGTGACCAAAGCCAAATTTAATCCTTTAAGTCGAACTGCAATTGGCGACAGAATAAAACTAAAAAGAGCAGCTACAATTCCTGCCACCGGAAGCCAAATCAACATATCAAGCTCAAGCCCCCACACACTGTTTGAAGCGACTCCTCCTAATACAGCTGCAGTGTAGACACCAATACCAATAAACGAGCCGTGGGCTAACGTAATCTGGCCTGCTAACCCAGAAACTATATTGATTCCCCATGCACCTATTGAGAAAGCAAGAGACCTTGATATTAGTAAAATCCAATAGTCAGTTGCTACAAAACAAAGAGATATTGAAAGCAAAAGTAAAACGAAAAACCAAAATTTTTGAGTATTGTTTGAAAATATTGCAGTTTCTTTGGCATAGTTTGTATAAAGATTCGGCCTACTTTTCATACTCTCTCAACTTCCTTAGTGCCGAATAAACCATCAGGTTTAAAGACTAAAATTAAAAACATAATTATATATGGTGCAACTAAAGAGAAGCCATTGCCGAGGGTTATTCCTGTTAAAATTTCAAATTCATATTGATAATAAGCAACGTAACCTTGTGTTAACCCAATAATTATTGAACCAACAACTGCCCCAGGAATTGAATCTAATCCACCAATTACTACTGCTGGCAAAGCTCTCAAAGCAACAACAAAACTTGTTTGTGATAAAGTATTGAATCCTCCAGTGATAAAAAATCCCGCAAAAGCTGCAAGAATTCCTGCAATAAACCAAACAAGCCCAAAAATTCTGCCGACGTTAATGCCCTGTGCCAGTGCTGCCTCTTGATCAAAAGACGTGGCTCTCATAGCTACACCATATTTTGATACTCTGAAGAAAATATTTAACGAAAGGATAATCAAAATAGCAGTGCTTAACCCGGCAATTTCCAAAAACTTTATTGTGACCCCTCCAATTTCTGTTGAACCAAAATTGCCAAATGTTGGAAATGGATCTCCCATATATCTTGGATTTAGACCTATCCAATTATCTAAAGTAGTTCTCAATAAAATATCGATACCAATTGTCAATATAGCAACAGAAAATACTGGTTCTCCAACCATCGGTCTCAAAAAAGTTCTTTCAACAATAAGTCCTATGACGCCTGTCAATGTAATTCCTATAATTAAAGATATCCAGAAAGGTATACCCCTATCTACAGCTAAAGAACTTATTAGTCCGGCTCCTACCACTGCTAAAGCTGGTTGAGCAAAACTTAATACATCCATTGATTTATAAATTAAAACGAAACCTAAAGCAACTAATGAATATATAGCTGCCAGAGACAATCCCTCAACTGTGGCTTGCAAAAATAATGTCAAGAATACATCTCCTCTATTAAGTCACTGAATTGATCAATCAAGACATTTCTTTTTACTTTTTGCGTAGCTGTAAGTTCCCCCTCTTCGTGATCAAGTTCTTTTGGAATCATTCGGAACTCTCTTACCTCTAATGATGATGTAAGCTCGTTAGCTTTTGAAATTTCTTTCCATACTAAATCTTTTACCTCTTGTTTTTCCGACAAGTCTCTATAAGTAGTATGTGGAATATTTTTTCTTAGAGCCCAATTTGATACAGTATCAAACTCAATACCAATGAGAACAGATAGAAACTTTCGTCTATCACCGATTACAATTGCTTCTTTAATAAATGGAGAAACTTTAATTTTATTTTCAATTTCTGAAGGTGAGACATTTTTTCCACCACTGGTAATAATAATATCCCTTTTTCTATCAATTATTTTCACAAAATCACCTTCATAAATTCCTACATCCCCTGTGTGAAGCCATCCATCTTTATCAATTGTTTCACTTGTAGCTTGATCATCCTTGAAATAGCCTTTAAACACACCACCACTTCTTATTAATATTTCTCCATCATCAGCTAGCTTTAATTCAACACCGTGGGCTGGAATTCCAACAGTACCTATTTTTATATTTTCAGGACTGTTGCTAGTTGCATAAGCACAATTTTCTGTCATTCCATAAGCTTCAAAAAGAGGAACGCCAATACTCATAAAAAATTTCAGCACTTCTGGAGCAATTGGGGCTGCTCCTGACGCAGCAAATTCCGCTCTTTGCAAACCTAGTTTTTTTCTTAAGGTTCTAAAAGACAAAATATAGCCAATTGATAAAAGTATCTTTGCAAAAAAATCATCAAAGTTTTTATTTAGTTTTCTTTCTACAGCAATATCACCTAAGTACATTGAGAATTTAAATAATATTCTTTTTAAAAACGAAGCATCTTTCATCCTAACAATTGCGCTAGTGTGCATCTTTTCCAATATTCTTGGTACAGCTGGAAAAATTGTCGGCTGTATTTCTGCTAGATCTGCTTGAACTGTATCAATAGATTCGGCAAAATTTATGGTTGCCATTAAATGAATACCGATTAATAAATCAATTAAGCGTCCAAAAACATGACAAAGTGGTAAGTAAGATAAAAATTGTGAGTCACCTTCACTTAAATTATTCGATATTGGGAAATACGGAAGCTGAGTAGCTACCCAACGTAAATTTCCATGTGTAATCATTGAACCTTTTGGAGGACCAGTAGTTCCAGAAGTATAAACCATTATGGCAACGTCATCATCGTCAAGTTTTTTAATTTCATTTTCAACAAATTCTGGAAAAGCCTCAAATTCACTTTTACCAATATCTAAAAATTCAGCAAAATTCATCAATTTAGGATGGTCGTAACTATACATTCCCTTGTTTTCAAAATAAACTATTTTTTCTAACTGTGGAAGTGAATCAATTACGTCTAATGCTTTATCAACCTGTTCTTGGTCTTCTGCAAATATTATTTTGCTATCAGAGTGTGAAAGAAGATACTCTACCTCTGCAGCAGGGTTAGTTGGATACAGGCCAACACTGACAGCTCCAATAGATTGAGCACCAATGTCTGCAAAAAACCACTCTGGTCGATTTTCAGATTGTATTGCTACTGATTCACCGCTTTCTACACCAAAAAAGCGTAACGCCATTGATACATAATTTGACTTCAACCAAAAATCTTTATAAGTAGTTTCTTGCCAAATCCCGTACTCTTTATATCTCAAAGCTACTTTATCTGGGTGATCTTTAGATACTTCCATAACTTTTTCAGATGGTGTTCTTCCACCTTCATTTTTCAAAATTTCATAAATGTCATTCATCGTTAGTGCCATAATCACTTACCTCCTAAATATGCCTCAATTACATTTTCATTAGAAACAATTTCTTTTGGTGTTCCCTCAGCCAATTTTTCTCCAAAATTTAAAACCATAACCTTTTGTGCAATATCCATAACCATATTCATATCATGATCTACAAGTATAATTGTCTTGTTTCTTTCTTCATGTAAGTCAATTATGAATCGAGCAATATCTTCGGTTTCTTCACTATTCATACCTGCAGCTGGTTCATCGAGCAATACTAGATCTGGATTCATTGCTAAAGCTCTACCTAGCTCAACTCTCTTTTGAACACCATACGGAAGAGATAGGATATAAGAATATCTATATTGTTCAATTTCAAGGAAATCGATTATATCCTCCGCAATTTCTCTAGCTTCTTTTTCATAATTTCTTACTTTTTTTGTATAAAAAAGGCTTGAGATTGCACCATAATCTAATTGCCTATGAGCACCAAACAAAATGTTATCAATTACGGTCATGTTTTCAAAAAGTTCAATATTTTGAAAAGTTCTTGCTATACCAAGGTTGGCAACTTGATCTGGTCTTAGCTCTTGAATTGAAGTCGAACCATAACTCACACCGCCTTCTGTCGGTCTATAAATTCCACTAATACAATTAAATATCGAAGTTTTCCCTGCACCATTTGGACCAATGATTGCATAAAGCTCACCAGGTTTAACTTCAAAGCTTACTGAGTTAAGAGCTGTTATACCACCAAATTTTAAAGTTACATTTTTAAAGCTTAAAGTTTGACTCATGATAGCCACCGTTTTTTTCTCTTATAATGTTTAACTTCTTTAAATGATTTTCTTTTTGTGCCTTCTGCATTCAGACCTAGGTAGAACTCTCTGACATCTTCATCATTTAGAAGTTTTTCGCTATCATTATCCATTACAATGTTTCCTGTTTCCATAATGTAGCCATGATCTGAAATATTTAATGCCATATTTGCATTTTGCTCAACAAGGAGTACAGTCACTCCTTGATTATTTATCTCTTGTATTAACTCTGCAATTTGATCAACTAATTTAGGAGCTAGCCCCAAACTTGGTTCATCAAGTAATAGATATTCGGGTTCAGACATCAGCGCTCTACCTATAGCTAACATTTGTTGTTCTCCCCCGGAAAGATATCCTGCTTCACCTTTTTGTCTATCTTTCAAGGCTGGAAACATTTCGAGGACTCTATCAATATTGTTTTGAATATTAGCACTATTAGTGTGGCCACCTAAACGAAGATTCTCAGTAACAGTTAACTCGGAAAATATTCTTCTGCCCTCCATAACTTGGGCAATTCCTTTTTCTACTATTTTTGACGGATTTAAATTAGTTATATCTTCACCGTCAAGATTGACGCTTCCCTTTGTTATATCCCCATTTTGGATATCTAATAGTCCAGTTATAGACCTTATTACCGTTGTTTTTCCAGAACCATTGCTTCCAAGCAAAGCTACTATTTTACCTTTTGGTATTTCAAAGGAAATACCCCTGAGAACTAAAATTACATCTTGATATACAACTTCTAAGTTTTTAACAGATAACATTTACCTTTTAACTTTAAGGAAACGTAAAACATTTTTCAACTTATAGATGATTTAAAGCAACAAAGCTTGAAACCTTTTAAAAAATTTGTTTTGTAATATTAGTTAGAATCTTTCCATATTTAATATGTATGTATGGAAGAAGACAATTATTCTCAACAAGAATTATTTGAACAAAGAAAATATATTTCGGATCTAATTGAAGAAAAAACTGAAAAGAAAAAAAGTTCTTTAAATGTTGTAATTGGCTCAGCTCTGCTTTCAAGTGGTATTGTTATAGGATTTTTATTTTTATTTGGTCTTTTTGAAGAAGAAGAAATCGTCTTACCAGAACCAATAACAATTACTGAGACTATCAAAGAAAAAGAATTAGTAATGCCAAGAGTAGATTCAACTGAGGTTGTTTCAATAGCTGAACTGGCTACAAAGACAATAGTCCAAGTTCAAGTTGGTACATTGACTGAAGATGGAGAGTTTCTATCAGCCGGTGGAGGTTCAGGAGTTGTAATAACTAATGATGGTCTTATAATGACGAATCACCATGTTATCGATAATTCCACTGAAGTCCGAGTTATTTTTGAAGATGGGCGAATGTACGAAGCAAACATAATTGGTTCTGACAGATTGACTGATATCGGGCTTGTAAAGATTGCAGCTTCAAATTTGATATCTATAGCAATTGGTAATAGCGATAAAATGTTAGTCGGTGATCTAGCAGTTGCCATTGGACATCCTCTTACACTAGGTGCTGCACCTACAGTAACTACTGGTGTTGTTTCTGCGCTTGAAAGAAGATTGGATGTTGGTGGTGATGTTATGGGAACTTCAGTGACTTTGTTTGGACTTATACAAACTGATGCCCCTATAACTAGAGGGTCTAGTGGAGGCGCTCTTATAAACAAAAATGGAGAATTAATTGGTATTACTACTGCAATCGCAACAGCAGATGTTGGTGCTGAAGGGTTGGGCTTTGCTGTACCTGTAAATCTTGCATTAAACATTGCAGAAGGTTTGTTAAAAGATGGAAAAATTCTTCATGCTTTTCTTGGAATTTTAGGAGCTCAGCATTTTGATATTGCAGAAGATGGTGCAAGAGTATTCTCAGGAGTCTTTATACAAGAACTCTATGGTCCTGGAGGCGAAATATTCGCTATAGGAAAAGCTGGAGCACTACCGGGTGATGTTATAAAAAAAATAAATGGTGAAACAGTAAAAACACTCGATGGTCTGATCACAATTTTAAGAACAAAAAGAGCTGGTGAACAAGTGGAGATTGAAATACTGAGAGAATCACAGGCAATTACACTTGTTTTTGAATTGGATTTACGTCCATCTGACGTCTAATGTCTGACGATCTTTTTTCCCAACTATTTAATCTATTCAATAATGATGATGGAGATGTAAATTGGCAATTGGCTGAACAAATTAATAACCATATTAATAAAGATATTCAAGAGGATAGATTGCTCTCTAATTCAGACTTAAATTATCAAGAAATATTCAGAGTAATTGAACTGAGCCAAGAATCTTCTATAAAAAATGAGTTCGCACCATTGGAAATTTCGATTATGGATTCAAAAAAGTATGGAACTTGGTTTCTTAATTCCATTAAGCACTTTGATTTTTCTGAACTTCAAATGTTTGAAGGTTTACCTGCAGGAATCGGAGGTGCTCAATCATCATTAATAGGTATGCAATTAGGTAACATTGCTGGATTTTTAAGTAAGAACACTTGGGGTCTTAGCCATTTTGGTATTATTCTTCCAAGAAATAGTTCTCTTGCAATAAATAAAAATAATTTTGATTTAAGAATAAGTCAATTTTCAATCGATGAAAAGGAAGCAACAATTGCGTTAATGCTTCTAGAATATATAACCCTAACTCTTGGTGAGCACACAGCTCCATTCAATTACTTGCTGAAACAAATGAAAAAAAGTAATGAAAACCTTTTAGCAAACATAAAAGATATTGAACCAAATTTTGACCCAAGTAATTTTTCTAATCCTGAAGACCTCATGAATAACATGCCTGAATTGAATAACTTTGACATTGACTCAATGCTTGATGTTATTTTTGCACCACTCAGTTTTTATAGATCAGTAATCAAGCACTCTGCAAAAAATTTAATTGATTTTATTGACCCAAGTGTAATTGATCTAATTATGGACTTAAGCCTAGTCGCCAACCAAGGACCCGGTAGTGATTTCGAATCAAAAATCTCTAAATATGATGAAAAGTCTGATTCCTTTATCACATTCCTAGACGAATCAAAAAATGAATTAGGATTAAATGAAATAATTTCAAACATAGATCTTATTCCTTCAGTTGATGAATTAGATGATCCAATTTCTTGGGCAGCTAGGACTTCATTGCCACCTATTTAATTCAAACTTAGCTATGATAACTTTAGTAAGAAAGGATTAAAAAATGTCATTAAATATCGGAGATAAAATTCCAGAATTTGAATTATTCAATTATGACAAAACAAAACACAGCGACAAAGATTTCTTGGGTCAAAAAACAATGTTTGTTTTTATGCCATTCCCATATAGTAGTGTTTGTGATAAAGAAATATGCGAATTACGTGATTATCAAGAATCTTTTTTGAAAGACGATACAAATACAATACTTATAACGGTAGGTGCAAGTCCCACTAATGGATCATGGGCCGCACACCATAATATTGAATTCCCAATTTTGTCAGACTTTTGGCCTCATGGTGAAGTTGCCAAGAAATTTGGTTGCTTTCACGAGGGAGCTGGTATTTCTTTGAGGTATACATATATAACAGATGAAGAAAACACTATTACTGAAATAATAAAAAGCGATGAAATTGGCGTTGAAAGAGACTTCAGCGAATATTCTGAAAGTTTTAGTCTCTAACCTACGTCTCTAATATCAAATTCTGCTTCACGCTGCCTTTTAATTCGCCTGCGTTCGCGCTCTGATAGGCCGCCCCAAATTCCGAATTTTTCAGAGTTCTCTACTGCATACTCTAAGCATTGGTCTTGGACGGTGCATGCTCTACAAACTGCTTTAGCTTTTCTAGTAGAAGCTCCTCTTTCTGGAAAAAATAAATCTGCATCTGACCCTTTACAATTTGCCTCTTCTGTCCACGATGGCATCCCGCCGATTAAGTCTTCTACTATTGATTGCTCCACCCGTACTCCTTAAAGTAAATTACATATGTGTAATTTATTACAGGAACATAAAAATGTCAAGAGGTGAATTGTCTAATTAATTTATAGTTATTTTTCCAATGTAGGATAATTAATTATGGCTTATCAGGAAATCGTTTCTACTGGTTCTGTTTATAAAGGCAGGACTAGCATGTGGTTATATCTTTTTCATCGAATCACTGGTGTTGCGTTATTTGGTTATTTACTTTTACATATTATTTCTACCGCATTAATACTTGCGGGCCCCGAAATATATGAAGGTGCAGAAGCAATATACAAAAACTTTTATTTTAGACTTGGCGAGGTTGGTTTAATGGCTGCAGTATTAGCTCATGCAATAAATGGATTAAGAATCATCACTGTCGATCTTTGGAAAAAAGGATCAGATTATCAAAAATCTCTTAACGCTGTTGCGTTGCTAATTTTTATTGGAATTTTTGTTCCAACGACTTATAGAATGATAACTTCATATTTTGATATTTGTATTGAAAAAAGTTCACCTGGAACAACAGTAGTTGACTGTATGGTACGACCATTGCCAGATTGGAAATCATAATGCAGAATACAACTAGAACTGACTGGGGAAGAAGACAACCGCCTATTGGTGGAAGTAATTTTGAATTATATGCATGGTTTTTCATGAGAGTAAGTGGTTTATTTCTGGTTTTATTAGCTGCTGGACATATGTTTATTATGCATGTATTTAATGATACGCTTAATCTTGATTATGAATTTGTTGCTGCCAGATGGGATACCCCTTATTGGAGAACTTTTGATTGGCTTTTACTCGCTTTAAGTATTCTTCATGGAACAAATGGATTAAGAATAGTTATGCACGACAACATAGCAAACAAACTCAATAGAAGCCTTGCTTTATATAGTTTGTATTTTGTATCAACAGCGTTTTTTATATTAGGTACATATGTTTTAGTAGCATTTGTGAGGCAGGTATGAAAATAATCAAGCATTCTTTTGATGGAGTGATCGTTGGTGCTGGTGGAGCAGGTCTTAGAGCTGCGATTGAAGCAGCACCCCATATGAAGTTAGCTGTGATAACAAAACTATATCCAACAAGATCACACACTGGTGCAGCCCAAGGTGGTATGAGTGCCGCATTAGCAAATGTAGAAGAAGATAATTGGAACTGGCATGCATTTGATACAGTGAAAGGATCAGACTACTTAGCAGATCAACCAGCTGTAGATATTTTGTGTAAAGAAGCGATTGATTCTGTAGTTGAGTTAGAACATTGGGGACTTCCATTTAGTAGATTAGAAAATGGCAAGATTGCTCAAAGAAGGTTTGGAGGACATACCGTTAAAGAAGGTGAGGCACCAGCTTTTAGAGCCTGTTATGCAGCAGACAGAACTGGTCATATGATTCTGCAAACTTTATATCAGAAATGCGTTTCCATGGGAGTAACCTTTTTTGACGAATTTCAAGTTTTAGATATAAAAATTGATGACGGAGTTTGTAAAGGTGTCGTAGCTTATGAAATTGCAACCGGTGATATACACATATTTGAAGCCAGAGCAGTTACATTCGCTACTGGTGGTTTTGGAAAAATATACAAGGTTAGTTCCAATGCCCACTCATTAACAGGTGACGGTCCGGGAATTTTATATCAGAAAGGCATACCGTTAGAAGACATGGAATTCTACCAGTTCCACCCAACAGGAATATATCGACTTGGAATACTATTGTCAGAAGCTGCAAGAGGTGAGGGTGGAATCTTAAGAAATAAAGACGGTGAAAGGTTTATGGAAAGATATGCACCATCAATTAAAGATCTCGCACCAAGAGATATGGTATCAAGAGCTATCGCAACTGAGATAAGTGAAGGTAACGGAGCAGGACCAAACAATGATTTCGTATATTTAGATTTAACACATTTGGGAGCAGAAACAATAAAACAGAAATTGCCTGATATAACAGATTTCGTTAGGACATATGTGAAAATTGAACCAATAGATGAGCCAATTCCAGTTCAACCAACAGCTCATTACGCTATGGGAGGTATTCCTACTGATGTAGATGCGAGAGTTTTAAGCGATGCTCAAGGAACAATCCTTCCAGGTGTATATTCAGCGGGAGAATCTGCCTGTGTAAGCGTTCATGGTGCAAATAGATTAGGCACAAATTCCCTACTAGATATAGTGGTTTTTGGTAAAAGAGCAGGTCAAAGCATGGTTGACTATGTTTCTTCTACAAAACCATTTTCTTTATCTGAAAATGCTGGCGAAGACCTAAAAAATAAGATAAGTAACTTCATTGATAAAGAACATGATCCTAATTTTTCAGTAGCAAAAATAAGAGAAGAGCTTCAAGATTCAATGGAAGAAAATGCCAAAATTTTCAGATCTGAAGAAAGTTTAACAAAACAGACTGAAATTTTGTCAGACTTAAGAGATAGATACCAAAATGTTACTATTTCTGACAAAGGAAAAGTTTTTAATACAGAGTTGTTAGAAGCAATTGAGCTAGAGTACTTATTAGATATGTCAGACACAACCGTTGCTAGCGCTTTGGAAAGAAAAGAAAGTCGTGGAGCACATTCAAGAGTAGATCATGTTGAAAGAGACGATTCAAATTGGTTAAAACATTCATTCGCATTTAAGAATGGTGACTCAGTTAAACTTGATTATAAAGATGTTGAACTTGGTAACTATGAACCAAAAGAAAGAAAATATTAATGGATATAAAACTTAGAATTCTTAGATTCAATCCAGAAACCGATAGAAAAGGTCATTGGGAAGAATACAACATTGAAGCAGATCCTGATGAAAGAATCTTAGATCTTCTTCACAAAGTTAAATGGTTTGATGATGGTAGTCTCGCTTTTAGAAGATCATGTGCTCATGGAGTATGTGGTTCTGATGCGATGGTTGTTAATGGAGAAAATATGCTTGCTTGCCAAGTCTTAGTTAAGGAAGTTAGCAATCCAATAAAAATTGAGCCAATTAGAGGCCTACCTGTAATAAAAGATTTAGTTGTTGATATGGAAACATTCTTTGAATCTTACAAAAAAGTTATGCCTTATCTTGTAAATGATGAAGAGCCCGGAGAAAGAGAAAGACTACAATCTCCAGAAGATAGAGATAAATTTGAAGATACTACAAAATGTATTCTCTGTGCAGCCTGCACAACTAGTTGTCCGGTTTTTTGGACTGCGGATACTTATGTTGGCCCAGCAGCAATTGTTAATGCACATAGATTTGTATTTGATTCAAGAGACAATGCCTCAAAACAAAGATTAGAAATACTTAAAGATGTGAATGGCGCTTTCAGATGCAGAACAGCATTTAACTGTACTACAGCATGTCCTAGAGGCATACAAGTTACCAAAGCTATAGAAGACGTTAAAAGAGAAACATTAACAATTAATTGATAGAAGATACGCTAAAAAATTTTAAAGAAAAAATTGCTAACTATGAATACAAAACCGAGTTTATTTATTTTGAATTTACAGATTTAGAAAAAATATATTCACTAAACAACTGTTCTGAAATTGAAAATATTAACGATGAATATTTTCTAAAATTTAAAATGTCTTCTGTCGATCTTTACAAAATTGTAAATGCTGAAATACATCCAGAAGACCTTATGTTTGATAAAAAAATTAAAATATCTGGTGATATAAGTATTATTTCCTAAAAAGAAAAGACGGCTTTTGCCGTCTTTTCAAATTTAACTAAAAGAACTTTAATTTAAAGCGTCTTTTAATCCTTTTGCAGCTTTAAAAGCTGGGGCATTTTTCGCAGCAATTTGGATTGTTTCACCTGTTGCTGGATTTCTACCTTGTCTTGCAGCCCTGTATCTGGATTCAAATGTACCAAAACCGGCAACGCTTACTTTAACGCCGTCTTTCATACCACCTGTGACTCCATCAAACACGGCTTCTACTGCTTTTTTAGCGTCTGCTTGTGACAACCCTACTGCAGCTGCAACAGCACTTGCTAAATCATCTTTATTCATTAGAATCCGCTTTCTTTATTGAGTTTTTTTTAAAACTCCCTATAAACATTATAGTTTTTTTAATTAATTTGTCTTAAAACCCTAAATTTATTGACTTTTTTTTATAAAATGCTGATTTTATTGAGTTTTTATGCTAAATATATATATTTTTGCTTAAAAAGCCCAATTTTATTAGGTTTTTAGATTATTTAGCTCTAAAACTTTTTGTTTTACTGAATCAGCAGCTGATTTTAGGTTTTCTAGCTCCTCAGTATTTAAATCAAGTTCTACAATTTCGGTTACGCCATCTTTACCTAATTTAGTTGGTACACCTAAGTAAACATCACTAATTCCATACTCTCCAGAGATCCAAGAACAAGAAGGTAAAACATTATTTGAATCTGAAATAATTGACTTAACCATCGTTGCAGCTGCCGAAGAAGGCGCAAAGTAAGCACTGCCTGTTTTTAATAATGCAACGATTTCCGCTCCTCCATCAGAAGTTCTTTTTACTAACTCATCTATCTCATCATTTGTTAATAACTCAGTTAAAGGCTTACCATTAACTTTGCACTGGGATGGTGCAGGCACCATAGTTTCACCATGACTACCCAGAGTCCAGGCTTCGACTTCCTTCATATTTACATTTAATTTCTCTGATATAAAATAAGCAAATCGAGATGAATCAAGAACTCCAGCCTGACCGATGACTCTACTTTTAGGTAAGCCAGACACATCAGAAACTAAAGTTGTCATTTGATCTAAAGGATTCGTAACAACAATGATTATTGGATTCTTTGAATATTTCATAATGTTACTTGTTACCTCAGTTACAATATTTGCATTAACCTCTAATAAATCCATGCGTGACATTCCAGGCTTTCTTGGTAAGCCTGCAGTTATGACAACTACATCACTATCAGAAGTATCTTCATAATTATTAGTTCCAATAATTTTTGATGAAAATTTTTCGACAAATCTTGATTGATTCATGTCTAAAGCAAGCCCTTGAGGAAGGCCTTCAACTATATCTGTCATGACGACCGTATCAGCTATATCATATTCGGCAACTCTAAGAGCTGTCATTGATCCATACTTGCCTGATCCAACTACTGTTACTTTTGTCATTACTTAAAAGCTTTCTATATTTTCAATTAGGGATTTAGCAAACTCTGATGAAGGTAGAGTTGTTGCATCAGATCTACCTCTCGCTAAGTCGTATGTAACATTACCTTCAATAATTGATTTTTCCATAGCTTTTATTACTAAATCTGCAGCTTCATTCCAACCCATATACCTAAACATCATCTCACCAGAAAGTATAAGTGATCCAGGGTTAGCTTTGTCCTGTCCAGCGTATTTTGGAGCTGTTCCATGAGTCGCTTCAAAAACTGATTTACCATTTTCATAATTTATATTTCCACCAGGACTTATTCCAATTCCTCCAATTTGAGCTGCTAGTGCATCGGATGCGTAATCTCCGTTAAGATTTGTAGTAGCAATCACTTCAAATTCATGAGGCTTAATTAATACTTGTTGTAAAAAAGCATCAGCTATTACGTCCTGGACTAGAATCTTGTCTCCTGATTCACCTTTACAATCTTCCCAAGATACTGCAACATCTGAAAATTCATTTTTAACTAATTCATAACCCCAGCCTCGAAATGCTCCCTCAGTAAATTTCATGATGTTTCCTTTATGTACTATTGCTATGTTTTTCTTTCCATTCTCCACTGCATAATTCAATGCTGCTCTAATTAATCTCTCTGATGCAGTCTGGGAAATTGGTTTAATTCCAATACCGCTATCTTCTCTAATTTCCCATCCAAATTCAGAATTGAGAAAGTTATGTAATGTTTTGACTTCTTCAGAACCCATCTCCAATTCTTTGCCTGAATAAACATCTTCGGTATTTTCCCTAAATAAAGCAATGTCTACATCTCCTGGGTTCTTAGTTGGTGTTTCAACTCCTTTAAACCACCTCAAAGGCCTGACACAGGCATAAAGGTCTAATTTTTGCCTTATTGTGACGTTTATAGACCTGATTCCACCTCCAACAGGAGTAGTTAAAGGTCCTTTAATTCCTATACCGTGTTTATCAAACATATCAATTGTTTTTTCAGGCAACCATTCATTTTCATTATCATATGCTTTTTGACCAGCTAAAACTTCCATCCATTCAATTTTTCTTTGATTGTTATAAGCTTTTTTAACAGCTGAATCAAATACTTTTTGAGACGCAGGCCATATGTCTATGCCTATTCCGTCACCTTCGATAAACGGGACTATAGGGTTATCAGTATCGAAAGATTTTCTAGTATCAGAAATTGCCGTAGATAATTCTTCTCTATTTAAATTTTCTTTCAAATCAATTCCTTTATTGCTTGTCCAATTTTGGTAGGGTTGTTAACAACATTGACACCTGCGTTAGTAAGTGCTTCAATTTTAGCAGAGGCTGTGCCCATATTTCCAGAAACAATCGCTCCAGCATGTCCCATTTTTTTTCCTGGTGGTGCGGTTACACCAGCAATGTAAGAAACTACTGGTTTACTAACTAGCTTACTTATATACTCGGCTGCTTCTTCTTCAGCGCTCCCACCTATCTCACCAATCATTACGATTGCTTCTGTCTGTTCATCTTTTTCAAATGCCTCTAAAACGTCAATAAAGGACATTCCTGGAACAGGGTCTCCGCCTATACCAATGCATGTAGACTGTCCGATGTCTAATCTAGTTAACTCATGAACTGCTTGATAAGTTAAAGTTCCAGACCTTGAAACAACGCCTACATTTCCTTCTTTAGTTATTTCGTGTGGCATAATACCTACATTTGATTTTCCTGGAGAGATTAGTCCGGGACAATTAGGCCCCAATAATTGTGAAGAGGTATTTCTTTTTAGCAAGTCATACATTCGTGCTTCATCTTTAGCAGGAATTCCTTCAGTAATGCAAACTATTAAATCACAACCAGCTTCACCTGCTTCGAGAACTGCATCCATTGCAAATGCTGGAGGTACAAAAGTCATTGCTGTATTTGCACCAGTTTCTTTTACCGCATCAACAACAGTATTAAAAATGGGGATACCCTCAACTTCCTCTCCACCTTTACCTGGCCTTGTTCCTGCAACCACTTTTGTTCCATAGTCCTTATTTCGCAAAGCATGAAACTTTCCTTCTCTACCTGTTAAGCCTTGAACAACGACTTTTGTTTCTTCATTTATAAATACAGCCATTATTTACCACCTTCGACAGCAGCTTTTGCTGCATCGTCCATAGACTCTGATATTATTATTTTTTCATTTGAATTTTTAGACAAAATTTCTAAACCTTCTTTTGAGTTTGTACCGTCTAATCTGACTATCAAAGGCCATTTGAGTACTTTGCCTTCTGTTGCCTCTACAATTCCTTCAGCTACTAAATCACATCTTGTAATGCCTCCGAATATATTAATTAAAACACTTGTTACATCTTCTTCTGATTCTAAAACTTCTAAAGCTGCCGTAACAGTTTCAGCTTTTGCTCCACCTCCAATATCACAAAAATTTGCCGCTTTTCCACCATGCTCTGCTACTACATCTAGAGTTGACATAACTAATCCTGCACCATTACCAATAATTCCAACACTTCCATCCAACTTGATAAAATTTAAACCTTTACTTTTGGCAAACTTTTCGGTTTCTGGAATAGGAATTTCATCTTCATATTTTTTAAAATCATCTTGTCGATAGATTGCATTCATATCTAGTGAGACTTTAGAATCTAGAGCAGAAACACCTTGATTTGTTATTGCCAAGGGGTTTACTTCAACAAGATCACAGTCACCTTCAGTAAAAAGCTTGTAAAATTTAGAAATTATTTCATGTAATTCATCAATGTAATCAAGATTGAGGTTTGCATCTTTTATTGCTTGTGTAATTACGTTACTTTCGAGTCCCAATGATGGAGATATATGTATTTTAATTAAGTCATCTGGACTATTAGCTGCGACTTCTTCAATATCCATTCCACCTTTGGAGCTCAACATCATCAAATATTTTTTTTCAGACCTGTCCAAAGTAAATGAAATATAATATTCACTTATAATTTCAGAAGCTTCCTCAATCAATAAGCTTTCAACTTTATGACCTTTAATGTCCATACCTAAAATTGCATCTATATGTTCTTCTAGTTCTTGGTGGTTTTTTGCAACTTTTATTCCTCCAGCCTTTCCTCTTCCTCCGACCTGGACTTGGGCTTTTACAACCAATGGATAACTCAAACCATGATTTTCTGTTAAATCAGAAATAGATTTTATAAAAATTGATTTAGGTGTTGTTATAGAATATTTTTTATATAAATCTTTGCCTTGATATTCAAATAGGTTCATAATCTTGTAACAAGAATATAGATTACAAATAAAATGAAATTATGCTTCATATTTTATTGAAATTTTATGGGCGCCCATTCAACATCAAGATACTTTACTCCAATATCATCGTTAAATTGAACGGTTATTTCATTTCCCTGAACTTCTAAAACAAGTCCTTCTCCATATTTTTCATGAATTATTTTTTGACCTGTACCAACTTCAATCTCAGTTGAATCTTTTTGGTGAGTATCAAGTGAAAAATCTACAGTATCAAAATGACTAGAGCCTTCTTCTAGAAACCGGCTTGGTAAATTATAAACTGTGCCCCCCCAAAGTGTCCTTGACCACGCATGAGTTAAATAAAGCTTTTTTTCAGCTCTTGTTATTCCTACATAGCAAAGTCTTCTCTCTTCCTCAATTTCAGAGTTATCGCCCTGTGAACTTCTTTCATGCGGAAATAAATTTTCTTCCATTCCAGTCATAAATACATAAGGAAACTCTAGGCCTTTTGCGTTATGTAGAGTCATCAACAAAACTCTATCAGCATCTTCCAATTTATCAGTTTCAGAAAAAAGGGCAATGGATTCTAGGTAATCTCTGAGCATTCCATAAGGTTCATCAATATCTTCCTCATACAAATTCTCAAAACTAAATGCAGAATTTAGAAGTTCCTCAATATTTTCAATACGCATTTGTGACTCTAATGTACCTTCTTTAATCAAACTCATTTTATATCCTGTGAGCTCCAAAACTTTTTGGATTGTTTTCGAGGGACCTTGAAGAGAATAAGACTTTAGATCAGTAATTAAATTTTTAAATTCTGAGAGACTTCCTTTAATTCTTGGAGAAATATTTTTAATTTCCTCTATTGATTCTAAAGCTTCAAATATAGACTTTCCTGTTTCGTTAAGATATACCCTTATTTTTTTTACAGTAGACTCTCCTATTCCTCGCCTGGGAACATTCACAATTCTTTCGAATGCAACTGTGTCACTATCATTTACTAAAAATTGTAGGTATGAGATTACATCTTTTATCTCTTTTCTGTCATAAAATCTCACACTGCCGATGACTTTATAATTAATATTTAACATTCTTAGTTCTTCCTCAAATAAACGCGATTGGCTATTAGTTCTATAAAAAATTGCAATCTCATTATCTTTAGATGAATCTATCAGGCTTTTAACTTCTTCTGCAACCCATCTTGCTTCATCTTTTTCAGATCTAAATCTAAATGATGAAATATCTAAACCATCATCGTTATCAGTCCAAAGATTTTTTTCAATTTTTCGTGGATTATTGGAGATGACTGAGTTAGCTAAATTAAGAATCTTTTTAGAAGATCTGTAGTTTTTATCTAATTGAATAACTGTTGCATTGCTAAAATCTTTTTCAAATTCAATAATGTTTCTAATATCTGCACCCCTAAATGCATAGATGCTTTGATCAGAGTCTCCAACTACACAGACATTTTTATTATTTGAACCAAGAAGCTCAACCAATTTGTATTGTACAAAATTTGTATCTTGATATTCATCAACCATGATGAATTGAAATTTATTAGACCAAAACTTCAAAATGCTTTCATTTGTTTGTAAAAGTTCTACGGTTTTAATTAAAAGATCATCAAAGTCCATTGAATTAGCAATCATTAATTTTTTTTCATAACTTGAATAAATTTCGGCAACTTTTACCTCAAAAAAAGATTCTGCATTCTCTAGTGCCTCTCCAGGGCTTATCATGCTGTTCTTAAGATTAGATATATGTGCCTGGAAACGTTTTGGTGAATATTGTTTAAGATCAACATTGTTTTCAGACATACAATTCCTAATAACTTTATTTGAATCAGATTGATCATAAATAGTAAAGTTGCTTTTGTAGCCTATATTATCTCCATGGATTCTTAAAATTTTTACACACAAACTATGAAAAGTTGATATCCATTTTGGTGAAATTTTTAAATTTAGAAGCTTACTTATTCTTGATTTCATTTCTTCAGCTGCTTTATTTGTGAATGTAATAGCCAATATTTGCTCTACGTCTACATTATGGTGTTTTACTAAATGAGCATACCTATGAGTCAACACTCTAGTTTTACCTGAACCTGCTCCTGCCATTATTAATACAGGTCCATTAATTGTTTCTATGGCTTGAATCTGACTTGGGTTTAGTAATTTTTTCCAGTCTTCCGGTAAATTAGAATCCAATGACATTAAGATTTAGGCTTTTCTTTCTTCATACTCATTGATTAACTTATACCTAAAGCTTCTTCTACTTCTGATATTGTAAGTACAGCAGACTGTTTTGCTAATTCTAAATTTTTTCTAATTATCTCATCTACTTCTTTGTCACCTAGATTATTAAATTTTTCATTGATTGGTTCCAAGTATGAAATTACTGACTCTGCTACAGCAATTTTGAATTCTCCATATTGATAATCATCAAACTTTTTTTCAGTTTCTTTTATTTCTAGATTATTGATAGATGAGTATATCTCTATCAAATTACTTATCCCCGCCTTTGATTTAATATCGTATTCTATTGAATTACTTGAGTCTGTAACAGAAGATTTGAATTTTTTGATAATTGAATCTTTTGAATCATTGAAATAAATTGTTCCATTAATATCATCAGAGCTTTTTGACATTTTGTTTTCTGGATGTCTCAAAGACATTAATCGAGCACCATATTTTCCACTTGTTTTTTCAGGTATTGGAAATATCTCACCGTAATTATTATTAAACCTTTCAGCTATATTTCTTGTTAATTCTAAATGTTGAGTTTGATCTTCACCTACTGGGACCTCATTTGCTTTATGAATTAAAATATCTGCCGCCATTAGGATGGGATAAGTCAAAAGACCAGAGTGTGTTCCAAACGAAGAAGCTTTTTCCTTAAATTGCGTCATACGTTGTAACTCACCAACTTGGCAAAAATTTGATAGTATCCAAGATAAATAGGCGTGGTCTTTAAGATCGCTTTGTACATAAATTACAGAATTATCCAAATTAATTCCAGATGCTAATAGAACTTTCAATGTGTTTTTGATGCTGTCTTGTAAGTCAGATTTATTAGGCATTGCTGTTAAGGAATGTAGGTCAACAATACAAAAATAATTTTTTGAGTCTTCATTTGATAATTTTGCCCAATTGTTTATTGCTCCCAGGAGATTACCCAAATGTACTAACCCACTAGGTTGAATTCCGGAAAAAACTGTTTTCATATCTGCTATTCTAATAAACTAATTTAAATTGGAGTGTTTTTATCAAACCTGAATATTCAATGTCTGCATATGCTGGCTTAAGAAACATAATTTTAATTGGTACCCTTTTTGGTTTTCATGGATTACTAAATCGAAGTCTTCTCATTGATGGAGTAAATGAAATTTTTATTGTTACATCAAGAATATCTGTGGTTACTTTACTCATTGGAATTTATTGCTTTAGAGAATTTATTTCATCAATTTCTGTAGAGTATTTTCTTAAAGGCTCCCTATCTGGAATACTTGCAATCTTTATTCCTGGATGGGCTTTTATTTATGCACTTAAATACATCTCTTCTGGACTTCAAAGTATTTTCATTTCTACAATTCCTTTATTCACAGTTTTTTGGGTGCTTTTGTTATATAAAGATGAAAAAATTACAAATTTAAAAATTGTTTCAGTATTGACTGGTCTTATTGGACTGATTATTCTCTTTCTCTCTGGAGCAACTGGGTTATCTAATGAAGGAAATTTGCTTATTGGTGGATTGCTTGCGGTACTTGGAGTTCAAGGCCTAGCACTTAGCAATATAACAAATAAAAAACACTTGCAGTATATACCGTCTAAAACATATCTCTTAACTCAATGGTTGGTTGGGTCAGTTATATCAATTATTTTATTTTTTATATTAGATGGAAAATTCGAAATATTGACAGCTGGTGAATTTTCAAAATTGTTTGGACTTGCGTTTATAGATATTTTTAATTACTCCTTATTTCTATACACAATTAAGAGACTGTCTGCAACTTTTACTACTTTAGTTGATTACGTTGTTCCAATTGTTGGAATTTTGGTTGGATATATATTTCTCAACGAAATTGTTGATAATATCTTTTTTGTAACTTTAATTTTAATTTTTATCTCACTGTATCTAGCTGTAAAAGACGAATCTGAAAACTTAAACTAATTTCAATTTAAGCAATAATCTAATCATTTTTGCTGTTGCACCCCAAAGAATTTCATCTCCTAACATATATATCCAGTCATCAGAATATGCACCTCTGAATGACCAATTATCCTTGTTCATCAAATTTCTTATAGGTTCATAAATTACTTTTTGAACTTCACTGGTGTTAAATTGTTTAGGTTTCATAGATAAACTACACAGTATCGGAAAAACTAAAAATTTATATTCAACCGTATCTATTGGTTCTAAAATACCGACAGGTTTAATTAGGTTTTCTGAAATCAATAATTCTTCTGATGCCTCTCTGATAGCAGTGGAAACAACACTAGAGTCAGATAATTCTTTTTTACCTCCAGGAAATGCAATATGGCCCTTATGAGTAGGCATATTATCAGACCTTTTAATAAAAAGTATTTCATTATTTTTGTAAACTAATATAGAAACTGCAGCATAGTCTAGATCTATATGATCATATGGTTTATTTAAAGCTTGAAATGCAAAATTTTCTATCAATTAACTTCTTTTTGCTACTAACTCTACCTTTATACCAATAGGATTTAAAACCTCCCATGCATTGAATTTTGTTGGTGCATCAAATCCAAACCAAGTTGTATCAATCTCGGTAAATCCAGAAATAAATATTTTGTCATCTTCAAGATAAGCGGTTATTGAAAAGGGTGTATCAAGTTCTATTTCCCTAATTGATAATTTTCCAACGATAGTATCTTCTACTTTTGAATCAAAATTTTTATTCGGTAACACTAATTCATCAATTCTAAATATAGCCTCTGGGAAAAGTGCCGACTGAAGCCATTGATTATTTAAAGCTTGATCTCTGATTACATTATTACTTTTTAAAGTTGATATATCTGCTCTAATTGACAGATTCTTTATATACAAACATGAGTCAGCTTGGTCACAATCAGATAATGTTAAAGTAAACTCACCAATGATTTCACGAGTAGTGCCTTCAACAATATCTAAACCAGAATTTAAAAACTGTTTTGGTGCTAGGTAACTAACTCTGCTATCTTTTTTTTCAATTACAAATTTTATATTTTCAAAAGTTTCTAATTGTACAATCTCGACTGAAGTTGTAGTTGTTGTATCTTCGTCGAGAGCTTGACTTTGTTCTATCATAGAGGTTGTAGTTAAATCAACCTCCTCTATTGAGCTTTCCTGACTACAGAAAATTAATAAAAATAGTAAAACAATGTATTTTTTTTTCATAGACAATATTCTACTTAGTTTATTATTTTTTTTAACTTGTATCCTATATGAATGTCGACAAAAATTAGACAATTTATTCAAGTCTTCTCAGGAACATCGCTAATTGGTATAGGAATTTCTTTAAATTACTTGGCAAATTTAGGATTAGGACCTTGGGGAGTTTTTCATGACGGACTCTCTAAAACGCTTGGTATTAGTTATGGCAGAACAATAATTATTACTGGAGTTGCTGTAATGCTTCTTTGGATTCCTTTAAAGCAAAAACCAGGATTAGGCACAATTGTTGATATCTTTTTAGTTGGTATTGTTGCAGATTTAATTATTTTAAATTTTGAATTATCAGACAGTATCTTTTTAAGTCTTACTCTTATTGCTTTTGGAATAATTTTAATTGGTGCCGGTACTGCGATATATGTTGGTGCAGATTTGGGAGCTGGACCACGAGATGGAGTTATGGTTGGTTTAGAAACAATTGGGTTAAAAATTGGAACAGCTAGAAATTTAATTGAATTATTTGCTTTTTTAACTGGTTGGCTTTTAGGCGGATTAGTTGGTTATGTTACTATTTTGTTTGTAATTGGTATAGGGCCAGTAGTTCAAATAGTTTTACCATATGTCGATATGCGGAAAAATGATTAAATTTATCATTAAAGAAATTTTTTCTTCTTTAATCTCTTTATTTATATTCTTACTAATTATGTTTTATGGAATCAACTTACTTATTCCAGGTGATTTTTTAACCCCATTGAGACTTATGATGAGCCAAGCAGAGTTAGATGCTCTAAGAGAATCACTTGGAGTAAGTGATCCTTTGTACCGGAGATATTTTAGATGGATTTTAGGAGTTTTTAATGGAGAGATAACTACTGGTGGTTTTAGACAAAGATCGGGAAAAGATATTACTTCAACTTTCTTTCCAACTATTCAAATTCTTATCCCGTCATTTTTACTTGCATTTTATATTTCAAGAATTCCATCAATCAATACGCCAATAAAAAAATTGCATAAAAACAAAATCGTTTCAGATACTTTAGCAACTTTTTTCATAAGTTTATTTCCTCCAATAATACTTTTTCTTATTGGATCAAAATTTGATAACTTATATTTATATCTAGTTACTTTTTTTAATATAGAAAAAACACCCATTAGTTTATTAGAAATAAGTGAATTAAGAATAAATATATTTTTATTCTTACTCTTGTTTGGAGTAACAATTTTTATCTCATCCTTAATTGATATATTTACCAATTTAAAAATATTTATTTTGAAAATTTTAATTATTGTATCTATTTTTATCATTTTTATTTTCAATTCGGACACAATTCTATTTAATGAGGTAGCTCTCCTCTCAAAAAATGCATTCAAAACAATATCTATTCTTACTCTATTTTTTATTGGAGAATATGTACTCCTAACTAATGTTATTACTCAAAACATAGCTAGAGAGCCTCACATACTTACTGCGAGAGCTTTAGGTTATTCAAATAGTAAAATTTTTTCAAAACATATAATTAGGAATTCTTTTGGTCCATTTGCCACCCGAATAGGGCTCGGATTGCCATTTACAATAGCATCACTAGTCATAGTTGAATCAACGACAAATTGGAATGGAATGGGAAGTTTACTATACCAAACAATATTGAATCAAGATTCAAATGCAGCGATGGGTTTGTTTTTATTATTGGCATTATTGACAATTATTTTAAGAATTACAATTTCCTTAATTCAGATGATTATTGACCCTAGAGTAACTACAAAATGATCAAATATATTATTAAAAGTACTTATAAAACTTACCACGGAAAAATTGGATATTTTTTCTTACTTTTACTCATATTTGGAAATCTAATTCATTCTTGGCTTCTAGGAAATATCTGGCCTGAAAGCATTTATGATCCAATTGTTGGATTTGATTTACAAGTTTTTCCACACCCAACAACACCTTCAAAAGCACACCTACTTGGTACCGATCCACTTGGTAGAGATGTCTTAAGTATGTTTTTGGCTGGATCTGGCCCTTTAATTAGGCTATCAATATTTTCTTTTTTTATTGGAATATCAATAAGCCTTTTTTTGGGTACAACAATTCCTTTTATTTTTAAAAGAACAGATTTAATCTTTAAAGAAATTTCATCCGGATTAATTTTAATTTCTCCTCCAATAATTTTACTTATTTTAGGAACTGGAGATTTTACAGATATTTTGACACCTTCATCAGTTGGAATAATTTATGGAATTTTATCAGGTCTAGGTGTCTGCTATTTAGTTGTAAGGTCAGCAGTTATTGAGATATCAAATCGAGAATTTATTAATGCATCTAAATTGTTAGGTGGAAAAAACTTATACATAGCAACAAGACACATAATGCCAGTGGTTGTTCCATACGCAGTAAGTTATATGTTAGCAAGTACTACCTATGGAATATTAGCATATGGTTTTGCATCATTTTATGGACAAGTTGGATGGACGCCTAATTGGGGAATGATGATTTATGATGCAATCACATATGGTTCTTATCTAGGTGGAACCAATTATTGGAATTTAATTCCACCAACATTAGGTTTCACATTATGTGCAAGTTCATTTTATTTCTTAAGCTTGAGTGTAAAAAAACAATTTGGAATAAGTATTTGATAACTCATATATATATTTCTTAAAATAGCACTATGGATACAAGAGTAAATACCAAAATCTTTTTAAAAACTGTTTTCTTGTTTCCACTATTCATGGTTTTCATAATGTTTCCATTGTGTGTATTAATCGTAATAACTGCATTTTTACCGAAAGGACGGGTTCTTGCAACAAAACTATATGAATTCTTTGGCTGGATAGGAATTGTGCTTGTAGGTGTTGAATTAAATATTATTGGAGCGGAAAAAATAGATCCAAAAAAAAGCTACGTAGTTATTGGAAATCATCCATCAACTCTTGATATCTTTACACATATCACTGCCCTGCCTGTATCAATTAGATTTCTCACAAAAACAGAATTATTTAGAATACCGATTTTTGGAAGAGTTTTAAAAACTCTAGGATTACCTAGAATTGACAGGAAAAACGCAAAAGCAAATTTTGAAAAAATTAATGACTCTATTAATCAAGTCATCAAGCTGGGTAATTCAATTATGATATTTCCGGAAGGAAAAAGAAGTAATCAAAAAGAGTTATTGCCATTTAAAAAAGGGGCATCTCATATTGCAAAAAATTTTAATCTCCCAATAATTCCAGTTGTTTCCCATAATGCTCATAACTTGATGGTTAAAGGAAAAGTATGGCTTAAAAGTGGCGAAATTAAAATTGAGATATTAGATCCAATTTATAATGTGAATGATTACACTGTTGACGAACTAACCTCAAAAATGGAGTCTTTGATAAAAAGTAGACTATAAATCTAAAAACTCTTCCGCATAACTATTCAATGATTCAATAACATCCTGATTGTTTAGAATACTTTTTTCATTTTGATGTTCTGATTTAGTTATTAAATGAAATTTTTCAAAAACTTGCAAATCATAGTTTGATAATTGCATACTTAGAATTTCAAATGCTTTCTTAGCATTACTCCCAGCCCCCTTAACGGTTGTAACAACAGCAACTTTTTTTTCTTTAAATAACGCACTATAACGGTTTTCATCATATGCAAGTGATAGCCAATCTAGAGCATTTTTTAAATGTGCTAAAAATCCACCGTTATAAACGGGGCTAAAAATAATTATTTTTTCAGATGCCTCCAATGATTTTCTCATTTCAAGAATTTTTTCTGGAACATCATCGTAAGTATCCAGTAAAAATGGAATATCGGAATATAAATTATCAAAAAGAACATTCTCTAAACCTTTTTTTTCAAAATAATTACTTAGGTGCTTCGCCAATTGATTGTTATGTGAATCAGGACTTGTTCCTGCACTTAGAATGAAAATTTTTGACATGTTATCAGTATGTAATTATGTTTGTTATATGAATAGTGAAAATGTAGGTTTATTTTCTAAATTAGATATAAGAGTTGGAAAAATTGTTAAAGCTGAAGTATTTGAAGAAGCAATTAAACCTGCATACATTCTAACTATTGATTTTGGAGAAGAAATTGGCCTCAAAAAAACAAGTGCTCAAATTACAAATTATGATTTAAATAGTCTTTCAGATAAAAAATGTATAGCTGTTATTAATTTAGGAGAAAAGCAAATCGGTCCAATAATGAGCCAGTGTTTAGTATTAGGTTCAATATCAAATAATGGAGATGTGCTTTTATTGTCACCTGAAGAGGGTTCAGAGTTAGGCGACAGAGTATCTTAAGCTAAATATTTTTTAAAATAGCCGGGATTAAATGTGCCAACTCTTCTGGCTAATTTTTCACCTTTGTGATTTATCAAAACATATGTTGGAGTATTGAATAATTTGTACTCATCAATAAATGGATGGTCTTTTTGTTTACTAGCATTAATTGATACAAAAAATACTTCTGGATTTTCTTTTTTAAATTCATCAACTATGAATTTTGAAGCAGTACAGCCAAGTCAATAATCAGAATAAAATTCAATAATTGAATTTTCATAATCTGCATATGAATAAGATGAGTCAACCATTTTGCGATTTGAAGTATATGAAATCAAAAAATAAAATATTCCAAGAACAAAAAAACTCAGGAAATATATGACAGCGGAAGGCTCAAATGCAAAAAAGAATATTGCTAATCCAATAATCCAGCCTAAAGGTAAATAAATTAAACTATACCGGTTAAGTATCTTTAAAAATTTTCTTTTCATGAGTCCCTTATCAAACCTTATAATATACTTGAATATGGACTTCGTTAAAGAATTAAAAAAAAGAGGATATAGGATTACAAATCCAAGAGAAGTTATTTGCAATATTTTAGAAACCTCAGGCCACGAACACTTTACTGTTGATAAGCTTCACAACTTGGCAATCAAAGAAGATAAAAATATAGATTTAGCAACTGTATATAGAACTCTAGAATTACTGGAAGACATAGATATTGTAGAACACATGCATCAAGCCCATGGCTCAGGAATTTATTACTTAAAAGGTGAAAATGATAACAATCATATAATATGTGATTTTTGTAAATCAATTTACGACCTTACAAAAGAAACAAAAGATAGGATTAATAAACTACTTGTAAAAGACAGTAATTTTAATTTAATTAATCACAATTTTATATATTCTGGAGTATGTAAAAATTGCAATTAAAAATGTTATTGCAAATTACTTGCAGTAACATATTTCTATATGGAAACAACTCACTCGCATCACCTAGAAATTCACAGTAATTCTCTACTAAGTCAGCTAAAGCCTGAAGTAAAAATTGTTTCAACGTTTATGATTGTTTTGTCTATTGCGTTCTTAAGTCTAGAAAACACTGTTTCAATTATGGTTCAAACACTAATTGTTTTAATAATGATAAATTTATCCAAAATAAAAGTATCTACATACTTCAAAAGACTATCAATTGATATACCGTTTGTACTCTTTGCTTTATTTCTTCCTTTTTTAAGCAAAGGTGATAATACTGTTATGTTCGAATTATTTTCATTACGTATTTATGAAACTGGGTTTTATGAAATGATTTCAATATTAATTAAAATTACCCTTTGTGTTTCGTTAGCAATTGTTTTAACTGCTACTACCTCAAATATTGAGATTATTTATGGTTTACAAAAATTAAAAATTTCGCCGTTGTTAATTTCAATATTATCTTTTGCTATTAGATACATTGATGTTTTTATTGATGAATTTAAAAGAGTTAAAGTTGCTATGAAATCAAGAGGTTACGATCAAAAGGGTTTAAAAGGATTAAAACCAATTGCATACGCTTCTGGTGCATTGTTAATTAGAGGATATGAAAGAGGAGAAAGAGTTTATAACTCAATGATATCGAGAGGTTTTAATGGTTCAATTGAGCTTAAGAAAAGAGAATTTAAAAAGTCATACCTTCTTTATTATTTATCATTTATTTCACTTGCTACAACTATTGTTGAAAGATTTCTCATATGAAAAATAGCTACCTAAGTATAAATAATTTAAATTTTGAGTATCCAGATGGATTTAAAGCTTTACATAATGTTAATTTTCAAATCATGAAAAATGAAAGAATTGCAATTCTTGGTCCAAATGGTGCAGGAAAAACAACACTTATTCTTCATTTAAATGGAATTCTTGGAAATCTTGATGAAAAAATTAAAATTGATGATTTATTATATAATGAACAAAACATTGGCAGAATTCGTAAAACTGTAGGATTAGTTTTCCAGGACCCTGATGACCAATTATTCATGCCTACAGTTTTAGAAGATGTTATGTTTGGACCTAAGAACTTTGGCTTTTCAAATGATGAAGCAGAAAATAATGCTATTAATGCATTAAAAAAAGTTAAGATGGATAATTTCATAGATAAGCCTCCACACCATTTAAGCTTTGGGCAAAAAAGAAAAGTCGCTATTGCTAGTGTTTTAGCATCAGAACCCGAGCTTCTAGTTCTAGATGAACCAAGTTCTAATCTTGATCCTGCGTCACGTAGAGAATTAATTGAAATTCTAAAAAGTTTGGAAATTTCACTAATATTGGTAACTCACGATTTACCAATGGCTCTAGAGATTTGTGACAGGAGTATTATTTTAAATAATGGAGAAATTACGACTGATATGAAAACTTATGAGATTTTTAAAGATAAAAAAATTATGGAAGAAAATCGACTTGAATTGCCTTATGGGTTTGCCTTACATCATTTAGAAGAGTGAAACTCTAAAGATTTAATATACTCTACAATCTTATCAAGTGCTTCATATGCTTCTTTAATTGGAAAGAATTGCCAAGCATGCCAAAGTCCATCCCAGGTTTGCAGTTGAACATTTATATTCTTATCTTCCAACTTTTTAACAAATTCTATTGCATCATTGTAAAGAAGCTCGTCAGTGCATACCTGAATTAGTACATCTGGAAAATCATCGACATCAGCATATACCGGAGATAATATTGGATTTTTTGTACCATATTCGCCTGAATAATATTCTCCTACTTCAAACATCCCTTCAATAATTATCGTCACATCACTGTTTTTGAAAAACTTCTTATCCTCAAAATTATCAGACAAATCAAGCCATGGAGATAAAAGTATTAGATTATCTGGTTTTTCGAGATACTCTTTATCTACTACCAACCCAGTAGCAAGACCTCCACCGGCAGATTCACCTATCCAAATACTTTGATCATCCGGATGAAGAGTTTTTATAAAATCTACCGCAAGTTTTGCGTCTTCATGAGCAGATGGAAAATTGTATTCTGGACTTAGCCTATATTCAAAAAAATAAACAATTAGATTTGAATCATTAGATATTTGAGAAATTAAATTTTTATGTGATGTAATACTTCCGGCAAAATATCCTCCCCCGTGAAAATAGATTCCGTATTTATCTTTACTGGAATTTGGTGGAATAAATTTAAAAATTTTTACTGGCCCATCCTCTATTTCTTCAAGTACGACATTGGAATTAAAATTGTGTAGCTTTTCACCTGAATTATTTAAATTTGCTCGAGAGTCTAGAGCATAATCCAAACGATCTTCAAAAGTAGGATTTTTTTTAGTAACATCAAGCCTCAATCTGTCTTTTACTTTTCTGATTTTTAATATATTTAGATATAAAGGTGTCCTCATAAACATTGGAAGAGACGGGATAATCTCAATAGTAAATTTTTCTAGTATTTTAGCTAAAATTGATATCACTCTTTGATTATACACCTTTGGTTCAAAAGAAAAAAAATATATAATAGGTTGATGTCAAATCAACTTGGAACAATTGCAATATTAGGGTCTGGTGAAACAAGTCCTAATTTAGTTGCAGTACATAGAAAACTATTACAGGAAATTCCTAAACCTGTAAAAGCATACATGCTAGATTCACCATTTGGTTTTCAGGAAAATGCAGAACAACTTGTTGAAAAAATTCAAGATTTTTATGATTTAAGTTTAAATATAAAAATTAAATTAGCATCTTACAGAAACATAGAAGAATTAAATACAAAATCATTCTTTAAAACGATATCTTTATTAGGAGAAGCAGATTTTATATTTGCAGGCCCTGGTAGTCCCAGCTATGCAAGCAAACTGTGGGTGAATAATGAAATTGAAGAAACATTGTTTAATCATATTAAAAAAGGTGCAAACGCTCTATTTGCAAGTGCTGCAGCAACAACTCTGGGAGAAAACACTTTACCTGTTTATGAAATATATAAGGTTGGGATAGAACCATATTGGGAAGAAGGTCTTGATTTGCTTGGCTTGTACGGTTTGTCTTGTACTGTAGTGCCTCACTTTAATAATAGAGAGGGAGGAAATCATGATACAAGTTTTAGTTATGTAGGTAAAAATAGGATGAATAAATTAATGGAAATTGATTATTCTAATCTACTTGGTATTGATGAACACACTGCGTTAATAATTTCTGGTAAAGAAAATACGTTTGAAGTTTATGGACTTGGACAAGTTACCGTCATTAATGAGGACAAAACTCTAGAATTCAAATCTGGAGAAACTTACGATTTAACCACTTTGCAAAATCATTTAAGTAAAAGCCACAAAGATAAATCATCTGAAATAAATCAGGAGGCTAAACAAAATAAATCAGATGAAACTTTAAGAAAAATTGCGAATCTCGAAATACAAATTGAAGAAAACGAATCTAACAACAAAATATTTAAAGAATTGGTAACCCAATTAATTGATTTACGGTTAAAGCTAAGAAGTGAAAAAAATTATGAAATGTCTGACATGATAAGAGATATTCTTGAATCTTCAAATATTCAAATTGAAGATTCAACAGATAAGATAGAGTGGAAAATTAAGGATTAGCTTTTGGGTAATGTCCTAAAATAATAAATTCTTTTGAAACTTTTTTTATTCCATCTATAAGCTCCATTTGTGTTTTTACATTTTGAAGTTCATAATCGATATAAAACTTGTATTCCCAAGGCCTTCCTAATATTGGCCTTGATTCAAGTTTTGTTAAGTTTATATTAAGATCGCTAAATATATTGAGTGCTTTAAGTAATGAACCTGGTTTATCATCTGAAATAAGTACAGATGAATATTTATTATTTTCTTTATTGGATTCCAATTTTTCATTCCCAATTAAGAGAAATCTAGTGAAATTTTCTTGATGGTTTGAAATATTTTCTTTAAGAATCTTAAATCGTTCATCGTTTTTAAAGTGCTCCCCTGCTATTGCTGCTGTATTAATGTCTTTTGTTTCCAATATTTCAAAAACGCTTCCTGCAGTGTCAAAAACTGGTGTAATTCTTAACTTTGAATCTTGTAGAAATTTATTACATTGTTGTAATGCCTGTGGATGTGAAATCACATGAGTAATTTCTTCAAACTTAGAATTTGAAAGACCTATTAAAGTATGATCAATTTTTTTAATAAATTCTCCAAATATTTCTAACCCACTATTGATTAATTCTTCGTAGGCCTCATTAACAGTACCTGCAATTGAATTTTCTACTGGTAAGAGGCCTAAGCAACTTTCACTACTAACTTTATTTAGTAACTCTGTAAAACTTTCACAGGCAATAAAAGAATAATTTGAAAATTCTTTTTTTAGAAGCTCTTCCGAATAAGAACCCTCTGAGCCTTGATACGCAATCTTAAAATTATTTGTCATTTATATAATCCAATGCTTGAAAATATCCTTCTATACCCTCACCTATAATCGAAATTTCACAAAATTCTTTGATTAGATTAAATTTTCTGTAATTTTCTCGTTCTTCAATGTTTGATATATGAACTTCAATAATTTTATTTTGAGCACTTAGTGTATTTAAAGCGTCCCTCAAAGCGATACTTGTATGGGTAAAAGCACCTGGATTGATCACTACCCAAGAATCAAATGAATGATGAATCGATTGAATAAAGTTAACTAATTCCCCCTCAATATTTGATTGAAAATGTTCAATCTCCATATCTAATGCTTTTGCTTTGTTACCAAGTAACTTTAAAAGAGTTGTGTAATCAGTTTCACCATATTTCTCCAACTCTCTAATTCCTAGGAAATTTAAATTTGGACCATTAATAATATATATTTTTTTAATGCTGAATCACCTCAATTACTTCATTAAATGTTAGATTAATCACTTTTGGATTACCTATTTCATAGAGCAGAACTATATCGACTCCTTTTGCATTACTCTTTTTGTCATGCTTTAACATCTCAATTAATTTTTCACTATTAGATAGAAAGTTGTATTCGTAATCATATTCAATTTTATTTAAGTAGTTTAAATAAGAATCAATAATTTCCTTAGGTAGACCCAATTGCTCTTTTGAAATTAAGAGTTCATAATAAATACCTATGGCTACTGCTTGACCATGAGTAATTTCATAATTAGAGTCTTTCTCAACTAGATGTCCCAACGTATGTCCAAAATTTAATAATTTCCTTTTATCACCCTCCAAAAAATCTTCACTGACAATTTTGAGCTTTACATCAATACCTTCTCTTATTATTTCAAATTCAACATTGAAACTCGTTTTTGTAATCATAGAATTGAATATTTTTTCATTAGCTATCATTCCATGTTTGATTAGTTCTATAAGACCATCTTTATAATGAGCTTCAGGCAAAGTATCCAGTAATTGATAACAAACAATGACACTTTCCGGGAGAGTAAAAGTACCAATTTGATTTTTACCATATGTATTATTAAATCCATTCTTTCCACCATGAGATGCATCAACCATTGATAAAAGCGTTGAAGGAACAAACGTAAACGATACTCCTCTTTTAAATGTACTTGATGCAAACGCACACACATCTGATAGAACACCACCACCAATAATTACTATTTCACTTGATCGATTTAAATTGTGTTGAAAAAGTAAATCCCAAATTTTTTCTACTGACGTCAAGTTTTTTGTTTCTTCATTAATGTCAAAATAAGAAACCTGAGCATTAACTTGCTCATCAATTTTGAGGTTATTCAAATTTGAATCAATGATAAAAAGAGACTCATTTGAGAATCGTGAATTTAAATATTCTATAAGTTCTAAATTAGTTTTCAAATATATATTATTTGTCATTTTTTTCCAGCCAATATATCGAGTATTGAATTAATGACATCATTTAAGTTAGAATTTTTAATTTTTATATGCAGATTTTCATATCTTGCTTTTCTATTATTAAATAAATCTTCAACATAATCTTGTCCTAATTTTGCTAACGGTCTGTCAGAATTTTGGATTCTTGACCACAATATCTGAAATTCTTCTTCTATATATATACCTGTTTTGTTATCTAATATATATTTGTAAATATTGTTGTTTGTTAATGCACCTGCGCCTAATGCAACAAGGTTGGATTCAGGTTTAATAAGAAAAAACTCTTTCTCTTCCAGCTTACGAAAGTAATCTTCGCCATTTATTTCAAAAATTTCATTGATAGGACCGTGTTTTTCTGCGATTGATGCATCTAGATCTATACATGAGAGTTGAGTACTCTCCTTTATTTTTTTGAGAATAGTAGATTTACCTACACCCATGAAGCCAGACAAATAGTAACATTTATTCATTTTCATATTTCATGTTCCAATTTTTATTTGAAAGTGAAATATCATCAATAGTAAATTCTTGAAGTTTTACAACTCGTGAATGGATTTCTTCCTTTGAGTCTCCACCAGTCTTTTCTAACAGTGAATTTAATAAATCAATTGAGAATACACTTTCAAATATTGGTACTGCTCTTGGAACTGCACAAGTATCAGATCTTTCATAATTTGTTTCTGTTTCTACTTGTTCTACAAGGTTTACACTTTTTATTGGTGTCAAAGTTGTGCTAATCGGTTTTAAATAGCTTGTAACAACAATGGGTTCGCCTGTTGTCATTCCACCTTCGAAACCGCCTAAATTATTTGTAATTCTCTCAACTTTTTTTTCATTTAAGACAATTTGATCCTGTACTTCTGTTCCAAATTTTTTGGAAGAATCAAATCCATCTCCTATTTCAACCGCCTTAACACTTTGTACTGACATCATTGACGAAGAAATAATTGCATCAAGTTTACGGTCAAAATGTACATAGCTACCACAAGCTGGTGGAAAATTTGTAGCTACGCAAGTTATTGAACCTCCTAAAGTATCTTTTTTCTTTCTTGCAGACTTTATTTCATCAATCATTAATTTACTTGTTTCTTCATCTGGACATGAAACTTCTGAATTGTAAATGGAATCTTTCAATTCTGTATCGGTTATAAATTTTGATACATCAAGTTCTTGCTTTCCTATGGATGAAACAAAACCAATTATCGAAATATTTAACTGCTCAAGGATTTGGTGGGCTATAGCGCCAACAGCACATCTTATTGCTGTTTCACGAGCACTTGCTCTTTCCAGCGCGATCCGTATATCTTCGTGGTTATATTTTAATGTGCCAACTAGGTCAGCATGTCCTGGACGTGGTACTACAAAAGGTTCTACTTCTTTATCTTTCCAGTTATTCCAATCTCTATTGATAATTTTTAAAGCAATTGGGCCACCAGTGGTTTTGTTGTTGACTACTCCAGAAGAAATTAATACCTCATCTTTTTCAATGTTCATCCTTCCTCCAGAACCAAGGCTCTTTTGTCTTCTGGATAAAAAACTATCAATGTATTCTTTTGTGATTATGAAATTAGATGGAATACCTTCTAAAATTGCAGTGAGTTCTGGTCCATGACTTTCGCCAGCAGTAAGATATCTAATTTTCATTTTTTAGCCTTTCTGTAATGTTATGGTACACATCTTCTAATTTGATTTCTGAGTCTGCCCAAATGTTAAAAGAAGCAACTGCTTGAGTAATTAGCATTTTTATGCCATCGATTTTAATGACATCCTCTGAGAATTTAGATGTAAAGATTTCTTTAACGTTATAACCCAGATTGAAAAATACTTCTAAATTGTTAAATTGATCGAATGGAATATTTAGGCTCTCCTCTTCAAAAGGTGGCATGCCTATAGGTGTTGTGTTAATTAATATATCTATTTTTGGAGCTATATCATTTATTTCATTGTATGAAATGGAATCCAAATAAGGTTCCCTAGAAGCTATTTGTACTGTATTGTGTTCCTTAAATAAATACTCAATTGTTTTTGAACTTCCACCACTACCTAAAATTAAGATATTCTTATTATTAATTTTTGTATAAATTGACTCTAAGGTTTTATTTATTCCCTCTATGTCAGTGTTGAATGCATAGATATTATTATCGACTAACTTAATTGTATTACAAATGCCTAATTCTTTTACGTGGTGATCAGGCAAATAACCCTCTGTATTTTCAATTAATTCAATTATTTTGTTTTTATGTGGAACTGTAATATTGTAACCATCAAATTTTGAATTAATATCTTGAATTTTTTGTCTATCCAGATTTTCTATGGGAACTTTTTGATACTCAATATTTATTCCTAAAAACTCACCTAGAAGTTTATGAATTAATGGTGAATATGTTTTAGTAAGTGGCCAACCTACAATTCCAAGCTTAAGATTCATAATTCGCTCCAATTTTTTCTAAGTCGTAAAAAAAATCTGGATATGAATCACTTATACAATCAATATTGTCTGCTTTTATCTGTGAATCTATACATATATTAGCTACGACTGCAGTCATTGCTATTCTGTGGTCTTCAAGAGTCTCAACTACTCCACTCTGTAAATTTTGCTTACCATTTATTTCAAAACCATCTTCGAAAGTAGTAATTTCACCATCTAGTTCATTTATAAAATTTTCCATAGCTGCCAAACGATCAGACTCCTTAACTCTTAATTCTTGAGCACCTATTACCTTTGTAACACCTTCTGCTTGAGACGCTAACAGTGTAAATATTGGAATTTCATCTACCATATCAACCACGTCAGAGCCATCGATAGTAACACCTTGAAGTTTAGATTTTTTAACTACAATATCTCCAACTGGTTCGTTTTGAAAATTTTCTATATTTTCCAATAAAATATCAGCATTCATTCTTTTTAGAACTTTTAAAAACCCAATTCTTCTCTCATTTAATAAAACATTTTTGATTACTACTTTTTTGCTCTTCAACAATCCTATAGCAATCAAAAATGCTGCAGATGAAGGATCTCCTGGAACTAAATAATCTATACTTGTTATTTCATTTATTGGGGCAACAGTAGAAGTATTTCCAAGTCTTACAATGTTGACACCCATTAGACTTAGCATTCTTTCTGTGTGATCTCTGGTTGGTACTATTTCAGAGATAGTAGTTGGAGCTTTATGATATAAACTAGCAAGTAGAAAACTACTTTTTACCTGTGCGCTTGGCTTAGTTGAATGAATGTTTTCAAAGGAGTAATCTGAAGGTTTAATTTTTATGGGAAGGCTACCTCCATTACCTGAAATTCTGGCACCTTCATTGACTAAAGGATCAATTACCCTACTCATTGGTCTTTTGTTTAGTTGAGCACTACCTATTAAATCACTTTCAAATTTTTGTTTTGAAAGAAGACCTATAAGAAGTCTTGCAGTTGTGCCAGAATTAAGAGCATTAAGCGGTTCCTTTGATTCATTCAATCCATTTAAACCAACACCATGAATTTCTAATTGATTGTTTGAAATTTCATTAATCTCAACACCTAGATTTTTAAATATATTTATTGTTGCTTTTGTATCACCAGAGATTAATACATTAGACAATATAGATTTACCAAAAGCTAGTGAAGATAAAATTATAGCTCTATGCGAAATAGATTTGTCACCTACTATATTAACTTCGCCAAAAATTCTGCTTCTCATTTTAATTTTCTTTCTCCAAATTTATCAGCCAATGCTCGACGCCAGTCAACTGTTTTAGATAGATAATTAAGCATTAATTCTTGATCTTCTATTAAGATAATCTTTTCTAATTCTTCGATTAACTCCTTAACTAAAGTTTTAACATTCAAGTCGTTTGTTAAATACATGTCAGATATCATATTCGGAGAAGTTCTTGATAGCCTTGTTGCTCCGTCAAAACCTCCCGAAGCTAAATCTAGCAATTCATCCATCTCGTGTTTTTGCATAGCTGTAGAAACAAGAGCAGAGCTTAATATATGTGGCAAGTGACTTGTTAAGGAAATTAATTCATCGTGTTTTTTAGGATCTATCCAAATTGGTTTCGAATTTATTAGTTCTACAAAATTAGTCACTATATTCTTTGTTTCATTTGTTGAACTTTCTGTTTCACATAATAAAAAAGGAGCTTGATTGTACATTTCTGGAGTTGGGTCCCAAGTTTGGTTATCAGCAATTCCACATAGTGGATGACCACCAAAGGAAGGAATTTTACTCTCGTCCATATATCTACAAATAATTTTTTTCGTTCCACCAAGATCAATTAAAACTTTCGAATTAATTTCAATCTTAGAATCTCTCAAACTTGAGATAATTTCATTTATAGGCATTGCAAGTACTGTTAAATCGTACTCTGTATCAAGATTATGATTCAAATTTATTGCATCATACTTTTTAGCTCTGTCTAGATTGCTTTTCGAAGTATCATCCCCACTAACCTGTAATCCTTTTTCAACAAGCTTAATACCAAGGTTGGTACCCATTAAACCCATGCCAATTATATGAACTTTATTAATCATTTAGACTGACCTTCCTACCGCCTTTGCGACAATTGATGTTTTATCTATTAAGGTTTTTAATTCATTTGGTAATAATGCTTGTGGACCATCACATAGAGCTTCATCAGGCCTTGGATGAATCTCTATCAATAAACCATCTGCTCCAGCAGCTATAGCTGCTAAAGCTACTGGTTCAACAAGCTTATTATCGCCGGTTGCATGACTTGGATCTGCAATAATAGGAAGATGGCTGTTTTGCTTTAGATAAGGTATTGCATTTATATCAAATGTATTTCTAGTAGCTGTCTCATAGGTTCTTATACCTCGCTCGCAAAGCATGACATTTTCGTTTCCCCTAGAAAGAATATATTCACTAGCCAACAGAAGCTCATCCAGAGTTGCAGATAGTCCTCTTTTTAAAAGAACTGGTAAGTGTGATTCACCTACTGCTTCAAGTAATTTAAAATTTTGCATATTTCTTGCTCCCACTTGAAGAACGTCTACATATTTTTCCATCATAGATAAATGTTGAGCATCCATTATTTCGCTAAACAAAGGTAATGAAGTTATTTCGGAGGCTTCCTTTAGCATCTTAAGTCCGTCTTCTCCCAGTCCTTGAAAACTGTAAGGTGACGTTCTGGGCTTAAAGGCACCACCCCTTAAACCATTTGAACCTGCCTCTTTTGCAGCTAATGCAGTTTCTATTGTTTGTTCTTGTGTCTCAGCACTATCTGGACCTGCAATTATTGCTAATTGTTGACCACCAATTGATAAATTTTTGATAACAATAACTGAATCATCTTTTTGATAATTTCTACTTGCAAGTTTATATGGTTTTCCAACAGGTATTACACGACTAACATTTGGCAGTAACTTCATAACTGCTCTATGATCATCGTTTACCTTTCCACTTACAGCTACGACACTTCTCTCAACACCGTAGATAACTAAAGGCTCATGACCTTGCTGTATTGCTTTTTCTTTTACCTTTTCTATATCTTCTTCTGTTGAAGATTGGTTCATTACTACTATCAATTTTCCTCCTATAAAAAAAAATCGGGCCTTTGCCCGATTTCACACAACATACTTTAGGGCAACCTATATGTGCTCTCTAAAGTAAAAGTATGTGTTGTTTAACTTCATTAGAAATATCATAGCAGAGTATTTTGTTTTACAAATAATTTTTTATCTATCTGGTCGTAGTTTCTTTGCATCCTGTAAATAAACATGTTGTATATCTTTAATATCATTGTTTACAGTAACTAATATCCTTATACAGCCATCTAAATCGTTCTGAATTTCTGGTGCTTTTGCATCCAACGCTGGAATTGACATCATTCCTAACTCTCGAAAAGCTTTTGCAGGAAATGCAGCAGTTAAATCTTTCGTTACTGTAAACAAAGCAAAGACAATATCTTCTTCTTTTAAGCTATTTACATTCATTATTGAATTTATTAAAGATTTTGAGGCATTAACAATGCCTTCATCCGTATTTTCTACAACTGCGATTGCTCCACGTATGCTTTTCATAATATTTGTTTACTATATAAAAAGAGTGGAACAATGTCCACTCTTTTTTAAAGTCTAGAATGTAACTTGATTACATCATGCCTTCCATGCCACCCATTCCTCCAGCTGGCATTGCAGGTTCATCTTCTGGCTCTTCTGCAACTAAAGCCTCAGTTGTTAATACTAGTGAAGCAATAGATGTTGCATTTTGAACAGTTGATCTAGTCACTTTTGCTGGGTCAATAACTCCCTCTTTGACGAGGTCTGTTGTATCTCCAGTAGCAGCATTAAGTCCAACATTACCTTTTTCAGACTTAACTTTTTCAACCATAACTCCACCTTCATAACCAGCATTGATTGCAATCTGGCGTAATGGAGCTTCAAGAGCTTTTTTGACAATATTTCTGCCAACAACTTCTCCCTCAGAACCACCTGAAATTTTATCAATAGAGTCTTGTGCTCTAATAAGAGTGACACCACCACCAGCTACAATTCCCTCTTCAACAGCAGCTCTTGTAGCAGCTAAGGCATCTTCAATTCTCATTTTCTTTTCTTTTAGCTCAACTTCAGTTGCTGCGCCTACTTTTACAACGGCAACTCCACCAGAGAGTTTTGCAAGTCTTTCCTGAAGTTTTTCTTTGTCCCAATCTGAATCAGATTCATCGATTTCAGCTTGGATCTGTTTTACTCTGGCTTCTACATCAGCCTTTTTGCCTTTTCCATCAACAATTGTTGTAGCATCTTTTTTTACTACTACTCTTGCTGCCTCACCAAGCATATCAACAGTTGTGTTTTCAGTCTTTAAGCCAAGCTCTTCAGAAATAACTTCGCCACCTGTAAGGATTGCAATGTCTTGAAGCATTGCTTTTCTTCTTTCACCAAATCCTGGAGCTTTTACAGCTACTGATTTAAATGTCCCCCTTAGGTTGTTAACAACTAAAGTTGCTAATGCTTCACCTTCTACATCTTCAGCCAAAATCAATAATGGTTTACCTGAATTCATTACTTTTTCGAGTAATGGTAATAAATCATTGACTGCAGTAATTTTTGAATTGACAATAAGAATATATGGATTCTCTAAAACTGCTTCCTGTCTGTCAGCATCAGTTACAAAATAAGGAGATATAAATCCCTTATCAAATTGCATACCATCTGTGAACTCAAGTTCCATTCCAAAGGTCTGTCCCTCTTCTACAGTTATGACTCCATCTTTTCCAACTTTGTCCATTGCTCCTGCAATCGTTTCACCAATTTCTGTGTCAGCTGCAGATATAGAAGCTACTTGAGCAATCTCATCTTTGCCACCAATTGATTTTGAAAATCCTGCAATAAAGTCTGTTACAGATTTTGATGCTTCAAGCATTCCTCTTTTAACTTCCATTGGATTAACACCTGTAGCAACAGCTTTCATACCTTCGTTGACCATTGCTTGTGCTAAAACTGTAGCAGTAGTAGTTCCGTCACCAGCAACATCATTTGTTTTTGAGGCAACTTCTTTTGCGAGTTGTGCACCCATATTTTCATATGGATCTTCTAAATCTACTTCCTTTGCAATAGTCACACCATCATTTGTAATTGTTGGTGCACCCCATTTTTTTTCAAGGACAACATTTCTTCCCTTAGGGCCTAATGTAACTTTTACTACATCTGCAAGCTTGTTTACGCCAGCCTCAAGTCCTTTTCTTGCTACTTCATTAAAAACTAATGTCTTTTTAGCCATTAACTTCTCCTCTTACTTACTTACTTTTGCAAGAATATCTCTACTTGAAAGAATAAGATATTCTGTACCTTCAATTTTAATTTCTGTGCCGCCATATTTTGAATAGACTACTTTGTCGCCTTTATCAACATCTGGTTTTACCATTTTGCCTGATTCATTCGGCTCCCCCGGGCCAACTGCTACAACTTCACCTTCTTGAGGTTTTTCCTTAGCAGTGTCAGGAATATAAATCCCTGATGGGGTTTTACTATCTTCTTCTGACAAAGGTTTTACTATAACCCTGTCTCCTAGTGGTTGAAGATTCATATATATTTACCTCCTAAATAAATATCTACATTGTGAATTTAATATAGTCTTGTTTATATATGTAAATAAATTCTTTAAATTATTTAATTATTGAACTTAATCTAACATCGTTTTCTTTTAAATCATTGGTAATTAAGTCATTTTGAGCAGCAACACATATCATCGCTGCATTATCAGTAGAAAGCCTTGGTGAAGGTAAAAATATTTCTAGATTATTATCCTTTGCTAATATATTCATTTTTTCTCTTAGTCTTGAATTTGCCATAACTCCGCCTCCACCTGATATATTTTTTACACCAGTTTCTTTTACAGCTTTTGTGAAATTTATCATAAGAGAGTCGACAATTGCCTCTTGATAAGAAGCTGCGAAATCTGCTCTAGTAATTTTGTCATCTGGGTCTATGTTTTTTAGAAAATTTGTAGCAGCAGTTTTTAAACCTGAAAATGAATAGTTATATTCATGCTTAGTTTTTGGTCTAGGTAAATTAATTTTTGACGGATTTCCACTTTCTGCAATTCGTTGAATTGCTGGACCGCCTGGAAAGCCAAAACCACAGAACCTAGAAAGCTTGTCAAAAGCTTCACCAGCAGCATCATCAATAGTTGTTCCCATTAATTTGTAATCTCCCCACTTTTCAACAAGAACAATTTGTGTATGGCCACCAGATACTAATAAAGTTAAAAATGGAGGTTCCATATTTGGGTTTTCAATTAATGGAGCTGCTAAATGTCCTACCATGTGATCAACCGTGTATAGAGGTTTATCAATAGACCAAGCTATTGATTTTGCAAAATTATATCCGACAACCAAACTTCCAACCAAACCAGGTCCATCAGTTGTAGCAACTGAATCAATATCAGAAATTTGTAAATTTGCACTATTTAAGGATGAATGAAAAATATTTCTAATCATTTCAGCATGCGCTCTTGATGCTACCTCGGGTACCACTCCACCAAATTTTTCGTGTATATCAACCTGCGAAGAAATTGTATTTACCAATAACTCTTCGCCTCTCATTATTGCAATTGCTGTTTCATCACAAGACGTTTCAAAACCTAAAATAACTTTATCTTTAGACATAGGTTTTCTCCAATCGAAATAAATTAGCATCCTCATTTTTATAATATTTTTCTCTAACTCCATAATGTTTGAATCCAAAAGATTCATACATATTTATAGCAACAGAGTTCGAAACTCTTACTTCAAGTAATATTTGTTCATATTTAGATTCTTCAAAATAATCGATCAATTCGATTGTTAATTTCTTAGCAATGGACTGATTTCTAAATATTTCTTTTACGCCTATACCCAAAATATGTAATTCTTTAAAATTTTTTTGGATAGCCAAATAACCAACTATTTCGCTATTAATTTCATAAACCCAATAGAGGAACTCATCATTGTTTATTTTTTGCTTTATTAGCTCTTTATCCCATGCAGTACCAAATATTTCTTTTTCTAGGTCTGCCAACTGTTGAGCCATATTCGTATTGCAATAGCTTATTTTCTTAATCATGAAAATTAATCTCACTTTCTAAGCTCTTATTTGAGAAAGAAATATCAGGTTCTCTCATGTATGAAATTCTTACTTCATTAAAATTTGGAAAATCACTATTTTTATATATTTCTTTACCGACGTTATAAATGTGTTCTGCCGAGACGTATTCTGGAGAACCAAACTTTAGATAGCTTGAGTCTCCAATAATTTTTTCATTAAGTTCATTCCAATCGCCAACTATTAACTTCTTTTCATTATCCTCGTTCAGTTTTTGTTTTAATGTATTTTCGTTTAAGACTTCCGGTTCACTTTCTCTGACTACTCCACCCGGTACAGGTTTGTATGTACAAAATGCAAATTCATCTCTTTTAATGTCAATAATTGAACAAATTCTTCTATGACCTGTATGAGCAGCAAAAGCCAAAGCATCTAGACCATTCACTGATATAAGTGGTATCCCTAGAGTTGCACATATTCCTTGCGAAACAGCTAGTCCAATTCTTAAACTTGTATAAAAACCTGGACCTGTATCAAGATAAATTACATTAATATCTGACTTCTTTATATTTGATTTTAAGGTTAATTCATCAATTGAATTCATTAGTAAATTCGTATTTCCATTCTCAGCTAAAACAGAACTGCTTGAGATTAATTTATCACTAAATAAAGCTACAGAAATATATTTTCCGGAGGTAGATATTGATAGGCTATACATTAATTGTTATCTTTCTTGTTTGTTCGTCTATAATCTCAATTTCAAATATATCCATATTTAGATTATTTTTCTCTGGAATCAAATTAATCCACTCAATAATAACTAAACAGTTCTCACTGTTTAAAGGAAGATCTAAATCAATGAACTCAGCCCAACTTGAAAGTCTGTATAAATCAACATGATAAATGTCAATTTCTTTGACTTTATAATTTTTAACAATATTAAATGTCGGCGATGTTACAACTTCCTCACATCCAAAATATTCTATTACTTTTTTTGCAATCGTTGTCTTTCCAGCACCTAAAGGCCCTGATAAACCAATTGTTTTGGGTAAGTGTAAAGTTTTAAAATAGTCATCCAAAAAAAGATCCAAGTCTTCTTCTTTTACTAAATTACTCAATTTCTATTCTCTCAAGCCTTCTTGACATATTAGTTAATATTTCCCATTCAATAGTTTTATTCCATTGTGCAATGTCAGTAACTGTTATTTCATGCTGTCCATTTTCAGATTTACCTAGGACAGTTACTTCATCATCAACTTTGACCTCTATATCAGTTACATCAATTAAAATTTGGTCCATGGTTACCCTGCCTATCAATTTACAAATTTTGTTATTTACTAAAACATGACCATCAGGAAAGGAGTTCCAAGGGTATCCATCACCATAACCAATTGGAGCTGTTGCAATTGTCGAATCTCTTTCTAGCTCAAAAGATTTTCCATAGGAAACAGCATCACCTTTATTTCTTTTTTGTAAGTTGGAGATTCTTGTTTTAATTTCCATTGTTGGCATCAAATTGTGATCATAATTTTTTATTGAAATTTGTGTACCATATGCTGCTAAACCAATTCTTGTCATGTTGAATGAATCATCAGAATTGTAAAAACTAGAGGCTGAATTGTCTACATGTAATAATAAGCCATCAGTATCGTGCCCACTAATTAATGCTTTAAACAAATTTAAAGCACTTTGTGTGTATTGTTCATCAGTATCAGCAGTTGGAAAATGTGTGCAAATTCCAACTAAATTTAATGATGATGTTTGGATTTTTTCCATTAATTTATCAAAATTTTCTGGTTCACAACCTATGCGATGCATGCCAGTGTCAACTTTTAAGTGCACATTGAGGTTTCCTTCGACATTAATTAATTCATCAATAAATTCTTCATTGTAAACGGTCAAATCTATTTCGTTTTTAAAAACATTTTTTATTTGAGATTTTGAAGGTTCTGCTAATAAAAGTATCCTGGCACCTTTTGAAATATTCCTAACTTGAATTGCTTCATTTACAGATGCTACAGCAAACCAACTAATTCCAGCCTCCTCAGCTGTTTTTACAGTCCATTGAATACCATGTCCATAGGCATTTGCTTTCACAACCAGACACAACTCTTTTTTTGTAAGGTCACTTAAGTAATTCAAATTGCTGACTAAGTGAGATTTATTTACGAAAATGTATCCTCTGTCCATCTGTTTCATTCTAATGTCTAATAGAATTGCAAATTATAAAAGTTAATTTTTTAAGATCTAAATCCTTTTGGTATTTTGTATGTAAGCACTGCACTAATTGCAAAACCTGCTGCTATCCAAGGAGATAAATTTACAAAAAGCCATCCAAAAACTGCAACTCCCATTGCTATGGAAATACCAATCAAATTTCCAGCATTATTAGAATTCTTTGATTCATTATTCATTTTTATTTTGTGGTTTTCTCCAACTGAGTGCTGCTCCTAAAGCAACGCCTACAGCTAACCAGGTAGGTTCGTTTGTAACAGCAAAAACTGCTGCTCCTATAGCTGTACCAACACCAATCATGCTTCCGGTATTTTTAATTTTTTTATCCATGACAAGCAAGCTCCTTTATTTATTCAACAGTTACAGATTTAGCTAAATTTCTTGGCTGGTCAATTGACTCCCCATTTAAATTAGCTACATGATAAGCAATAAACTGTAGAGGGATAATCGATATAATAGTCGACAGCATTTCACTTGTTTCAGGAAGTGCAATGTAATTATTTGATATGTCTTTTAATTTCTTAGATGAAACATCTCCAACTGCTATAACATACGCTCCTCTAGCAATTACCTCTTGTACATTGCTAGTTGTTTTATCTAATAAATGTCTTTGACTAGCGGTGACTATCACTGGAGTGCCTTCTTCAATAAGTGCAAGTGTTCCATGCTTAAGTTCTCCTGCTGCAAGAGCTTCAGCATGAAGATAAGATATCTCTTTCAATTTTAATGCCCCTTCAGCAGCCAAAGCATAATCTAAGCCTCTACCTATAAAATAAATATCTTTCTTCTTATAAATTAGTTTTGATATCTCTTTTACTTGATCTTCACACTTTAATGCTTCTTCGATTAAAGAAGGAAGCGCCTTAATCTCTTCAAGTGAAGTATCTAATTTATTATTTGAATCCCAATGTTTTGCTAGCAAAAGTTGTCCAACTAACATTCCCAAGTATGCTTTTGTCGATGCCACACCAATTTCTGGACCAACGTGAAGATAAAATACACTATCTGCCATTCTTGCAAGTGAGCTCCCAACAACATTTACTAAAGCTAATACGTGAGATCCATTATCTTTTAGTAATTCTGTTGCTGCGATTGTATCCATAGTTTCACCAGACTGAGATATAACAATAGCAAGATCATTTTTGCCTATGATTGGCTCTCGATATCTAAACTCAGAAGCAAGTTCAACACTTACAGGAACTCCAAGAACTTTTTCAAATAAATCTTTACCAAATAAACCAGCATGATAAGCAGTACCGCAAGCAACAATCCATATCTTTTCAAACTTTTTTGCTTTATCTAAAAGTATTGGTATTTCTGTTGAGTTTTTTTCAATTCTTCCTGCAATTGTTCTCTCAATTACTTCTGCTTGTTCAAGTATTTCTTTATACATGAAATGGTCATGACCAGCTTTTTCTGCTTCAGAGACCTCCCAGTCTATAACTTGAATATCTCTTGTTATTACATTTTTTTCTATATCGTACAAAGTAAAATTTCCATCATTAATTTCTACAAAGTCACCATTCTCTAGGAATATCATTTTGTTTGTATATTCTAAAATTGCTGCAGAGTCAGATGCTAAAAAGACCTCCCCCTCACTAACACCTAGAACTAATGGACTCATCATTCTTCCAGCTACAATTGTGCCTGGCTGTTTTGTTGAAGTTACAACAAGAGCATAGGTACCATCAAGTGATTTAGCTACATCTAAAACAGTATCTAACAACTCACCATTCCATTTTCTACTCAACTCAACAGCAACAACCTCTGTGTCGGTTTCCGAAATAAAGCTATAATCGTCTTGAATTAAATCATCTTTTAACTCAGCGTAGTTCTCAATAATTCCATTGTGAATGATGGCGAATTCATTAGCATTATCCGCATGAGGATGAGCATTAACATCGCTCGGAACTCCATGTGTTGCCCATCTTGTATGACCAATTCCAATGTTTCCTTTTATTGAAGTTCCTTCTAAATGCTCCTTAAGCACACTGAGTTTTCCTTCTTTTTTTTCTATTGATAGGTTATCTCCATCAATTAAAGCCACTCCCGCAGAATCATATCCGCGGTACTCTAATCTTGATAATCCACTAATTAGAATTGGTAAGGGTTCTTTTGGGCCTGAATACCCGATTATTCCACACATACTTTCTCCATTCCAACGAGCAAGTTGAAATTAAGACTACGTTAAATTGACTCTGTTCAACAATTTCTTGCTGTTTTTAAACAATTTATTACGACCGTAGAGCCGAGTATGCATCCGCCGAATTTTTCGATAACATACTACCTCGTCACCTTTTTCAAGGCCTGGCGCTAATTTGCTCGTTGTTTATATTATAAGTAAAAAAATTAAGTAAAAAGATAGTTTTTAATATTGTTTATTAATTCATCACTAAATTCATTTACAGAATTACTATCTTTAGCTTCAATTAGCACTCTAAGTAATGGCTCAGTTCCTGAATTTCTAATCAAGTACCTTCCATCTAAATCGTATTTATCAGACAATTTTTTTGCTATGTTATTCAATTCTTTAATTTGGTTTTCCTCAGGCATAGTACTCAATTCAAGATTGACTAATTTTTGCGGATATTCCTCAATATTTTCAGATTTAAATTTTGATAATGTAGTGTCAAAAAATGCAAGTGCTTTTAAGCAGTATATGAAAGTTACAAGGCCATCACCTACTGGTAATGCTTCAGAAATAATTATATGACCAGATTGCTCCCCACCTATTGAGGCATTGTTTTCATCCATCGCTTCTGCAACATATTTGTCGCCTACTTTAGTTTCAATATTCTTAAAATTGTTTTTATCCATTGAATTTTTAAAGCCGTAATTTGCCATAACTGTTGAGACGACCACTTTATTGTTTAACTGATTAATTGCCTCAAGATACTTTGCAATTAATAATATAATCACATCACCATTACAAATATTTCCTTCCTCATCTAGCAAAATGAGTCGATCTGCATCACCATCAAACGCTGCACCAATTTCGTTTTTTCCACTATTTTGTTTTAAGTTATCAAGGTGAGTTGCTCCACAATTTAAATTTATATTTTCTCCATCTGGATTATTTGAAATTATTCTAAATTTGGCTTTTTTTGACTTAAACAAATCTTCGATTATTTTATATGAAGACCCATTAGCTGTATCAAACAATACATTAAATTTAGCTAGATCAAAATTAATTAAATTATTTAAAAACTCAAGGTAGGCTTGATATCCATTTTGAGATTCTTTGGAAGTTGTAAACTCTTTAGGTAAATTAATATCAGACAGAGCTTTTTCTATATCTATCTCAAGATTGTCAGATAGTTTTGAACCATTATGATCAATTAATTTAATACCGTTATATTCACTTGGGTTATGAGATGCTGAAATAATTACACCAAGATCATGATTGAATTCTTTTAAAAGAACAGGCATTGAACCAGAAGGAAGCACTCCATAATTAATAACCTCGACATTTTCACTTAAGCCAGCACATATCCAATCTAGAAGTTCTAACGATGAACTTCTTGTATCTAAAATTACTGCCACGGATTTTGGTGATAAAAGTAACTCTACAGAAGAAAATATTTTTGAAACTAAATCTTTATTTAGAGTTTCGTTTGGAATACCTCGGATTCCATCAGTACCGAAATATTGCTTCAATTTTTTGACTATCTCTTAGTAAATTGCTCGGCTCTTCTTGCTTTCTTGAGACCATATTTTTTACGCTCAACTTTTCTCGCGTCTCGAGTAAGCAACCCGGCTTTTTTTAATTTAGGTCTTAAGTCAGGATCAACTTCTAATAATGCACGTGATATTCCAAGTGAAACTGCGTCTGCCTGAGCTGATAATCCACTACCACTTACATTGGCGACAACATCATATTTAGAATCCATGTTTACAACTTTAAAAGGTTTCTCAATTGTCATTTTCATAGATGGACTTGGAAAATATTGTTCTACATCTTTTCCGTTGAATGTAAATTTTCCTGTACCTTCAGTTAAAGTAACTCTTGCTACAGAGGTTTTTCTTCTTCCAGTTCCATAAAATGAGTTAGCCATTTTCTTCTACTTTCTTTATGTTAAAACTTAGCTCTTTTGGATCTTGACTTTGATGAGGGTGGTTTGAATCTGCGTATATGTGAAGTTTTTTTAATATAGATCTTCCTAATCTATTTTTTGGCAACATACCCCATACAGCGCGTTCAATTATTTTTTCTGGCTTTCTCTGCCTTAGAGAATTAAAACTTTCCGATTTTATACCTCCAGGAAACCCGGAATGTGAATGGTACATTTTTTGTTCAGACTTTTTTGAAGTAATAGATATTTTTGAAGCGTTTATTACAACCACGTGATCTCCTACATCTAAATGAGGTGCGTATTGAGGTTTATGTTTTCCTCTCAAAATCTGTGCAATTTCACTGGCTAGTCTTCCAATAGGTAGACCACTTGCATCAACTAAGTGCCAGTTGCGTTCTGAGGATTCTATTCCTTCAAATGTTGTTTTTGTATTCATTTATCAATCTTTAGAATTGTAACGAATTACTAGTATAAAGTGCATATATATTTATGAAAACTAGTATTTAACTTTCCAAAGAGTTAAACCGTTAGCAGGAGCTATATAATTTAAACGATTTCCATCAGGTTTATCTAATTGTGATTTTATTTCTTTTAATGTTAATTTATTATCATTAAAAGCCAGTTGTACGCCGACTAAATTTCTCACCATATTTCTAAGGAATGAATTTCCAGTAATTGTATATGTAAAAATATTAGAGTTTTTTTTCCATACACTTTTAAAAATTTCTCTTTCAGGATTTTTATTTTTTTCAAGTTTAGCAAATGATGAAAAGTCATTCTTTCCCAAAAATAATTGAGATATTACATTCAACTTTTCCAAATCGAGTGATGAATTATGTTGGTGAGTACTATTAAGTAAATATGGTAATTTTTTTTGATTATCCATTGTAGAGTAAACATAAGTTCGTTCTTTTGCACTGTACCTAGCATGAAAATCATTACTAATTTCATTAAATGAATTTACTGAAATAGAGTTTCCAAGTAATTTATCAATTGAAGAGATTAATTTTTCAGTAATTTTAATATCCGTAAGAATATTTAATACTTGTTCTTTTGCATGTACTCCAGCATCAGTTCTACCAGAATAATTTAATTCGTAATCTTTAATCAGTAAATCAAGAACTTCTTCAATTTTGCCTTGTACAGTTGGTCTACTTCTTTGTTTTTGAAATCCGTAAAAACTTGATCCATCATATGCAATACTTACTTTGTAATTTTGCATTTAAACAAAAATACGGATAGGGTCTGAAAATAGCGTTAAGACAAGTAAAAAAGTTACTGTTGTTATACTTGCCACCCTATCCTCAAATAAAAAAGCTGAACGTAGAGATTTTGATAATACAAAATACATCCAAGCAAATATTGATATAGTTGTAATTTGCAAAAAAATGGCTGGAATAGTGATCAAAGAATTTATTAAAACAACTACACCAATGAATCCTACAAGACCATGCGTGTAGCCTGTAAAAACTAAAAGAGAAGGGATTTCGATTTGTTGATTAAATGCTCTTGACAATAAAAACCAAATTGCAAGATTTGCAAAAAGCCATGCAAAAATTCCATCAACAACTCCATAAAAAATTATATCTGCAATATTGACTACTGAAGCATTAATGACCAAAGGTATGTAAATAGACAGCAAGCTCAGCAATACTACTATTAGGGCATTGCCAGATTCATACCTGTCATTACTGATTTCAATGAAAGTTGACTGATCGAATCTTATAAATTTTTTAAATTGTGACCAAATATTTTTAAGTGAGTTCACTCTTTAAACTAGCTCTAAAATAGCTAATTCTGTTCCATCACCCTGTCTATGTCTTGTTCTTGTAATTCTTGTATAACCACCATCACGGTCTTCATACTTGGGACCAATTTCTTCAAATAGTTTTGCTACTACAGATTTGTCTTGAATCATTTTCAAAACTTGTCTCCTGTCATGTAAAGATCCTTTTTTGGCTTTGGTAATTACTTTTTCAGCGTAAGGCTTCACTGTCTTTGCTTTAGTAACTGTTGTCTCAATTTTTTCATGTTGAATCAAAGCACTTATCAAATTACTTATAATTTGATCTTCATGGGAAGATGAGCCCCCAAGTCTTTTACCTTTAGTTGGTTTAGGCATCAGCCATATCTCCAGAGTCTAGGTCGGAACTTGTTGGTAAACTTAAACCTAATTCATCTAGCTTTGCTACAAGCTCATCTAAGCTTTTTTGACCAAAGTTAGTTAAGTTCAACAAATCATCTTCTGTATATTCAAGAATTTGTCCTACAGTAGTGATATTTTCTCTTCCAAGGCAATTTCTTGGTCTTTCAGATAAATCTAAAGCATCAACAGATAATGAGAGATCTGGGGAACTGCCTTCAGAAATTGTAAGCTCACCAAGCTCGAGTCCAACACCTTCATCTATATCAGCAAAAAGCTTCCATAATTCACCCAAAGTTTTGCCAACTGAAGATATTGCTTCACTAGGCTCAATTGAACCATCAGTTTCAACATCTAAAGTTAATTTATCATAGTCAGTAACTTGTCCAACTTGAGTAGGGGAAACTCCGTAACTTACGCTTACAATTGGAGAAAAAATCGAGTCGATAGGAATAAAGCTAGAGTCACTAGTCTTATTTTTATCTGCAAGTCGATATCCGACTCCATGAGCGATTGATACTTCCATGTCTAATGTGGCTCCATCTGAAAGCGTACAAACTTTTAAGTCAGTATTGACAACTTCAACTCCTGCTGGACATTGAATTTGTGCAGCTAGGACATCACCAGGACCCTTAGCTTTGACTGTTAATGTGTGATTTTCTTGATCTTCGACTTTCAAGACTAATCGTTTTAAATTTAAAAGAAGATCTAAAACATCTTCTACTACACCGGGTATAGATGTAAATTCATGATTCACACCGTCAATTTTTATTCCAGTTACAGCAACTCCAGGAACTCTTGATAAAAGTGCTCTCCTCATTGTGTTACCAAGTGTTAATCCAAAACCTGGCTCAAGCGGTTCGATAACAAATTTTGTTCTGTTATTACCAAGGTCTTCTTGAGTAATTTCAGGTCTTTGTAGCATCAACATATTATTTTCTCCTCTCAAATTTTATTTTGAATAAAGCTCTACTATTAATTGTTCTTCAATTTGTGAACTTGCATCATTCCTTGTGGGAGATGCAGCAATCTTTACAATTTTCTTTTTACTATCAACATCCAACCAAGAAGGTATAACGTAGTCTTGACCAGTATCAATGGTGTGTTGAATAACAATTAAATCTTGGCTTGAGTCTTTTATCTCAATTACATCTCCAGCTTTAACTTGATGCGATGGAACGTCTACGAATTTTCCATTTAATTTGAAATGTCTGTGCGATACAAGCTGTCTTGCTTGAGGTCTAGTTGATGCAAAACCAGCTCTATAAATTACATTATCAAGTCTTGATTCAAGTAAAATTAAAAGGTTCTCACCAGTTATGCCATTCATTCTTGAAGCTTCTTTATAGTAATTTCTAAATTGCTTTTCTAGGACACCATACATATATCTAACTTTTTGCTTTTCTTTTAATTGGGTTCCGTAATCAGTTTCTCTTGCACGCTTTCTTCCATTTTCTCCAGGAGGATATGGTCTATCTTGAAGTGCTTTGTCGCCCTTCCTATTTTCAAATACATTAAAGCCTATTCTTCTTGATACTCTAACTCGAGGTCCTGTATATCTAGCCATTATCCCCTTCTTCTTTTCTTGGGTCTGCACCCATTGTGAGGTGTTGGTGTAATATCTTTAATAGTCCCTACATCCATTCCCATATTTTGTAGAGTTCTAACAGCTGTTTCTCTACCAGCACCAGTTCCGCTAATGATAATGTCTAGCTTATGCACACCGTGCTCTGTAGCTCTTCGAACTGCCTCTTCTGCAGCGACTTGAGCAGCATAGGGTGTAGATTTTCTTGAACCTTTAAATCCTACTGAACCACCGGACGTCCAAGCTATTGTTTGTCCGGCTGGGTCAGAAATATTAATTATTGTGTTGTTGAAACTAGCTTTAATATGAGCTACTCCTGAAGGAACGTTTTTCTTGTTCTTCTTTTTAGTTTTTTGATCTGCCATAATTATTTAGTCGCTTTCTTTTTTCCGGCAATTGCAAATCTTGGGCCTTTTCGTGTTCTAGCATTAGTGTGAGTTCTCTGTCCTCTGACTGGTAATCCCATTCTGTGCCTTAATCCTTGATATGTTCCAATTTCTGTTTTTCTACGAATATTTTGGGACACATCTCGTCTAAGATCTCCTTCAACTCTAAAATTAGCTTCGATGTATTTTCTAATTTGAGCAACTTCATCGTTTGTTAAATTACTTACTCTTGTGCTGGGGTCAATTTTTAAATCGACACAAATATCTTCAGCTCTTTTGGCTCCGATTCCATGGATGTATCTCAAAGACGCTATAACTCTCTTATCCCTTGGGATATCAATACCTGAAATACGTGCCATTATAAATTAACCTTGCCTTTGTTTGTGTCTAGGATTTCTTTTATTAATTACGTAAAGCTTTCCTTTTCTTCTTACAATTTGGTCATTTGGACCACGCTTTTTAATACTTGCTTTAACTTTCATTTATGTCTCCAAATAATCCTACCTCTTGTTGGATCATATGGTGAAACTTCCATTTCAACAACATCACCCGGAAGGATTCTAATGTACCTCATTCTCATTTTTCCAGACACATGAGCTAATATTTCAGCTCCACTTTCAAGCTGAACCTTAAAAGAGGCATTTGGCAGTGTTTCCATAACTGTCCCTTGGACTTTTATTATGTTTTTTTCTTTTTCTACCAAAATTAGCCTTGATTATGTGACCGATTTACTAGATTAGTGCGATTTGAAACTATTACAAACACAAAATTAAAATAAGTTTTCAGTAAAAACACGTGTTCCTTCCTCGGTAATTCCTATAGTATGTTCCCAATGTGCAGACTTTTTTCCATCTAATGTTCTAATTGTCCAGCCATCTACATCAATAAAATTCTCTTCTGTACCAAGATTAAACATTGGCTCAATACATATTGCCATGCCTGTTTTTAATTCAAAACCTTGATTCTTCTTACCATAATGGGGTACTTGGGGTTCTTCGTGCATTTCTTGACCTATTCCATGACCAACATAGTTCCTAACATTGCCAAAATTGTTTTTCTTAGCTATTTTGTCAATCTTATGACCAATAGTTCCGAGTTTTTGACCATCCTTTACAAGTTTTATACCTTCATGAAGTGCATGTTTAGTTTTTGATAATAGATTTTTTTCTTCTTCTGTAATTTCACCAACACCAAAACTAAAAGCTGCATCAGCATGATATCCTTCAAAAATAACGCCAACATCAATAGAAATTATATCTCCTTCATTTACAATATAATCATTGGGTATTCCATGAACAATTACATCATTTGGTGAAGCACATATATGAGCTGGATAATCGTGATATCCTAAAAAACTAGCTTTTACATTTGACTTCTCAATTATATTTTTGGCAATATCATCTAAATCAATAAGCGTCATTCCTGCTTTTGTTTTATCATAAATTTCATAGTGTATATTTGATACAACTTTTCCTGCAGCTTCCATCTTTTTAAAATCTTCGGGTGTTTTATATGTAATCATTATTTAAAGTGTCTAGAAATTGAGTTGTAAATATCCTCTACTTCCCCAATAGCATCTATAACATTTACCAAGTTTTTTTCATTATAAAAATCAACTAAAGGCTGCGTATCTTTTTTGTAAACTTCAAACCTGACCTTAATTGAATCTTCAGTATCATCGGATCTGCCAGTCATTTCCCCTCTTAGTAAAATTCTTTTTATTAATTCATCTTCGTTTACTTCAAATACAAAAACTTTCGCAACAGGAAATTCTTTATCTAAACTCTCTAAGCTTTTAGCTTGGGGTAAGGTTCTGGGGAAGCCATCAAGGATTGCACCATTCTTACAGTCTTCATTATTCAGTCTCTCTAGAAGCATTTCTATAACTAATTTGTCAGGGACTAAATTTCCTTCATCAAGAAGACTTTTAGCTATTTTACCTAGTTCAGTTCCACTGCTTACATGTTCTCTCAACATATCACCCGTTGAGATATGGGCTAGGTCAAATTCAGACGCAATTTTCAGAGCTTGAGTTCCTTTTCCTGCACCTGGCGGTCCAAGAAATATATTTAATTCACTCAATCAATGAATCCTTCATAATTTCTCATGCTTAACTGACTTTCAATTTGCTTCATAGTTTCAAGAGCAACACCGACAGTTATTAAGATTGAAATTCCGCTAAAACCTAAAGGTATATCCCAAATCGCAGAAGCTATCGATGGCAATACTGCGACGGATGCTAAAAATATAGAGCCTGGTAAGGTAATTCTGTTTATTATATGTGACAAATAATTTGTTGTTGATATACCCGGCCTTACTCCTGGAACGAAGCCACCTTGCCTTCGGATCATGTCTGATTGACGTACTGGATCAAATTGTATAGTTGTATAAAAATAAGTAAAAAATATTATCAATATCCCTAAAAAGAAAATATAAAACCATGTTGTACCCTGGGAATTTGCCAAGTTAACGTCTATCCAATTTCTAATTGCTGCAGTAACAGAATTATCTTGTGGTAATGAAGTAGCTACTAATGCAGGAAAAAACAAAATACTTGTCGCAAAAATAACTGGGATAACTCCAGCACTGTTGACCTTAAGAGGGATATATGTGCTTTGACCACCCATAACTTTTCTGCCTCTTACTCTTTTTGCAAATTGTATAGGGATTCTTCTTTGACCTTGCTCAACATAAATTATTCCAACAATCATTAAAAAGAACATGAGCATTAAAAATGTAAATTGTCCAATTCTTCCTTGTCCAGCAGTTACCTGATATGCACCTCCAAATTGTGCAGGAAGCTGGCTTACAATGCTAGCAAAAATAATTAATGACATTCCATTTCCAACACCTCTTTGTGAAATCAACTCACCAATCCACATAATAAAGGCAGTACCTGCAGTCATTGTTAAAACTATCAATCCAACTCTAGATGGTGTGTAATTTGGAATAAGTGAAATACCACCTGTGAGACTACCTCTAGAAAATAAATAAGTTAAGGCAGTTGATTGCAATAGAGCTAAAACTACTGTTATGTACCTTGTCCATTGAGTGATTACTTTTCTACCAGACTCTCCTTCTTCTTGTAGTTTTTGTAATCTTGGTATCACAACTGTTAATAGCTGAAGAATGATACTAGCTGTAATGTATGGCATAATTCCTAAAGCAAAAACAGAAAAAGTCTCTAAAGCACCTCCGGAAAATAAATTTAATAAACCATAAATTCCAGCTTGTGATCCTGAGTCAGTTAGACGTTGAACAGCCTCTAAATCTACTCCTGGTACTGGCACTGCTGCACCGAGCCTGTAAACAGCAAACATAAAAAGAGTAAAAAATATTCTTTTTCTAAGGTCTGGAATTTTAAATATATATCTAAATATTGAGAGTTGCATAATTACTCATTAATTATCTCGACAGACCCGCCAGCACTTTCAATTTTACTTTTAGCTACTTCACTAATCGCGTGAATCTTAAGGTCAATTTTTTTTGTAACTTCACCATCACCTAAAACTTTAACAAGACCTTTTTTTCTAGTTAAGCCAAGTTCCCTAAGAACATCAGGATTAACTTCACCTTCAGCAGCTTTTTCTTCGAGATCACTTACATTTACAACAACATAAGACATTTTAGGTGGATTGTTTAAACCTCTTAATTTAGGAATCCTCCTATATAAAGGAATTTGACCTCCTTCAAAATATGCAGGAACGGTTTTCCTAGCACCTGTACCTTTAGTTCCTCTACCTGCGGTCTTTCCTCGCTTTCCAGCTTCACCTCGACCTTTTCTTAATTTCTGTTTTGTAGATCCAGGTGTTGGTTTTAAATGATGAAAACGTAACTTTTTCATTAAATTTCCTCAATTTCAACAAGGTGTTCAATTTTGTTAAGCATACCTTGAATCATAGGGTTCACTTCTCTTTCAGTAAAAGAATTTATCTTTTTTAATCCTAAACTTCTGACAGTTTCTCTTGCTTTGGGTTTCTCGCCTATCAAGCTTCTCTTTAAGGTTATTTTAACTTTCATCAGGAACCTTTACTTTTTTTTCAGCTTTTGTTTTCTCATAGGCCTCAACTAAACCTGGAGGAGCTACCTCAGAAGACTTCTTGCCCCGTAAACTAGCAACACTGTCAGGCGTTCTTTGATTGAGGAGGCCATTGATTGTTGCTTTGGCCACATTTAAATGAGTTGGAGATCCGAGCGATTTTGCTAATATGTCTTTTACTCCAGCAACTTCAAGAACTTGACGAGCAGCACCTCCGGCAATAACTCCTGTACCTGGTGCAGCAGGTTTTAAAAGAACCCTTGAAGAGCCGTGTTTTCCAACGATTGAGTGTACTATTGTTGAACCTGCCATAGGTATTTCTGAGATATTCTTTTTTGCATCTTCGATGGCTTTTTGAATAGCTAATGGGACTTCAGAGCCTTTACCATATCCAATCCCAGCATTTCCATTTCCATCACCTACAGCAACTAGAGCTGTAAATGCGAAATTTCTACCACCTTTAACAACCTTGGCAACTCTGTTAATATGTATAACACTTTCTTGCAGTTCTAATTCAGACATTAAAATTTGATTCCTTTTTCTCTAATTCCATCAGCTAAAGATTTAATTCTTCCGTGGTAAACATAGCCGCCTCTGTCAAAAACAGCGGATTTAATTTTTAATCCTGCTAACTTTTCACCCATCACTTCACCAACTTCTTTTGCTGACTCTACGGATAGTGTTTTAGTTTTTACCTCTTTAGACAATGTGCTAGCGGAAGCAATAGTTACTTGATTAAGATCATCTATTGCTTGAACATATATATTGTTGTTGCTTTTAAAAACAGCAAGCCTAGGTACTTTGGATGTGCCAGATATTTTTTTTCTTATTCTAATTTTTCTGTGTATTCTTTTATCTTTAACTTTCATAGTTATTAAGCTCCAGCTGTTACAGCAGCCTTACCTGCTTTTCTTCTAACATATTCATCTTTGTATCTTATACCTTTGCCTTTATATGGTTCAGGTGGTTTAATTGCTCGTATATTTGCAGCAACTTGACCTACTAACGCTTTGTCAATTCCGGAAACTATTATTGTGTTTTGATCAGGCACTTCATATTTTATTCCCTCAACTTGATTAAACAGTACAGGATGAGAGAAGCCGCATAAAATTTCAATATCATTGCCCTTTAGAGTGGCTCTGTGTCCAACACCTTGAAGTAAAAGTGTTTTACTATATCCTTCTAATACTCCTTCAATATTGTTAGCAACTAAAGATCTGTACAAGCCATGTAAGCTTCTAACCTCTGGAGCTTCGGAAGTTCTTGAGAATAATAATTCATTTTCTTTAATTTCAAATTTAATTCTCTCATCAACAATTTCAGTAGTTAATTCTCCTTTGGGACCTTTAACAATAATTGAATTGCCATTTAAATTCATTTCTATTTTTTCAGGGATTAAAACTGGCTTATTTCCTATTCTGCTCATGACCAAACCTCACAAATAAGCTCTCCACCGAGTTTTCGTTTTCTGGCTTCAGAATCAGGAAGCAATCCTCGAGATGTTGAGATAATTACTGTACCTAAACCACCGTTATTTCTTGGAAGTGATTCAGATCCAACATATAGTCTTCTACCAGGCTTACTTAATCTGTTCAAACCAGCAAGCACAGGTGCACCTTCTTCTGAGTATTTTAAATCAATTTGAATTTCTTTTTTTGAGGACTCTTCTATTACTTTTACATCACTTATATAGCCCTCATTTTTTAAAAGTTTAGACAGTTCCAACTTGAATTTTGAATGAGGAACGATAACTGATGGTTTGTTGACCATTGAAGCATTTCTGATTCGAGTTAAAAAATCTGAAATTGGATCTGAATTCATTTTACCAAGACGCTTTCTTTATTCCGGGTAGTTCTCCTTTAAGGGCTAAATCTCTAAACGTATTTCTGGACATACCAAACTTTCTCAGATTACCTCGAGGCCTTCCTGTAACTTCACACCTATTTCTATGTCTTGTTGGAGAAGCATCTCTTGGCATCTTAGCAATCTTTTTTTGGGCTTCTCTTTTTTCATCATAAGATGTATTGGGGTCCTTAATAATTTTAAGAAGTTCTTGACGTCTATCGGAGTAAACACCTATCGTTCTTTTTCTTTGATTGTTTTTAACAATCTTGCTTGTTTTTGCCATAATTAATTCTCCCTAAATGGAAATCCTAGCGATTGTAATAATACATAACCTTGGTTGTTATCGTTAGCAGAAGTACAAATAGTAATATTCATACCTCTTATATCACGAACTTTATCGTATTCAACTTCTGGAAAAACTAATTGCTCATTAAGTCCGAGTGTATAATTCCCGTTTCCATCAAATGATTTTTTATTAAAACCTCTAAAGTCTCTGATTCTTGGAACAACTACTTGAACAAATCTGTCATAAAATTCCCACATACGATCACCACGAAGGGTTACTGCTACACCAATTGGCATGCCTTCTCGTATTTTAAATCCCGCAATTGATTTTTTTGCACGCCTAATTACTGGTTTTTGTCCTGATATAGCTGTTAACTCATCAATCATAGACTCAAGTGCTCTTCCATCTGTAGCAGCTTTACCATCACCAATGTTGATAATAATTTTATCAAGTGTTGGTATCTCATTTACATTATTAAGGCTAAGTTGCTCCATAACTGAAGTTTTCAATTCAGTATTAAACTGCTCTTTTAATCTTGGTATCATACTTCATCACCTGTTTGTGCTAGCACTCGATACTTCTTACCATTTTTATCAAATTTATAACTCACTCTGCCTGACTTTTTCTTGACAACTAAAGCAACGTTGGAGACATCTATTGGCATACTCTTGTCGATTACACCGCCCTGCATTGTTTGGCCTTGTGGTTTTTGATGTTTCTTTGTAATATTCACACCCTCAACAAGAACAGTCCCTTTTTTTGGAAATGCTTGCAAGACTTTTCCTTGTTTTCCTGAATCTTTACCAGATATGACTTTAACTAAGTCTCCTTTTTGAATTTTCATTACAAAACCTCCGGCGCTAATGAAACTATTCTCATAAATCTTTTTTCTCTAAGTTCACGACCAACTGGACCAAAAATTCTTGTACCCCTAGGTTGATCTTGCTCGTTAATAATGACACAGGCGTTTTCGTCAAATCTAATATATGTACCATCTTTTCTTCTAGTTTCTTTTTTTGTTCGGACAACTACCGCGTTGACAATATCTCCTTTTTTAATTTGACCTCCAGGAATAGCGTCTTTTACAGTGGCTACAAAAACATCACCTAAGCCTGCATATCTAATTCTGGAACTACCTTTAACCTTTATACAAAGTACTTCTTTTGCACCTGAATTATCAGCAACTTTTAGTCTTGACTCTTTCTGTATCATCTTGCTCTTTCTACAATTTCAGTAATTCTCCAACGCTTTGTTTTTGAATATGGCTTAGTTTCCATAATTTTTACTGTATCACCAATTTTTGCGTCGAAATTTTCATCATGTGCATGTAATTTTCTAGTCTTCTTTACAATTTTTTTATATTTTGGATGTGGGAATTGAATTTCAATTGAAACAGTAACTGTTTTTTCTCTTGAATCAGAAGTGACAATTCCGGTTCTAGTTTTTCTAAAAGATCTTGATTCTTCTACCATTACTAACCTTCCTCAACATTTTCAACACTAAGCTTTTCAGTCAAAACAGTATTTGCTTGAGCGATCTCTTTTCTAATTTTTTTAAATACAGAGGTGTCTTCTAATTGGCTTGTAGCTAAAGCAAACCTTGAATCCATAAGTTCTTTTTTGAGATCAACTATCTTATTTTTCAATTCAGTGACAGAAAGCTCTCTTAAATCATTCACGCTCATAAGTTATCCCTTTTTACAAATTTAGTTTTCATTGGTAATTTATGACCAGCTTTTCTCATGGCTTCTCTTGCAACATCTTCTGAAACACCAGAAATCTCAAAAATTATGCGACCAGGTTTTACTACAGCTACATAATATTCGACGTTTCCTTTACCAGAGCCCATCCTTACCTCAGCAGGTTTTTGAGTTACAGGTTTATGAGGAAAAATGTTGATCCATACTTTTCCACCACGTTTCATGGTTCTAGTTATTGTAATTCTTGCAGCTTCTATCTGTCTTCCTGTGACATAGGAAGTTTCAACTGCTTGAATTCCATAGTCACCAAAATTTACAGTGTTCCCACCTTTAGAGTTTCCTTTTCTTCTTCCTCTATGAGATTTTCTGTATTTTGTCTTTTTAGGCATCAACATAATTTACTCTTCTTCTAAGATAGATTTTTCTTCTTCAAATTCAGCTTGAGCAGTTTCTTTTGTAATTTTTTTACCGCCTCCAGCTTCAACTATATTTGAGGTCTTATCTTCTCCAGATTTTTTACCACCGCCAGCTTCTAGAATCTTCGATTCTTTTTTCTCTCCCACTGCAGCTTCAGCTCTTGATTTAACTGATTTTACTCTTCCAGCTGCTGGGCCACCACTAGCTAAATTGGCTTCAGCGGAAATTTTTTCTTGTCTTAACTTGTTTGAGCCGACAACATCACCTTTGTAAACCCAAACTTTTACCCCAATTGCTCCTACTGTAGTATGCGCGGCTGCTCTTCCAAAATCTATATCGGCTCTTAGGGTGTGTAATGGTACTCTTCCTTCTCTATACCATTCTCTACGCCCCATTTCAGCACCACCAAGTCTACCTGAACACTCAACTCTGACTCCTTCAGCACCTGCTTTAAGCGCTGCAGAAACAGCTCTTTTCATTGCTCTACGAAATGCAACTCTGTTTTCTAACTGATCTGCTATACCTCTTGCTAACAATTGTGCGTCTAGCTCAGCTTCTCTGATTTCAATAATGTTTAATTTAACAGGTTGTTTTGAAAGCTTCTCAATACCTTTTCTAAGACGATCAGCTTCAACACCTTTTCTACCTATTACGACACCTGGTCTTGCAGTGTGAATGTCAACTGTAAGGGTTCCTCCCTTATCTCTTCTTTCAATTTCAATTCTTGACACTGCAGCTTTTGGTAGTTCTTTTGAAAGCAACTTTCTTATTTGATAATCTTGATTTACTAAATCCTTGTAGTCTTTACTATTAAACCAACGTGACTTCCAATCGTTAACGATTCCAATTCTAAATGCATATGGATGAGTTTTTTGACCCATTATTCACTCACACTTTCTAGTTCAATCAATAAATGAGATGTCCTCTTATTAATTCTTCCTGCTCTTCCTCTTGCTCTTGGTCTAAATCTTTTCAATGTAGGACCTTCATCAGCAATAGCTTTTGATATATATAAATCAGAAGCATTTAGATTATAGTTTGCTTCAGCATTAGATATAGCGCTTTCTAATACTTGTTTAATTTCAACAGCTGCTCTTCTTTTAGTAAATGTTAAAACATTTAAAGCTTCTTGAACATCAAGACCCCTAATTAAATTAAGAACTAACCTCATTTTATAAGGTGATTGTCTTATATATTTTCCTTGTGCTTTAACTGTTGTGTTTTCCATTAGTTTTGTCCCGGATGTCCTTTGAAAGTTCTTGTTGGTGAAAATTCTCCAAGTTTGTGACCTACCATCGCTTCAGTTATAAATACAGGTAGATGCTGTCTCCCATTATGAACTGCAATAGTAAGTCCAACCATTTCAGGAACTACTGTTGATCTTCTGCTCCAAGTTTTAATAACAGATTTATTGCCAGTATTTTGAGCATCTTCTACTTTTTTAAGCAGATGTTCATCTACAAATGGTCCTTTTCTTAAACTTCTAGCCATGTTAATTTCTACCTTTTTGTGATCTTCTTCTAACAATTGATTTATTGCTGTACTTTTTCTTTTTCCTAGTCTTCTTTTCTGGTTTACCCCATGGGCTAACAGGCACTCTACCACCAGAGGATTTTCCTTCTCCTCCACCTAAAGGATGGTCGACAGGGTTCATGGCAACACCTCTTGTCTGTGGCCTAACCCCTTTCCATCTACTTCTACCTGCTTTACCTAATTTTGTAAGTTCTGCTTCAGCATTTCCAACAATCCCTACAGTTGCTCTACAATCCATTGGAACTGTTCTCATTTCTCCAGATGGTAAGCGAAGCAATGCTGAATCACCCTCTTTACTCATAAGCTGAACAGATGATCCTGCTGATCTTGCCATCTTTGCTCCACCACCAGGTCTTAATTCAACGGCATGTACAAAAGTACCTGCGGGTATATTTCTTAATGGTAAACAATTGCCATCTTTAATATCTGCTTTTGGTCCTGACTCTACTCTAGAGTCAACGGATATGCCATCTGGTGCAATAATATATGACTTTTCTCCATCAACATAGTGCAGAAGGGCAATTCTTGCATTTCTATTTGGATCATATTCAATTCCAGCAACTCGTGCAGGGATGCCATCTTTAATTCTTTTGAAATCTATTACTCTATATTTTTGTTTGTGTCCTCCACCTCTGTGCCTTGAAGTAATTCTTCCTTTGTTATTTCGACCACCAGATGATTTTTTTGACTCTAAAAGTGATTTTTCAGGTTTCTTTTTTGTAATATCTTTAAAATCTGTAGCAACCTGACCACGCATTCCGGGAGTAACTGGTCTAATTTTCTTTGAACCCATTTTTAAACTCCAAAAGCCTCAATAGTATCGCCTTCTGCGAGAGTAACTATTGCTATTTTTCTTGTACTTTGTTGGCCAATTACATATCCAAATCTTTTTTTCTTTCCTTTTCGATACATTGTGTTGACTCTTAAAACTTTTACACCAAACATTTCTTCAACTGCCTTTTTAATTTGTGGTTTGTCTGTTTTTGGGTGAACAAAAAAGGAGTAAGAATTTGAATCAGAAATTCTATCATATGATTTTTCTGATATGACTGGAGCGATTAAAACATCTTCTAAATATTTCATTATTCTTCTCCTAAGAATTCTGAGATTGCATCGACAGAAAAAATTGTATCATCTGTCGAAATGATGTCGATAGCAGCTAGTTTTTTTACAGATACCAGTCTTGATTTTGGAATATTATTAAAGGATTTGTATAAATTTTCATCGTTATCACTGTAAATAAATGTAAAATTTCTTTCTATATTTAACTCATTTAGAGAAGTAACTGCTTGTTTGGTAGATGGTGTAGAAAAATCTGATCCATTAATTACAAAAACCGAACTCTCTTCAATTCTTTGTGATATTGCCATATCCAGAGCTTTCTTTTTCATTTTTTTTGGAGTTCTGTCTTGATAAACTCTTGTACCAGGTCCATGTGCAACACCACCCCCAGCGAATTGTGGGGATCTCAGAGAACCTTGTCTAGCCCTACCTGTTCCCTTTTGTGCCCAAGGTTTTGCACCTGTTCCAGATACCTGTGCACGTGTTTTAACACTTGCAGTATTATTCCTAAAATTAGTTCTGCTGCCTTTTACGACTTGATGAAGCAATCCAAGATTTATGTCGTCTAACTTGTTAAAAGCATATTGTTTTTTTGAAACTTTATTATCAGATATATTTATAGTGTCCAGCTTTACAGTCATTGGTTAACCTTCACTGCACTTTGTACTTGCACGATATTTCCTTTATTACCAGGGACAGAACCATTAACTAATAAATAATTTTTTTCTTCATTCAAACCTACGATTGTCACAGATTGAATAGTGGTTTTTTGATTTCCCATACGACCTGCCATTTTTTGTCCTTTAAAAACATGTCCAGGAAAAGATGCATTTCCAATCGAACCACCAGCTCTATGAACTTTATGCACACCGTGACTAGCTTTTTGTCCAGAAAAGTTATGTCTTTTCATAACACCAGCAAAACCTTTACCTTTCGATATTCCAGTAATGTCTACTTTCTCGCCTATCTCAAAAAAATCTTTAACATTGATCTTTGCTCCTGGATTTAATTCAGAGTCTTCATCAACCTTAACTTCATGTAAAACTTCTCCTGGTTCAACATCATATTTTTTGTAGTGACTCTCAAGAGGTTTTGAAAGATTTTTCTTTTTACCAATAGTTAGTTGAACTGCACTATATCCGTCTTTTTCATTATTTTTAACTTGGACAACTCTACAGTCTGACACATCCAAGACCGTAACCCCAAGGGATTTTGAATTTTCATCATAAATTTGAGTCATTCCAATTTTTTTTGCAATTAAAGTTTTCATAATTTAATTTCTACCTCTACACCAGCAGGTAAATCAAGTCTCATTAATGAATCTACAGTTTTTGGTGTTGGTTCTACGATATCAATCAAACGTTTATGAATTCTCATTTCAAAGTGTTCTCTTGATTTTTTATCAACATGAGGTGATCTGATGACACAATATCTATGAATTTTTGTAGGTAGAGGAATTGGACCTTTTACCTTGGCCTGAGTTTTTATGACAGTTTCAGCAATTTTACGTGCAGACTCGTCTACGACATAATTGTCATATGCTTTTAGCTTTATTCTAATTTGCTGTTCTTTTGCCATTTTTTCCTCAAAAAAAAACCGGGAGTATGAATTCTACTCCCGGTTAGTTTTTATTACTCAATAACCTTTGTCACTTGTCCAGCTCCAACTGTTCTTCCGCCTTCTCTAATTGCGAACTTTACACCCTCTTCCATAGCAATTGGGGATATAAGCTCAACAGAGATAGCAACGTTGTCACCAGGCATGACCATTTCAGTACCTTCTGAAAGACTGACTTCGCCAGTT
>CACHBU010000006.1:0-53818 GCA_902578135.1 uncultured Candidatus Actinomarina sp.
TTCAAAAATACAAAGTTTTGATAGTGCTATTTTAGGGGTCGGTGACGATGGTCACATAGCTTCTTTATTTCCATACACAAATGCATTGAATGATGAATCAATTAAATTTGTAGCCAATGAAGTAAACATTTTGAGCAAATGGAGAGTTACCTCAACTTTTCAACTACTTGCAGAAATTAAAAACGTATTTTTACTAGTAACTGGTGAAAATAAGTCTGATATATTAAAAAAAATTGGTAGAGATAATGGATTGCCAGTTAATGAGTTAATCAAACTTAGAAAAAAAACTACACTTGTAACAGACCAAAAAATTTAAACTCAATATAATAAAAACAGAGTCGCCTTTGTGTCAGTTTGAACCACTACACTAATCCTTCTACCCTGTTGGATGGTGACTCTATTGTTTTTATTTTGGAATATATGTTAAGCTTCAAAGCCTGTGAATTTTAAAAATTTTATACTTGCACTTGTAACATCTTCTATTTGGGGATCATCTTTTTTAATGATTAAGTACTCTTTAGAGGAACTTAATCCATCGGATATAGCTATCTATAGAATTTTGATAGGTGCATTATTTATTAATATCTTTGTTAGGGCTAAGGAAAATATTATAAAAACTGACAATGTAAAGATTTTTATAATTTCATTTTTTTGGATGGCTCTTCCGTTTTATATGTTTGGCATTGCAGAGCAAACAATAACATCTTCATTAGCTGGATTGATTAATGGATCAACTCCAATTTTTGTTGCATTTATCGCCGTCATATTTTACAAATTAAAAGTCACAAAAATTCAAATTTTATATATTTTTACCGGCTTTATTGGAGTGGGTCTTATCTCTCTGAGTGAAGGCATTAGTGATTTATCATTTGATATTGGTTTTATTTACGCTTTAATTGCCTCAATATCATATGGAATAGCAGTAAATATGGTGGAGCCATTAATTAAAAAATATGATTCATTAATTGTTATAAAAATGGTCATAAGGTATGCATTACTAATTTCACTTTTAATGTTAGGACCGACTGCTTCATTTAAGTTACCAACTGTGGAAGTTTCACTGATTCCAATGCTTATATTGGGAATTGGCAGTACTGGAATTGCATTTTTAACATATTATAAATTATTAGAAAGTGTTGGAAGAATACCTAGTTCATTTATTGTATATATGATTCCAATTTTTTCTATTTACTTCGGTTATCAATTTTTAAATGAGATAACTAATTCAATTCAGTATTTAGGTATTGGCGTTATATTAACTTCAGCTTTTCTATATTCGAGAACCTAGGATTTTCTTATTTCTACAAATTCTGATTCAGCAACAGCTGCCAACTCACCATTGTCTAAGTAAAGCTCACCCTTATAAAGACTATTTCTACCATCAATGCTATCTCTCCAAGCAACTGCGGTGACATATTCTACAGAGGGCCCAACGGGTTTTAAATATTTAATTGAAAAATTCTTATTGACTGCTTTTTGACCCAGTAAAACAGTTAGAGGGCCCATAGTAATGTCTATCCATGAATCGATAATTCCTCCGAGTGTTGTTGGTAATGGATTGAAATATCTATCTCGAACAGGGAACTTACACTTTAATGTTTGATTATGTTTATCAAAATCTAAAAATTCACCTTCAAGCTCAACCCATACGTTTGGTACAGGCATTCCTTCATTATTTAAAGTATCTTCAATATTCTCATTAGTCATCATGCAATAATAACACCCTATATGAATAAGCTGCCTTGACATCCAAGACAGCTTAAACAGGGTTGATTAGGTAATGAAAGATTACAGTAGAGGTATGACAGATTTTATGTGCCTTTTGGATGCCATACAGTTTTTGTTTCCAAAAATGGCAAAACAGAAGAAATACCGTCTATTGAGGGCATATAGATAATTCTTTTCACTGAATTTGAAGCATTTTCTTGGATTTTTGCCAGTATTTCTGTGGGAACTTCTTTGTTAATTGATACTAAATTAATTTCAACGTGTTTACTGATATCTTCATAAACATTTTCAAACTGACCGGATAGTATATTTAATGAACCATCAGGAAAGTCAGAATTATTTATATCCTCTGCAAACTTTAACGCAACAATCGATGATTCTTCAGAAAATGAAATTACAGAGCATCCGACTGTTAATGGCTGGAGAATACTATTTAATAAAGATGCCAATGAATTATTATCAGCATTCAAAGAGAACACAACCCCAATTGGATTTTGATGTGAAATATTAAAGTATTCACCATTTACAGGGTTCAAATTACCTGCTACCTGTTCCCATTTATCTGCCAAGCCGGCGTACCAAACAATGTTTTTGATTGCAGTTTCTATATCTTTTTTTGCTTGATTTCTTGTACTTCCACCCAAAATTAAAAGTTCTGTATAACTATCTTTATTACCTTCAATCATTTCAGATAGTCGATACAAAATTTGAGTTTTTGTATATGGACTAATTTGACTCCAGTTTTGAAAACCTTTTTTTGAGGCTGTTACCGCATCCCTTATGTCTTTTTTTGAAGTCAATGGAACCTCAAATGAATCATTTTTTAAACTTAAAGTAAAAGTTTTCCCAGATTCTGATCTTACATATTTTCCTCCAACATAATTTTTATATGTTTTTTTTATTTCAATCATGAATCCGCCTTAAGATACGAGAGTAGGCCATGTCTACCCCCTTCCCTACCAAATCCAGACTCTTTGAAACCACCAAAAGGAGATGCTGGATCAAACTTATTAAAAGTATTTGCCCAAACTACTCCTGCTTCAAGTCTATCTGCAGTCCAAAGTATTTTTGAACCTTTTTCGGTCCATACGCCTGCTGATAGTCCGTATTCAGTATTATTTGCTATCTCAATAGCTTCCTGTGGGGTTCTAAATGTTAAAGTCGTAAGAACAGGACCAAATATTTCTTCCCTTGCAATTGAGTACGATGGCTGGACATCTGTAAATAAAGTTGGCTTAAACCAAAAACCATTTCCAGGAAGTTCACATTCTGTTTGAAAAATCTTTCCTCCATCCGAAACTCCCTCATTAACAAGTTCTTCTATTTTATTCAGTTGTTCTTTTGAATTAACTGCACCAATATCAGTATTCTTGTCTAAGGGATTGCCAACTCTTAGCGTTTGCATCCTTTTTTCCAATTTAGTAATAAACTCATCATGAATTGATTCTTGAAGTAATAATCTACTTCCTGCGCAGCAGACATGTCCCTGGTTGAAGAATATACCATTAACAACACCCTCTACAGCTTGATCTATTGCTGCGTCTTCATAAACGATATTTGCAGCTTTTCCACCAAGCTCCAAAGTAAGACCAATATCTCGTCCAGCTAAAGATTTCTGGATTAATTTTCCAACTTGAGTTGAGCCTGTGAAGGCAATTTTGTTAATATCTTTGTGGTTCACAATTAAAGAACCTGTTGTGCCATCGCCTGTAATTATGTTTACAACACCATCTGGAATACCAGCTTGCTTACAGAGCTCTGCAAATAATAAAGCTGTTAATGATGTTGTTTCTGCTGGCTTTAAAACTACAGTATTCCCTGTTGCTAATGCTGGTGCAACTTTCCATGCCAACATTAGTAATGGAAAATTCCACGGAATAATTTGACCAACAACTCCATATGGTTTTAAACTTTTTGCTCCCCAAGATAAATCGATCTTGTCAGCCCAGCCAGCAAAATAAAAGAAATTTGCAGCGACTTGTGGTAAGTCAAAATCCCTCGATTCTTTTATTGGTTTTCCTCCGTCTAATGACTCTAGGACTGCAAACTCTCTTGATCTTTCTTGAATCAATCTTGCTAACTTAAACAGATATTTTGATCTCTCATATGGTGTTGTATTTGCCCATTTTTCTAATCCCATTTGTGCAGCTTCGACAGCTTTATCTACATCTTTTTCATTAGATATGACAATTTTTGAAAGGAACTCTTCACTAGACGGAGAAATTGTATCGATGTATTTTTTGCTATTTGGTTGTTGAAATTTTCCATTCACAAAGTTTTGATATTTGTCTTTAATACTTACAATATCTTGTGATTCAATTGACTCTGAATATTCCCAATTTACCATATGATTTAACCCCTAGGAAAATAATAACTAGCTTGATAAGCACCTGTCTTTAGTTTTTTAATTTGTTTAAGAACATCATCCAAAAGACTTGATGCACCAAATCTAAATAAATCAGGTGTTAGCCACTCATTTCCCATTTCTTCCTTTATCAAAACTAAATATCTAATAGCCTCTTTGGCATCTCTAATTCCTCCTGCTACTTTTATTCCCGCAGACACTCCTGAAAGAATTTTAAAATCTAAAACCGCTTTCGCCATCACGTAGCAAGATTGTCTTGATGAACCTACTGACAATTTTCCTGTTGAGGTTTTTATAAAGTCTGAACCTGCAGCTAGAGAAATTAAACTAGCTTTTCTAATGTTCTCATAAGTTCTTAAGTCTCCAACTTCAAGAATTGTTTTGAGATGAACATCTCCGCAAACTTCTTTTAATGCAAGAATTTCATCATAGACTTTTCTATAATCACCCTCTAAGAATGCTTTTCTATTTATGACAATATCTATTTCATCAGCACCAGAATCAATTGCATATTTAGTATCTAATAATTTTGATTCCATAGGAACTTGTCCACTAGGAAAGTAGGAGGAAACTGCTGCAACTTTGACACTAGAATTTCCTATCTTTTCTTTTGCAATACTAACCAATGAAGGATAAACACAAACTGCAGCAACATTTTTAATATCAAGATCATTCGGATTAGGGATGATTGCTTTAGCCACCATCTGGGAAACCTTGCCTTCGGTATCCTCACCCTCAAGTGTTGTTAAGTCACACATTGAGACGATCATATTTAATGCCTCTAATTTTGATTCTTTTTTAATACTCCTAGTTGCTAACGAGTCAACACGTTCATTTAAGCCAACAGAGTCAATTCGAGAATCTTTCAGAAGTTCCAAGGTTTTATCCCAATTAAAACTGACTACCCCTGTTTTATTGTTCATATTTTTATGGTAAATGGTAAATGAACTTTTTTGAAGTAATAATTAATCTAATGCCTTGACATTCTCAGGAATTTGTTCTGTTTGATTATCAGTTAAATCAGCCAATCCCCCAAAAACAGCGAACATATTTGTCCAGTTTTTTTCTTTTTCTAGAATATATTGAGCTTTCTTGGAATTAGTTTTTTCGACATGTAATTCTAAAATTGCTCTTAATTCAAGAATGTCGATATCATTTAGTTTCCTATATTCTGGTGCTGCTTTAGAAACATACTCTTTGAAATTTTTTTGAGTGCTTAAAACAATCGCTTTTCCTCCTGTCATACCTGCGGCAAAATTAAAGCCCACTTTTCCTAAAACAATTAATGTTCCACCAGTCATATATTCTCCACCATGAGCACTGCAACCTTCAACTACTCCAATGCCACCACTGTTCCTTACTCCAAATCTCTGACCTACAGTACCCGCAACAAATAACTGTCCTCCCGTTGCGCCGTAGAGAATAGCGTTACCAGCAGCATGGTATGCACCTTGAATTTTTTTACCTTGAGGAATAATAGTTATACTTCCTCCTGCCATACCCTTACCAACATAATCATTTGCACTACCTGTCAACTTAAGATTAATGCCTTCCCTTATGAAGGCTCCAAAACTTTGTCCAGCAGCACCAGATAAGTTTATGTATGTTGGATTTGATACTAACTTGTCATGATATTTTTTAAGAGAAATTTCTCCAGAAAGCCTTGCACCAATACTTCGATCCTCGTTTGCAATTGGATACTGTAAAAATGCACTATTTCCGCTTCCTAATGATTTGATTACTTCAGATGTAATACGTCTTGACAGCCTGCCTTCACTGTGTCTTATGAAACCAGGATGCTTTTCCTCGATTGAAAAATTCATAAGTAATTTGTGTAAGCTTTTTGAAAGATCATTTTTGGATATTTTAAGACCTAATAAATCAGCTCTTCCTCTCAGGTCATCTAATTTAGGTAGATTTAATTCATCTAAGAATGCAATAATATCTTTTGCTATAAATCTAAAAAGTTGTACAACTTGCTCTGGTGCGCCAGGAAATTTTGCCCTGAGATTTTCATCTTGTGTTGCAATACCCACAGGACATGTGTTTTCATGACATTGTCGAACCATCTTGCAACCTAGGGCTAAAAGTGGCAGAGTTCCAAAACCAAACCTATCAGCACCAAGAATGGACCCAACTAATACATCTTTAGCAGAACGTAATCCCCCATCTACCTCTAAAAGTACCTTGTGACGCATATTATTTTTTACTAAAGCTTGATGTGTTTCACTTAAACCTAGCTCCCATGGTGACCCGGCATGTTTGATACTCACCCATGGACTAGCTCCAGTACCACCATCGCTACCAGCAATTGTAATAATATCAGCGCCTGCTTTTGCAACTCCAACGGCGATAGTCCCAACACCCGGCTCAGAAACTAATTTGACTGAAACAGGGCAGTTAGGATTAAAAGTTTTTAAATCATAAATTAATTGTGCTAGATCCTCAATTGAGTAAATGTCATGATGTGGTGGCGGGGATATTAGAGTAACACCTTCAACTGTATGTCTTAGTTTTGCTATATGGCTATCAACCTTAAAGCCTGGTAATTGGCCACCCTCTCCTGGTTTTGATCCTTGTGCCATTTTAATTTGGAATTCTTCTGCAGAGGCTAGATAGTCTGGAGTAACTCCAAATCTCCCTGATGCAATTTGCTTAATTTTTGAATTTTTCTCCGTTCCATATCGTGCAGGATCTTCCCCACCCTCGCCAGAACCAGATTTACCACCAATTTCATTCATAGCTTGTGCAAGAGCTTGATGTGCTTCCTCAGATAATGCACCAAGTGACATAGAACTAACAGTAAATTTTTGAAAAATTTCCTTTAATTCATCTTCTTTAAATTCTCTATTGTGTTTTATTGATGCTGGCAAAGTAAACAAGTCTCTTAACTGTACATCATCACGATTTTCTAGAGTTGACATATATTCGTCCCAATCAGCAAAATCTCCCGACCTAACAGCCTTTTGAAGTTTGAGAACAGTTTTTGGAGATGTTACGTGAGTCTCAGCACCTTTTTTATGTTTATAAAAGCCACCAACACTACTTTGAACATCTTCTACATCACCATAAATTTTTAATTTATCATTTAAGAATTTAAAACCTACACCTTCAGTCCTAGTTTTTGTAAATTTAAAAATATTATCAACAATATCCTTGTTTAAACCTATTACTTCAAATAATTCCGATCCTCTATAGGAAGAAATGGTACAAATACCCATTTTTGACATTATTTTTAATAAACCTTTATCTAATGCTTTCCTGTAATTCTCTTGCGCCTCTTCTGGAGTTAAGTTCGAATCCTTTAAGCTTATTGATAATTGCCTTACTCTTTCTAGAGCTAAATAAGGCCAAACGGCTGAAGCGCCGTAGGCAATATGACATGCAAGATCGTGAGAATCTCGCACTTCACCCGAAACAATAACTAGTGACGCCTTCAAACGAATACCCTCATCAATCAAAAAATGATGAATCTTTGCTAACGCCATCAGAGATGGGATTGCTGTTTCTCCATTTTTAATAGTTCTATCAGATAAAATAATTACAGATTTCTTATTATCAACTATTTCTTTCTTTACTTCTTCACATAATTTAATTAGTGAATTTTCAAGAGAGGTTTCCTTTTTTACATAAGTAGTTGAAAATACAGCTGTTTTGTTACTCAAAGTTTTTTCATTTGTAAGTGCATCATAAGAACTAGCACTTAAAATTGGCGAATCTAGAGTAATTAAGTTAGCTTGCTGAGATGTTTCTTTTAAAATTGACCCTCTTTTTCCAAGATATGTTTTTGTTGACATGACAAATCTTTCTCTAATTGGATCTATTGGTGGGTTTGTAACTTGAGCAAACATTTGGTGAAAATAACGACTTAATCTTGGATTATTTTTACTAATTACTGCAAGTGATGAATCATTGCCCATTGAACCAGTAGGAATATCTCCATTGAGCATTGGAGTTAAGATTAATCTGTCTTCTTCAGGTGTATATGAGTAATACTCAGACAACATTTCTAAATCGATTTTTGAATCTTCTTTATTACTGTATTTTTGATCAACATTCAATGGCTTTGAATTTACCCATTCGACATAAGGGTTTTTTTCACTTAATTTTTGTATAACTTCGCTTTCATCTAAAAGCTCGTCTGTTTCAAGACGATATCTGATAGTTTGCCCAGGTTCAAGTTGTGCAGTCTTATAAGCTCCTGCTTCAACAGATGGGCATATACCAACCTCAGAAGCTGCGAGAACATATCTATCTGAAATCATCCATCTTAATGGTCTTAATCCACTCCTATCAAGTCCAGCGATAATGTCTTTTCCATCTGACGCAACAATTGCTGCAGGGCCATCCCATGGCTCAGTTAAAAAGGCATGGTACTGATAAAAAGCTTTCTCTTTTTGAGTAAATCTTGGATTATTTTCCCATGCAGAAGGAATAAGCATTTCTTGTGAATGAGCAAGGGTTCTGCCAGACCTTACCAATAATTCTATGGCATTATCTAGTTGCCCAGAGTCAGATATACCCTCATCAATAAATGGTTTAATTTTATCAATATCTTCTTTCCAAAAAGATGATGAAGCATCTACCTCTCTAGCTCTCATCCATGAAAAATTTGATTGTATTGTATTTATCTCACCATTGTGAGCAAGCATGCGGAAAGGTTGTGCCTTGTCCCAAGTTGATGATGTATTTGTAGAAAATCTTTGATGAAAAATTCCAAATCTTGTTTTGTAAAGTGGGTTTCTAAGGTCCCAATAAAAATCTGCAGTTTGAGTTGCTGTGAATAATCCTTTATATACCACAGTCTTAGATGAACAAGAATTAATATGAATGTTTAAAAAATCTATTTCTTTAATCTTCTTTTCTAAAGATTTTCTAAATATAAATAGCTTTTTTTCAAACTCTTTTTGTGTTTCTTTTTCAGCACTAACAATACCCTGAAAAATTGCCGGTTTTGACTTTTTGGCAAGATCTCCAAGAATTTGTTTGTCAGTGGGTACTTTTCTCCAATATAAGTGCCGTATTTGGAATTGTTCAAGTTCATTATTGATAAGTTCAATTGATTCATCAACATTTTTTGGATCAAAAAAACAGGATATTATTCCGATCTTGTTTTTATCATCTAAATTAATTTCTAATTCTTTTAATTCTGCCCTTATTAATTCAAAAGGAATTTCAGTTAATACACCTGCGCCATCACCAGTTCCATCAGCAAACTTTGCACCCCTGTGGTCAAGATTTGCCAAACACTCTAAAACTTTTAAAGTCATCCCATGTGTTGGAGGAATATCTCTTGATGCTATGAAGCCAACGCCACAGGAATCTTTTTCGGTAAAATCAAACATATTAACCTTACTTTAATTGATTTAAACGGTTAATTAAAGATGAAAATCAGCCTTGTAACCAAAAAGGGGGAAACCTTAAGTGATTTGGCTGATTTTCAATTATTAAAATTATTTTTTAGTAATAAAATCTCCGTATGCTGTAGTTCCATGTTCGGAAGCATCTAATCCTGCAACCTCTTCTTCTGCAGTGACCCTAAGTCCTACGGTAGAATCGATTACCTTAAATACCAAAAATGATGTTCCATATGCCCATGCAGCAATCGCTAATATCCCGATTAATTGAGGACCAAATAGTGAAGTTCCACCTCCATAAAAAAGCCCGTCACTTGTATCAAAAATTGCTACTGCTAGAACACCCCATATTCCGCAAACACCATGTACTGAAACAGCACCAACAGCATCGTCAAAGCCTCTCTTTTCAAAGAAATTAATTGAGTATACAACCAAAACTCCCGATACTAGTCCGATTAAGACTGCTCCAAGATTGTTTACATTTGCACAACCTGCAGTAATTCCTACAAGACCCGCAAGTGCTCCATTTAAAGTCATACCAACATTTGGTTTGCCGGAAATCATTGAGGTGTACATTGCGGTAATTGATCCTGCTGCTGCAGAAAGCGTTGTTGTAACTGCAATTGCTGCTAAGTCTACATCAACTGCTGCGAGCGCGGAACCAACGTTGAATCCATACCATCCGAACCAAAGTATGAAAACACCTAATGCACCAGCTACCATAGAGCTACCTGGTATTACTTGTGGATTTCCATTATCGTCATATTTACCAATTCTTGGTCCAACAATTTGAACTCCAGCGAGAGCAGCAAACCCTCCGACCATATGAACGACACCTGAACCAGCAAAGTCAATAAATCCTAAATCTCCTAACCATCCTTGTCCGCTCCATACCCAGTGAGTAACAATTGGGTATATAACACCACAAATAAATGGTTGAAATAATAAATAAGCGCTAAATTTTGTTCTCTCAGCAACTGCACCAGATACAATCGTTGCTGCTGTGGCTGCAAAAACTACTTGAAAAAAGTAAGTAATAGAATCTCCTTCTAAAAAGAAATTACCATACGCTAAAAATCCACCTAAAGTAGTGCCTCCATAAGCTAGAGCAAAACCAAATGCCCAATATGTAACTGCGCCAACTGAAAAATCCATAAAGTTTTTCATCACAATATTGACAGAGTTTTTTGATCTTGTGAATCCAGTTTCAACAAGCATAAAGCCAGGTTGCATAAACATGACTAAAATACCTGCTACTACAATCCACAAACTGTCTACGTAACTTGCTAATTCCATAAAAATCTCCTTTTTTTAACAACCTAATTAAGTTAAAGGATTAAGGAGCTTATAAAAGTTAAATGATTATTGCCGAATTGTTTCATATATGTTTCAGATTTGACTGAAATTTTCGAAATTTATTAAATTTTTTAAGACTATTCTTATTGCATGTCAAAAAATATTCTTGTTGCTGTAGCTTGGCCATATGCAAGTGGCTCACGCCATCTTGGTCATATTGGAGGGGCTTATTTGCCTGCTGATATCTTTGCAAGGTACCACAGAGCTGTTGGTAACAATGTTTTAATGGTGTCAGGAAGCGACGTTCACGGTACCCCAATAACTGTAAGAGCTGATGCAGAAGGTCTTCAACCAATAGATATAGTCAATAGATATCATAATGAATTTTTGGGGTATTGGGAAAAACTTGGTATTTCTTGGGATAACTATACAACAACAATGACAGATAATCATAAAGAAGTTACTCAGGAAATGTTCTTAAAAATAAAAGAGAATGGCTTTATTGAAAAAAATAAAAGTATCCAGGCTTTTGATCCACAAGAAAAAAAGTTTTTACCAGATAGATATGTAGAGGGCACTTGTCCTTGTCCTGTTGCTTATAGTGAAGCAAGAGGTGACCAATGTGATAGCTGTGGTAAAACTCTTGATCCAGAAGAGTTAATAAATCCTATAAGTAAAATATCTGGAAACAAAGCAGAATTCAAAGAGACTGAACATTATTTTTTAAAGTTAAGTGCTCTAAATGACAGACTTTCTGATTGGTTAAATAGTAAAGAAGGTTGGAGACCTCACGTTATAAACTTTTCTAAATCATTTGTTGAAGAAGGTCTACAGGATAGAGCTATAACGAGAGATTTAGACTGGGGAATCGACATTCCAGAAAATGAATTAGGTGATGGAAAAAAAATATACGTATGGTTTGAAGCTGTAATTGGTTATTTATCTGCAGCTAAAGAGTGGGCTATAAACAATGGAACCCCTGATGCATGGAAAGATTTTTGGATGAATAAGGATGCAGAGTCTTATTATTTTGTTGGAAAAGATAATGTTCCTTTTCATGCAATAATATGGCCTGCCATGTTACTTGCATATGGTGATTTGAACCTACCAACAAATGTTCCGGCAAACCAGTACATATTGATAAAAGGTGAAAAGGCATCTGCAAGTAGAGGTGTTGGAAAAACTTTGAACGATTATCTTGATGAATGGAATCCAGATTCATTAAGATACGCTCTAGCCAGTATCCTGCCAGAGCAAAATGATTCTGAAATCTCTGAAGATGAGATGATTAGACGAAATAACGAAGAACTTGTGGCAGCATGGGGTAACCTCGTTCAAAGAGTGTTTTCACAGTACATAAATAATTTTGATGATCTAGATATAAGTTTTGAATATGAAAAAATTGATGAAGAACTCATAGAAGGTGCAAAAAACTGTTTTAAAACAACAGGAGAAATGATTGAAAAAGTAGAACTTAAATCTTCACTTCAAAATGTAATGGCTTATGTGAATTCTATTAATGCTTATTTAAACGAGACGGAGCCATGGAAAGTAATTAAAGAAGATAAAAAAAGAGCTACCGGAATTTTACATTGTGCAATTACTTCCATTGATGCTTGTGCAACTATGTTTACCCCTTTTATGCCTACAACTTCAAAAATAGTAAGTGATGCTATTCAAAAAGAAAACCAAAATAATTGGGGAATAAATGAAATTAAAAAAGGTGCCCCTTTAAAAAATATAGGACACCTTTTCAAGAAGTTTGATTAGCTTTTTGTAGCTTGAAATACCTCATCTATTTCTTTAATCAAACCTAAAAGTTCTTCACCAACAGCAGGATCTTCTGTTTTTTTAGCTTCACCAGCTTTTTTTGTTGCATTCCAAAAAAGATCATGAACATTTGGAAATTTTTCTAAATGTTCTGGCTTAAAATAGTCTGTCCATAGGACCCAAAGGTCTTTTTTGACTTCTTCAGCCATGTCTTCTTTTATTGTGATACATCTTTGTTTAAATGCTGGATCATCAGATTCTTGATACTTTTTAGAAGCATTTACTACAGATTCTGCATTAATTCTTGCTTGAGCTGGATCATAAACTCCACAAGGTAAATCACAATGAGCGTATGCTACATTTTTCGGTTTAAATAAATTCATAAATCTCCTTTTTTCTATATTATAATTTGATAAGAACCTTATGTTTAAAACAGCTGGAAGATTAATTAATTTAAAAACCTTATTTCTTGTCGCTTTGTATGTATTTTTCAAAAGTGACAAGAAAAATATAACAACCTATGAAATTAAAGAGGAGAGTATGAGTCCAGCATTACTCCCAGAGGATTATGTTGTTGCTATTAAAAATAAAGATGTCTTGAATCGTGGTGACATTGTTATTTTTACAAATCATGAAAAAAATATTGATGTTGTAAAAAGAGTAATTGGCTTACCTGGCGAAACCGTTAGTTCTGAGGACGGTAAAGTACTTATAAATAATTCTGAGATAGATGACATCTGGGCTAAAACTGTAACAGATGATTTTATTCAACAAACACTTGGCGAGGATGAAGTATTTGTTCTTGGTGACCAAAGAAGGCTTTCCTCAAGTGACTCAAGAACACTAGGTCCAGTTTCTACAACAGAATGCCTCAAAATAAAATATAGATACTGGCCTTTTCAAAGGTTTAAAGCATATGAGTAATTCACTTTACTGTAGTTGGTGTAAAAATGAGATGGCTTATATTCATGGCCACGCTGCATGTATCAGTAGTATCTGTCCAATGTTTGGGTTAAATCAAGCAGAGTGTTGTTCTGGTGAGAGTGCTGAATTTTGCTCAGGAACACAACAAAATGAAATTGCATTATCCCCGCAAAGATTACAATAAATTTATAGGGAATATTTATGGAAATTGAAAACAAAACAGTTGAGTCTATTCCTGCAGTAACCATAAGGTTTGCAGGTGATTCAGGTGATGGTATGCAACTTGTTGGTACACGTTTTACTGACACGTCTGCAATATTTGGAAATGATTTAGCAACACTTCCAGCATTTCCTGCTGAAATTAGAGCACCTCAAGGTACAATCGCTGGTGTATCATCATTTCAGGTTCAAATAGCCGATTTTGATATCCTTACACCTGGTGATAATCCAGATGTGTTAGTTGCAATGAACCCTGCTGCTTTAAAAGCTCACTTGCACGACCTAGCTCCAAATGGAATGCTAATTTTAAATGAAGATGCTTTTGAAGAAAAAAATATTACAAAAGCTGGATATAAAGTCGATCCGAGACAATCTGGTGAACTAGACGGATATAGAGTGTTTCAAGTCCCAATGGAAAAACTAACCAAGGAAGCTTTAGAGGAATTTGATTTACCAGGTAGAGCGGTTTTAAGATCAAAAAATATGATTGCTCTTGGTTTGATATCGTGGACATTTAACAGGCCTCTTGAAGACACAGAAAATTGGATTAATGATAAGTTCGGTAAGCTTCCAGAGGTTGCAAAAGCTAATATTAAAGCATTAAAAACTGGTTACAACTTCGGTATAACTGTTGAGGCATTTCACCATACGTATGTTGTTGAGAAAGCTTCACTTCCACCAGGTGAGTACACAAACATCAATGGGAATATAGGATTAAGTTGGGGTTTAATCGCTGCTGCTAAGAAAGCAAATCTAGATTTATTTTATGGTAGCTACCCTATTACACCAGCATCAGATATTTTGCATGAACTCTCAAAACATAAAAACTTCAATGTCATTACTTTTCAAGCAGAAGATGAAATCGCAGCTGCTGCTGCTGCTGTTGGTGCTTCATTTACAGGAAAGCTTGCTGTTACAGGTACGAGTGGTCCAGGATTAGCTCTTAAAAGTGAAACGATATCTTTGGCATTATCTGCAGAACTGCCGCTGGTCATTGTAAATGTACAAAGAGGTGGTCCTTCCACAGGGCTTCCTACTAAACCTGAACAATCAGATCTTATGTTTGCTTTATATGGAAGGCATGGAGAATCGCCCCTTCCTGTTATAGCAGCGAAATCACCATCTCATGCTTTTTACGCTGCTTATGAAGCTTCAAGAATTGCATTAAAGTACATGACCCCAGTAATTTTATTATCTGACAACTATGTAGCAACTGGTTCTGAACCATGGAACCTTCCAAAAATTGAGGAATTAAACAATTTAGATACAAATATCATTACAAAACTCAACACAGAGGATGGCTTTTTGCCATTCTTAAGAAATGTAGATACGTTTGCTAGACCATGGGCATTACCTGGTACACCGGGTCTAGAATACAGAGTCGGTGGTCTTGAAAAAGAGGACGGTACTGGAAATGTTTCTTATGACGCGGCAAACCATCAATATATGACAGACATGAGAGCATGGAAAGTCTCCAACATAGCAAATGATATTGATAAGTTGGAAATTTATGGCGATGAATCTGCTGATACATTAGTGCTTGGTTGGGGTTCAACTTATGGAGGAATTACACAAGCAGTTAATAGGTTAAATGAAAAAGGTGTCAAAGTCGCAAGTGCACATTTTGTTCACATCAATCCATTCCCAGACAATACACTTGAAGTCATATCAAAATTTAAGAAAATCATCATTCCTGAATTGAATACTGGACAACTACTTAAATTAGTACGAGAGGCCTTTTTAGTTGATGCACGAGGAATTAATAAAGTTTCAGGTGAGCCTTTTACAGCTCAGGAATTAACAGATAAAATTGAGGAAAAAATCAATGAGTAAAATACCTGTCACCTATAAAAGATCAGACATGCAAAGTGACCAAGAGGTCAAGTGGTGTCCTGGTTGTGGTGACTACACTATCCTTGCATCCGTTCAGAATTTCATGGCTGAGATGGGCATCTCAAAAGAAAAAATAGTTTTTGTCTCTGGAATTGGTTGTGCAGCAAGGTTCCCATATTATATGAACACATACGGTGTTCACTCAATTCATGGTAGAGCACCAGCAGTAGCTACTGGTGTATCAGTATCAAATCCAGATTTATCTGTTTGGGTTGTTTCTGGTGATGGTGACTCATTATCTATTGGAGGTAACCACTTAATTCACGCATTACGTAAAAACGTAAACATCAAAATTCTTATGTTTAATAATCAGATTTATGGACTCACTAAAGGTCAGTACTCTCCTACTAGTGAGGAAGGTAAAAAGACCAAGTCTTCACCTTTTGGATCAGTAGAGATGCCCCTCAATCCAATGAGTCTTGCATTAGGTGCTGAAGCATCCTTTGTTGCAAGGTCCATTGATATGGATAGAGATCTTACTGCAGGGATTTTAGAAGAAGCTAAAAATCACAAAGGTTCTGCTTTTGTAGAGATTTATCAAAACTGTAATGTCTTCAATGATAAAGCCTTCGAACAGTTGACCAATAAAGAGACAAAAGTAGCAAATAGAATTAATTTAGTGCATGGTGAGAAAACGATTTTTGGAGAAGATGGACACAAAGCTGTAGTTATCAGAAATGGTATTGCGCAAATTGTTGACACTAAAGATGTCGATGAATCTGAAATCTATGTTCATAACATTCATGAAGAGAACCCATCAATTGCTTTCTCTTTATCTAGACTTTCTCATGGTCCATATGGTCCAACACCACTTGGTGTATTTAGAAAAGTCCAGAGAGATACCTTTACCGAAGAGGTTCATGGTCAAATTGATATGGCTAAAGAACAAAAAGGTGAAGGTGAATTAGATAAGCTTATTCGTTCTTTAGGTACCTGGGACGTTAGTTAATTTCTACTTTATTTCTAATTACTTTTAAATCCGTCTCGTTATACAATTTTCCATCTTTGTATCTGGTTTTTAATAAATTAGTTTGATTTAGTTTTTCAAGATCAACAACTTCAAGTTCATCATTTTGTACTATTGCAAAACGACCTCTTCTTGAATTTTTTGTTTTATCATTTGAAGGTTCTTTATAAACATCTTTCCATGTGTTTCCATCATGAATTGCTGAAACTTTCATAGCAAAAGAATAAGTGTCTCTATCAAGCTTTTGTAGCAAGGCTCCTCCCATGCCAAAAGTAATATTGGCAGCTGAATAATTATTTTCTTTCATAGAAATTAATATATCTTCAATTGAATTTTTATCTACCCCATCACCTTGTATCACTCTTATATAAGAAGGAAGTTCTTTATAGCCTTTTGAATTTAATGTATAACCAAAATTTTCCTCGCTAGATAAAGTGTTTAGTAATTCAATTATTGTATCTGGAAGCTTTCCAGAATCAGGTCGAACAACTAAAGTTCCTTTTGAATTGATAATCTTTTCTTTTAATTCACTAGATATAGTTTTAGATGCAGTTTCAAAAGTATTGTAAGAGTCTATAACACTAGCGATTACTTTACCTTCAAGTAAAAATTGATTAATGATATTTTCATGTGCTTTGTTTTCATTATCTTTCCCCCAAGCAGTTATTGTCGAGTGTTCCGAAGCAGGTATCGAAAATGAAATATTTGTTCCATCATAATAATCTTTTAAAAACATCGCTCCTTCTACTGTGTCTGAACCGACAAAATTTAATAAATGTGCTGCACCACCTATCCTTGAAGATTCATAGCTTGAAACTCCTCTAGCACCAAAATCATGAAGTTTGAATGGCAGTTGCTCTTCAAAGTTTTCAGTAGTTTCTGATAAATATCTAGCAATTATTTTTTTAATTTCTCTAGAAATAGTTGCAACACTTGTAGGGTACCAAATTGATCTAAGTAGTGCAGTTTCTATATACGTTACAAGCCATGGAAGTTTTTCATCGGTGTTTGTTACTTCTAGTAGAGGTAAAGTTGTTTTTGTTACAGTACCTTCATCCACAGATTTAATTTCTATTGGAAGAAAGCCATCATATTTTTTTAAAACATATTCCCAATCATCACGATTAAAAACTCCCATATGTTCAGTAAGGAAATTTTCTGCTTCATCAATATCGCTTTGAGTAATTGGGTTTAATAAATATTTTTTAATAAATGCTTGAAGCCCAAAAAATACTAATTCTTGATTGTTTAATTTTCTGGCTTCTATATATGCATAAAGTTTTTTTGTATTAGGTGGGTACTGTTTAAAGTGACTTACTTTGTATGAATCTACATCTAAAATTAAATTGTAATTTTCTTGTGTCACAATAACAAATATAGCAAAAATGCCAACTATGAAAAACTTTTGTGATAATTTTCCGATAGCATTCTGACAATTTTTTTATTCTAAATTAAAGTAGATGCCACACCTTCTCTTAAGCCTAAAGGTGAAATTTTAAATTCTAGTAAATCAAAATGTTCTAGGATGGCTTTCATAATCAATAGGCCTGAAAGAAGAACTTCTGCTCTATATTTATTAATAAATTTTATATCATTTATTTCCTGAATCGTTAAGTTACATAATTCATTTATAGCTTTGTAGAGGGAGGGGAGATTCATAGAAGCTATATTATTTCTGTCTAAAGATTTTCCATTATTTATATACTCATACAAATTTCTCGCAGTGCCTCCACAAAAAATAACACTTTTTTCAGAAACTCTGGTGTTTAATCTTGAAAGTTGATTCTCTAAAAATTTCATACCGATATTTTGTAAATGTTCTTCAACAGGATATTTTCCAATTATATTCCTTATGTCTGCCGTGCCAAAATCTTTACTTTCAACATTATAACTTTTATCAAAATAGGTAAATTCAGTACTTCCGCCTCCAAAATCAATTACAACCTTATTAGATTCAGGCATGATTTTGTTTACGCCAATATAGGATAGCTTACCCTCTTCTTGGCTTGATAGAATATCTCCATTTATATCAAGACTTTTCGTTATATTTTTAAATGCAGATGTACCATTTGATGCTCTTCTAAATGGACTCGTTCCAACTATCTTCCAATTAATTGGAGTTTCAATAGACTGCTCTTGCAAATTGATAATTGATGAAAGAGACTCGACTAAATTATGTATTTTTTTATTTCTTATCTTGTTGTGTTTATTAATCTCTCTGCCCAAAAGTGGCCATACTTTTTCGGAGTTGATTAAATTAATTTCTTTATCAAAAACAACAACTCTAGCTGAATTACCACCAATATCTATTATTCCTATATTTTTAATATCAAATCCTAAATTTTATATAATTTTGCTTTTTTAATTTTTTTATTTTCAATTTTTAACCACCAATAACCTGCTTTGGGTACTTCCAACTTACTAACTTTATCAAATTTTTTCTCTTTAATATGTTGTGATAATTGATACATTAAGTCGCCATGAGTGCACATTACTACAGTTTTTACATCCTTATCTAAGCAAAATTTTAAAGCTTTTTTTATTGATCCACCTTCATCAATAAGACTCAATTCAACAATTGGCTGAGAGGAGTTTAAACTCAATACTCCAACAGTTTCAATACACCTTAATCTTGGAGAAGAATATATTAATAAAGGAGCGATATCTTTTAATTTTTTAGCAAATTTATTTGATTGTAGGTTACCTTTATGACTTAAAGGTCTTAAATAATCATCAGCAAACCAGCGATCACGTTTACCCGCATGTGCATGACGTATTACAATTATATTTTCAAGTGTCATGGTGTATTCATATTTTCCTGTATAGAGTAATCACCATTTAATAAATTCCAAATGCCGTCTTCATCTAAGGACCAAGAAAATTTGTCAGTTTTGAGATATTTTAAAATTATTTTTTCTAGCATTTTTTTTACATTTGAATCTAAAATCGGAACTAAAATTTCAATTCTATGCCTCAAATTTCTTTGCATCATATCAGCAGAACCAATAAATATTTTGTTATTCGATCCTTTTCCAAAAGAATATATTCTTGAATGCTCTAAGAATTGCCCAAGAATTGATTTGATTCTAATATTTTTTGACGGCTTCAAAGAACAAATACCACGTACAATTATATCAATCTCTACACCAGCCTTAGATGCATCATTGAGAGCTTTGATAATAAATGGATCTGTTATATTATTTAGTTTTAAAAATATGTAACCATCTTCCTTTAATTTTTTTTGTTCTTTAATAAAGTCCAAAATGGAATCTTGAAGTTTCTCAGGTGCTACCAATATATTTTTTGAAAAACCTCTATTAGCATACGCAGTCAGTGAGTTAAAAATTAATCCACAATCTTCACCTAAAGATGGATTACAAGTAAAAAGACCAATATCCTCATAACTTTGCGAAGTAACAAAGTTATAGTTACCTGTACCAAAATGCATATAAGAAACAAGATTTTCGTCTTCTTCTCTGACAACTAAAATCATTTTTACATGTGCTTTATATTGAGGATCTCCATAAGAGACATGCACTCCAGCATCTTCAAGATATTCTGCGTTTTGTATGTTTTTCTCTTCGTCAAATCTAGCTCTTAACTCTATTTGCACAGCAACTTGTTTCCCTAATCTTGCTGCTGTTGCTAGCAAAGAAGTTATCTTGTCATTCGCTGCAGAATTTCCAGTTCGGTATTGAGTCATTTTAATAGTGATAACTTTGGTATCCTTACATGCTGTCTCTAAAAATTTAATAACTGATTGCTCAAATGAATCATACGGATGATGAACTAAAACATCTTCTTTTCTAAGAACATCAAATACATCCCCACCAAAACTAAATTCTCTAGTTGGACGTTTCCATGATGAAGGAAACTCTCTTAAATTTTGCAAACTGTTTATCTGGAATGCTGTTAATGGTTGATTTAAGTCAATAAATAAATCGAGCTTAAGGTCTAGATTTCTTTTTAAATAATTTCTTACATAATTACTGGCTGTATTTTGTATTTCAACTCTAGACACTTTTCCTTGTCGTCGAAATTCTAACTCTTCTTTAACAACATCAATTAAATCTTTTTTTAGACTTTGTCTAAACTCTAAGTCCTGGTCTCTCGTAATCCTGAACCAAAATTTTTCTTCAATTTGATATGAAGTAAACATAACATCAGCAAAATACATAACTAGATCATGCATCCAAACTATCTCATTTAAATTTACATTACAATAAGCACCGAGATTCGATGGTATTTTGATTCTGACAAATTCTTTTCTTTTATTTTTTTTTAGGAACACACCTATAGATAACGAAAGATCTGAAATGTACGGAAAAGGTTTTGTTTGATCTGATGCTAAGGGTGTTAAAGATGGCATAACATTGTTAATGAAATAATCTTTAAGTCGAATCTTTTCACTTTTAGTAAGCTGATCCATTGACTTTATTGATAAATCAAACTCACTTAATTCCTCTTTCAATCTATCATTCCAAACATCAACTCTATTCTGCATATATTTTCTTGCAGAATCAAAGATACTGTTGAATTCATCAATTAAAATTTTGTCAGTAAACCCAGATAATTCCCCAATTTCCACTTGTTCAATTAATCCAGAGATTCTTATCTGAAAAAATTCATCCAAATTTGAATGAGCAATAGAATACAAAAAAAGTCTATCTTTTAATGAAATATCTTTCGACTGAGATAAATCTAAAACCCTTTTATTAAAATTTAACCATGACAATTCTCTATCAAGAAGGTACTTTTTCATATAAATATTGTAAACTTTTACAATATAAAACTCTTAATAAATTAGGAAGTGTTTGTTTGAAAAATTAAACCTAATATTCAACTTGCTGCTTCTTGCAAATTATCGTATGATTTTAATTTACTTATTACAACCTCTTTAACTTCTGGAGACTTACATATGAGCGTAACTACATCTTCTTCAAAAATTGGTATTTGCTTGCCATCTATTGCACTAACAGTTCCGCCAATAAATTTTGCAATTGGTTCATATGCAAGCCTGTCGTGAGCAAAAGGAGCAGTAGTTATGACTGCATCAAATGTAGAAAATCCTATAGATATTATATCTTTACAGAATTGATTCCTATTACGAAATAAAAAATTATCATTTTTAAAATTATCTAACAATTCAAGATTACTTTCACAAGAAATTATATTATCTTGTTTATTAGTAATTTCAATTTGCTCATAATCAAAGGAAGAAGTTATCAATTCATTATTATGAACTGCAGTGTAAATATCTTGAACGGGGCAAATGACGATCCCTGTGGAAATGTCATTTTTTACGATTCTAGAAACTAATACCCCCCATTCAGGTTTGTGTTGTGAAAATGCTCTAGTCCCATCTATAGGATCAATAACCCAGGTAATGTCGTTTACACCTTTTGTAAGGCCTGTTTCCTCACCAAGAATTGAATCATCTGGAAATTCTTTTTTTAATATTTTAATTATCTTCTTCTCAACTAAAACATCAATATCTGTAACAACAGATCCATCTGGCTTAGTCCTAATGCTAAATTCTTTATAGTATCCATCAAGAGCGTAGTTTTTTATTTCATCAACAAAAGGAATTATAAATTTATCCATAATTCAAATTTATCAATCATAATTACACAGAATGTAAACTTAAGCTATATAAAAGTAAATTGATGTTAAATACTAGGTATTGAAAAATTTAACTATGAACTCGGAACCTTCTCCAAGATTACTTTTTACTTGAATATCACCATTATTTCTTTCTACAGCATGCTTGACTATAGATAAGCCAATTCCTGTACCGCCTAGTGCTCTAGACCTTCCTTTGTCAACTCTATAAAATCTCTCAAATATTCTAGCTTGATCTGCCTTTGAGATACCTCTTCCTCTATCTTGAATAGAAAGAACTATCTCAGAGTTATCAAAAAATAAATTTACATCAATTTTTTTATTTTGCTCAGAATAATTACAGGCATTCCTTAACAGATTCCTTACAATCATTGAGAAATCATCTGGATCAATTAAAAAATCAATATCTACAGATTCAAAATTTACTCTTTTTTTATTTTCTTCAGGGAGATATCCTATCTCAGCTTCGACTATATTTTTCAAATTGACTATTTCTTTTTTAGGATTATTGACTTCAAGCTGGGAAAGGTCCAACAGATCAGAAAGCAACATTGTCATTCTTTGACTATCTTTAAGAATTTGATTTAAAAATTTTCTTGTATCTTCGAGTTCTGAATTTTCTAAAGCAGTTATAGCTGTTTCAACAGCTAGCTGGATTGAAGTAACAGGAGTTTTAAGTTCATGAGATGCATTAGCTATAAATTCTTGTTTTAATTTATCAATATTCTGAGATTTGTTATCCATCAGTAACTAATTTATATCCGACTCCCCTGACAGTTACAAGTCTTTTGGGTTCCCTAGGATCTTTTTCAATTTTTTCTCTAATTCTTTGAATATGAACATCAAGTGTTTTTGTATTTCCAATAAAAGAATACCCCCATATCTCATCGAAAATTTGCTCTCTGGACATTAAATTACCTTCATTTTCGCAAAATGCATATAGAAGTTCAAATTCTCTAGGTGTTAAATCAATACTCTTGTCATCAACTTTAGCTTCATACTTTGATAAATTTATTTCAATATTTCCACATTTAATAGATTTATCATTTTTATTTGTTTTTGTTGTTGTTGTTCTTCGTAATACAGCTCTAACTCTACTCATCAATTCTCTTACAGAAAAAGGTTTTGTAACATAATCATCAGCACCTAGCTCTAAACCTGTAACTCTATCTGCTTCACTATCTTTTGCGGTAACCATTATTATTGGCACATCAGAATCTTTTCTAATAGATCTACAAATATCTAATCCCGAAATTTCTGGAAGCATTAAATCTAAAATAATTAAATCAAATGATTCCTCACTGAATATTTCAAGAGCAATAGGTCCTTCATCAACATGTGTTACAGCAAAACCTTCTTGTTTTAAATTGTAAATAATTGGTTCGGCAATACTGTGTTCATCTTCCACTAATAATATTTTATTAGCCATTAAAATTCTTTAAATTCTCCAGAAACCAGAAAGTGTGTCAACTCACAAATATCAACTGCGTGATCACCACCTCTTTCTAATGTCCTAATACAGGTAACAAGTCTAATTAATCCATTAAACAAATCTTCGTTGCCTGCGATTTTTGGAGCTTCTTCTAACATTGTGTTGTATAATCTATTCACCTGATTATCCTTGGCAGCTGTTGCTAAAGCTAAGTCCTTGTCTCTGTTTTTTAAACTTTCCATGGCAGAGGATGTCATATCTATTACTAAATCTCCCATCTCTACAACAGTTGCGTGTACTGTCTCTGGGACAGGTGAATCAAAGATTTCTTGTGTAGTTTTTCCAAGATAAACCGCTAAATCACCGAGGCGCTCTAAATGTAAGCTAGCTTGTAAAATAGATGTAGAAAGTCTTAGGTCTGTTGCAACAAGTTGCTCGGTGGCCATAAGTTCAATCCAGTCTTGGTCAATTTTAAGGTAAGCATTATCAATTTCATCGTCTTTTTCTATTGTTGCTATTGCTCTATTAACATCTTTATCTTCTAAAGCTCTAACACCATCTACTAAGGCATCTAAGACAAGTGTGCCCATTACATGTAAATCTGTCTCAAGATTTTCAATCTTTTCTTGTAAACTCATCCGAACCTACCTGATATATATTGCTCTGTTAAATCTTTTTCAGGATTAGTAAACATTACAGTTGTTTCATTAAACTCAACTAATTCCCCAGTTCTTCTTTTGCCATCATCAGAGGTTTTAGTTGTAAAAAATGCGCAGTAATCAGAAGCTCTTGAAGCTTGCTGCATGTTGTGTGTGACAATAAGTATTGAGAATTCTTTTACAAGCTCTTGCATAAGATCTTCTATTTTTTTTGTTGCAACTGGGTCTAATGCAGAGCAGGGCTCATCCATTAAAATTGTATCTGGCTCAACTGCAATTGTTCTAGCAATGCACAATCTTTGTTGTTGACCACCAGATAGTTCTAATGCATTTTTGTTTAAATCATCTTTTACTTCATCCCATAATGCAGCTTGAGTTAATGCTTTCTCCACTCTTTCATCCATATTGTCAGTCATGTTATTGACTTTAAGTCCAAAGGTAATATTTTCTTTAATAGTTTTTGGAAAAGGATTTGGTTTTTGAAAAACCATTCCAATTCTTCTTCTAACTTGAACAGGATCAACCATTTTGTCGTATAAATCAACACCTTGATAACTTATTGTTCCTTTAACTTTTGCACCCAATATAAGATCATTCATCCTGTTGAAAGTTCTTATCAAAGTACTCTTTCCACAGCCAGAGGGGCCAATAAAAGCTGTAATTTTATTTTTAGCAATGTCCATATTAACATTTTTGATAGCTACGAATTCTCCATAGCTTACGGAAACGTCCTCTACATTAAATACATTTTCACTGTTTACTTGAATTGTTTCTTTAGTTTCCATTCCTTTTCTCCTTTGTAATTTGTACTACAAATCTTTCTCATATCTGTTTCTTATAAAAATTGCTAAAGAATTCATGATTAATAATAAACCTAGAAGTAAAATGATTCCAGCAGAAGCTGTCTCCTTCCATTCAGCTTGAGGATAACCAACCCAGTTATAAACTTGAATTGGAATAGCGGTGAACCCACTTAATGGAGTGTCTGGAAAATAATTAACATAAGTCAATGCACCCATAAAGATTAATGGTGCGGTCTCTCCAATTGCTCTTGAGAGCCCAAGGACCATCCCGGTGACCATTCCTGGTATTGCAGAAGGAACAACCTGCCTAAAAACTGCTTGAAACCTGGTAGAGCCTAGCGCTAATGCACCCTGACGTATTGTATCAGGAACAGCTTTAAGAGCTTCTCTAGATGCTACAATAACCACTGGAAGAATTAGTAATGTTAATGTTAAGCCTCCTGAAAGTACAGACCTTCCAAATCCAGCCAATCGAACAAAAACAGCTAGGCCTAGTAAACCATAAATAACTGATGGAACTCCTGCCAAGTTTGTTAGGTTTAATTCGATAAACCTTGTAAGCCTATTTTTTGGAGCAAATTCTTGAAGATATATTGCTGCTCCTGCACCAAAAGGAAATGTTGCAGAAACAACTATTACCATTAGCCATATAGTTCCAGCAAAAGCAGGTCCAATACCAGCTCTATCTGGATATCTTGAGTCTAAAGTTGTTAAAAAATCTCTTGGGTTATCAATTTGTATTTTTGTAATGAGACCAACCTCATAATCTGATGTCAACCTTGAGGTTCCAGTAGAGAGAACATCATAAATTAAAGTCATCAAAGTTAAGATTGCAATAGTTACACAAATATATAAAGTAAAGAGGAATAAACTTTCCTTAATAGCATTTTCAGCTTTCTTGCCAGTTATTAGTGCTTGGTTACTCATATTCTTTTCTATACTTTCTAGCAACATAATCAGAACCTATATTCAAAATAAAAGTCATAATAAATAAAGTTATTCCGAGCGCAAATAACGCGTTATAAGCAGTAGTACCATGAGGTGTATCACCTAGAGATACATTAACTATTGAGGAAGTAATAGTGTACATTGCACTTCTAGGATCTAAATTTAATTCAGGATACTGCCCACCTGCAATAGTCACAATCATTGTTTCGCCTATAGCTCTTGAAAACCCTAATATAAATGAGGCAATAATTCCAGATATGGCTGCAGGGAACATAATTTTAAGTGCTGTGATTCTTCTTGTAGAACCTAAAGCTAAAGATCCATTTCTTAATGAATTTGGAACTGCATTAAGAGCATCATCAGAAATTGAGGCGATTGTAGGTATTATCATTATTCCTACTGCAATACCTGCGGACAAAGCATTAAATACACCTGTGCCTGGAATGAATCTTTGAATTATATTTGGCGTTATCCAGTTAAGTGCAAAATAACCAAAAACTACTGTAGGTATTCCTGCTAACACTTCTAAAACTGGTTTGATAACCTTTCTTGTTCTTTTAGTGGCGAACTCAGATAAATAAATTGCAGAAAACAGACCTAATGGAAAAGAAATAAGACATGCAATAACTGCTATGTAAAGAGTTGAAGAAATTAAAACCATAACACCATACTCAGGATTTTGAAATGTTGGTGTCCACTTAGTAGCAGTAAAATAGCCTTTTAAAGTTACAGCCGGATCTTGAAAAAAGTTAATTGCTTCAGTTAATAGAGTGAAAACAATTGAAATTGAGATAAGTATTGCTGCAAAAGCTGAGGCGGTAATAAAAAACTTTACTATTTTTTCAAGAGGTCGAGTTATTGTTTTTATTAATTCAGATCGAAGATTGTTTGTATTTTCCATAATAATGTTTTTATTCTAATTTGTGAGGGCATTTCTGCCCTCACAAAATACTATTTTTTAATTAAAGTGACTATCCCCTACTAAAAGCTGACCATGACATTAATGATGCCATTTTTTGTTCAGCTAACATAGGTACATAACCTACTGCAGGTACGATTGCGTCCATTGCTACAAAGTAGAAATCAACGAATTCTCTAACTGCAGACATTCCTTTTGCAGACTCAGCGATGTAAATAAATAGTGGTCTTGCTAAGAAATAATTTCCTTCAAATGCTGCTTCAGGTGGTTGACACCCATCTCCAGCATCTACTTGAACAGCAGTAAGCTTATCTTTGTTCTCTTCATAATATGCGAGTCCAAAGTATCCTAAACCACCAGCTGATCCAGATACACCGTTCACAAGAACGTTGTCATCTTCGGATGCTGTGTAGTCAGAACGGCTACCGCCATTGTCTTCTGTTAACTCTTCATTGAAGAAGTCAAAAGTTCCAGAGTCAGTACCAGGACCATAAAGGTCAAGTGCAACATCTGGGAAGCCTGCTCTTACTTGGCTCCAGTTTGAAATAGTGCTATCTGCACCCCAAATTGAAGTAAGTTCAGCAGTTGTAAGACATGTAGCCCAGTCATTTGATGTTGGAACAACAACTGAAAGTGCATCAATACCTACTTGTACTTCTAAATAGTTAACTCCGTTTTCTTCACATAATGCTTTCTCTTTGTCTTTGATTGGACGAGAAGCATCTGAAATCATTGTTTCACCAGGGCAGAATTTTTTGAATCCTCCACCAGTTCCTGAAACACCAACAGAAATGTTGACATTAGGATGCACTGCTGTGAACTCTTCTGCTACAGCCTGTGTAATAGGGAAAACAGTTGATGAACCATCAATTAAGATTTCACCAGACAGTGGTTTTCCTGTAACAACTTGCCAATACTCTAATTGTCTTGCAGCAGCGTCTGGCAACATTGGAATGTAACCTACAGCTTCTACAATTGGATCTAATGAGTCAAAGTAGAAATCGACAAAAGCTTTGATAACTGGATCATTTGCTTTTGCATCATTTACATAAATAAATAATGGTCTTGCAAGTCCGTATGTACCAGTAAAGGCACCTTCTGGACCAACACACCCATCTCCAGCATCTACTTGAACAGCAGTAAGCTTATCTTTGTTCTCTTCATAATATGCGAGTCCAAAGTATCCTAAACCACCAGCTGATCCAGATACACCGTTCACAAGAACGTTGTCATCTTCGGATGCTGTGTAGTCAGAACGGCTACCGCCCAAGTCTTCTGTAATTTCTTCATTGAAGAAGTCAAAAGTTCCAGAGTCAGTACCAGGACCATAAAGGTCAAGTGCTACGTCTGGGAAAGAGCTTCTAACTTGATTCCAATTTGAAACTGTGCTGTCTGCACCCCATATAGCACCTAACTCTTCAGTTGTTAGACATGTTGCAAAATCATTTGATGTTGGAACAACAACTGAAAGTGCGTCTACACCAACTTGAAGTTCAGTGTATGTAGTACCATTTTCTGCACAGAGATCTCTCTCTTTGGCTTTAATAGGTCTTGAAGCATCAGATATATCTGTTTCTCCAGGACAAAATTTCTTGAATCCTCCACCAGTTCCTGAAACACCAACAGATATTTGAACACCTGGGTTAACAGCTGTAAATTCTTCAGCTACAGCTTGTGTTATAGGGAACACGGTTGAAGATCCATCGATTAAGATTTCACCAGTTAGACCTGAGTCTGAACTTGATGATCCACCGGAAGAAGGTGCAGCAGTTGTTTGAGTAACTGACTCTTCTCCACCTGATTCTGATTCTTCAGCTTCTTCAGCAGCATCGTCGCTACCGCCACCACAGGCAGCAAGGACAAGTACCATCACAAGAAGCAAAGACCAGAATTTAGATTTTGATCTAATCATGGATTTCCTTTCTTTAATTTAATTAAATTAACTAATTCCAAGATATTCATGACAGGTAAACGCAAAGTAAACAAAAAATATACGTTCAGTTAATGACTTTTTTTAGATTAAATCTGTTTCTGAAGACCAAGACCCTCTATTAAAAGCAAGTATGTAGTTTTCATATCCTAAAAAATCCTCTTTAAATTCATCAGGAATATTAAAACCCCACCAGTCATCTTTAAACTGACTTCGATGAGCTTTCATAGAATTAATTTTATGTTCAACATACTTAGTTCCATCAACCTCAACATCTATATCGTCATGTTCACTGCCAATTGGGTTGAACCTGTTAAATTCTTCTTCTGAAATAATTCCAGCATCAAACATCTGTTGTCTTCTAGATTGCATTCTCTTTTTAGACCAAGCACTGTAATAAAGACGCTCTGGAATCCAGACTTCTTGATTTTCTTTAAGTGGAAACTTGTCTAAATCACTGGCTGCAAAGAAGGCTGCGGTTCCGATTCTATGTGTCTGAATATGATCTGGATGACCATATCCTCCAAAAGGGTCATATGTGATTAAAGCATCAGGTTTATATTTTCTAATTATGTCGACTAATTTTCCAACAGGATCAAAATAGTTCTGTCTCCAGAAACAATCTGGATCATCATTTTCACTAGTACCCATCATTCCAGAATCTTTAAAACCCATCCACTCATACTCTTTTACACCAAGTGCTTCAAGGCTTGCCTCTAACTCTTTTCTTCTCATTTCAGCGAGTTTAGGGAAAAGCTCTTCTGGATTATCGTAGTTATGAATTTCACCAGCAGAACCATCGGTTGCAGTAGCTACTACAACTCTGTGACCTTCGTCTGCATATTTTGCTAGCGTAACTCCAGTCGAGACGCTCTCATCATCAGGGTGAGCGTGAAATGCTAGAAGTGACGACATTATTCCTCTGGAAAGGCTTTTTTAGCTAACTCTTGACCGACTTCAACAGCTTTTTCGTGATCTCCATCAATCTTTTCAACAAGTTCACCAAGAACAATTACTTTCTCTCCAGTTATTTGTAGTATTCCACCAGAGATTGCAAAGCTTGTTCTTGTGTTGTCATGTTCGATGGTTAGCCCACCTGGAACTAAAGTTGCAACTGTTTGTTCATGACCTTCAAGAATTCCTATTTCTCCATTTGGAGTTCTTGAAATAACCATAGTTGCATCTCCTGAGAAACAATTCTCCTCTGGTGAGACAACCTCGACAAACATTAAACGCTTTCTTCTAGTTCTTTAGCTTTGGACATGACTTCATCAAGTCCACCAGTCATATAAAAAGCCTGCTCAGGGACTGAGTCTAGCTCTCCACTTAAAATTGTCTTAAACGCTTCAACTGTGTCTTTAATGGATACGAACTTACCTTCGATACCTGTGAACTGTTCAGCAACAAACATAGGTTGTGATAAGAATCTCTGAATTCTTCTCGCACGACCAACTATTTGCTTATCTTCTTCTGACAACTCATCAATACCAAGAATTGCAATAATATCTTGTAAATCATTATATCTCTGGAGCACTCTTTGAACTTCTCTAGCTGTGTTGTAATGGTCGTCGCCAACAACGCCTGGATCTAAGATTCTTGATGAAGAGTCAAGAGGATCAACAGCTGGATAAATACCAAGGTCAGCAATAGTTCTAGACAACACTGTTCTTGCATCTAAGTGAGCAAAAGCTGTGTGTGGTGCAGGGTCAGTAATATCGTCTGCAGGCACATACACTGCTTGTAGTGATGTAATAGATCTACCTTTAAGAGATGTGATTCTCTCTTGCAAGAAACCCATCTCATCTGCGAGTGTTGGTTGATAACCCACAGCAGATGGCATACGTCCTAATAATGTAGAGACCTCAGAACCTGCCTGAGAGAATCTGAAAATGTTATCAATAAACAATAGAACGTCTTGCTTTTCTTCATCTCTGAAATATTCAGCCATAGTAAGTGCTGACAATGCAACTCTTAATCTAACTCCAGGTGGTTCATCCATTTGACCGAATACAAGTGCAGTTTTATCAATAACTCCAGATTCTTGCATTTCTCTAAACAAGTCATTACCTTCACGTGTTCTTTCTCCAACACCAGCGAAAACTGATACACCACCGTGTTGTGTTGCTACTCTGTTAATCATTTCCTGAATAAGAACTGTCTTACCAACACCAGCACCACCGAAGAGACCAATCTTTCCACCTTGCACATATGGCATTAAAAGATCAATAACTTTAATTCCTGTCTCGAACATTTCATTTTGAGCAGTTACTTCTTCATATGGAGGTGGTTGTCTATGAATTGGCCATTTTTGTTTTACACCAATTGAGCTTGTCTCCACATCTAATGTTTCACCCCAAACATTGAATATGTGACCTAAAGTTTCTTGTCCAACAGGGACTGAGATAGGAGCTCCTGTATCAGAGACTTCTGCACCTCTACGTAAACCGTCTGTACCTTGCATAGAAATTGCACGTACTCTTCCTTCTCCAAGGTGCTGTGCAACCTCTAAAACGATTGTGCTTTTAGAACCATCAATTTCTACATCTACTTCAAGTGCATTTGTAATTTCTGGCAAAGAATCTTGTGCAAATGCAACGTCAACGACTGGACCTGCAATTTTTACAACTCTTCCTAAACTATCGCTCATTTATTTTCTCCTTATCCTGCTAGAGCTTCCGCTCCACCTACAATTTCTGAAATCTCAGTAGTAATTTCAGCCTGTCTAGCTTGATTACTTTGACGTGATAAAATCTTGATTAATTCCTCTGCATTCTCAGTTGCTGCTTTCATAGCTCTCATTCTTGCTGCATGCTCTGATGTGGAAGCATTAAGTAATGCAGAAAATATTGTTGCATTTGTGTATTTTGGAATAATATTACTTAACACCTGGCTAGCAGAAGGTTCAAAAGTATAGGCTCCAACTGACTCAACCTCTTTAGCAATCTGCTCTACCTCAAATGGGAGGACAGTTTTATAGAGTGCTGTTTGTGTCATCGCAGACTTATATTCTGTATACACAAGTTCAATTTGGTTAGTTTTTCCCGCATAAAATTCTTGAACTAAAGGCGTCATAATTTCTAATGCATTTTCAAAATTTGGTTCATCAGTTATGCCCTCATAGTTCTGTTTAGGTTCAACATTTCTATATTTGAAATATCCATTTGCTTTTTTTCCTACAGTGACAATCTCTACTTGGTTACCTAGATTTTCATACTCAGCTTTCCTTATTTCAGCAAGTTTTAAAATGTTTGTGTTATAAGCTCCTGCTAAACCACGATCTGAAGTTATAACAACAAGCGTTATCTTTTTCGTTCCTTCAATCGCAGGAGAAGTAGGCATTTCACCACTACCTGTAAGTTCTTCAACAATCTGAGCGAGTAAGTTTGTGTAGTTGTTTGAAGAGGTAAGTCTTTGTTGTGCTTTTACAATTCTGGAAGAAGCAATAAGTTCCATTGCACGTGTTATCTTCTTAGTGGATTTAACACTTTTAATTCTTCGATTTATAATTCGTAATTCAGCACTTGCCATAATTTACTCTTCTTTTTTCTCCAATGTACTTACAAAAGCCTCAACAGCAGCTTTTAATTCCTCTTCAGGCAGTTCGCCAGTTGTTTTAATTGAATTAATAACATCAGAGTGTCTTGTTTTTACAAATTCAATCAAGTCTTGCTCTGCTTGTGGAATATCAGCTGGATCCACTACATCAAGAAATCCCTCTGTTACTGCATAAAGTGAAACCACTTGCTCTTCCATAGGTACTGGTTGATACTGTGGTTGTTTTAACAACTCAACAACTCTTCTACCTCTATCAAGCTGTGCTTGAGATGCCGCATCTAGGTCAGATCCGAACTCTGCAAATGCCTCTAACTCTCTAAACTGAGCTAGGTTAATTCTTAAAGGACCAGAAACTTTTTTCATAGCCTTAGTCTGAGCTGCACCACCTACTCTTGATACGGATGTACCAGGGTTTACAGCAGGTCTTACACCAGAATAAAAGAGTTCTGATTCCAAATAAATTTGGCCATCTGTAATGGAAATCACGTTAGTTGGAATAAATGCTGAAACGTCACCAGCTTTTGTCTCAATAATTGGAAGACCAGTTAATGACCCTCCGCCAAGCTCTTCACTTACTTTTGCACAACGTTCCAATAACCTTGAGTGAAGATAGAAAACGTCACCAGGATATGCCTCTCTTCCAGGAGGTCGTCTTAGAAGTAATGAAATCTGACGATATGCAATTGCTTGTTTGGATAAGTCGTCGAAAACAATTAGACCGTGTTCGCCATTGTACATCCAGTGCTGACCAATAGCTGAACCAGCATAAGGAGCATACATCTGCAATGCTGCAGCTGCTGAAGCTGGTGCGTTAACGATAACAACTTTATCAAGCACTCCCTCTTGTTCAAATCTCTCTACAACTTCAGCTACTGTTGATGATTTCTGACCAATAGCAACGTAAATACATTTTACGTCAGTATCTTTTTGATTGATTATTGTATCGACTGCAACAGCAGTTTTACCAATCTGTCTATCACCAATAATAAGCTCTCTTTGGCCTCTTCCAATTGGAATCATGGAGTCAATAGCTTTAATACCAGTTTGAAGTGGTTCTCCAACAGGTTGTCTTTCAACAACAGAAGGTGCTTGTAGCTCTAGACGTCTTCTTTCGGTAAACTCTATGGGACCTTTGCCATCAATTGGGTTTCCTAGTGGATCGATAACTCTTCCTAAAAATCCATCTCCAACTCCAATAGAAAGTACTTCACCAGTTTGCTTAACAGGGTTTCCTTCTTCAATGTGGTTGGAGTCACCCATCAAAACAACACCAATTGAATCTTCTTCTAAGTTAAGAGCAACTCCGACTAATCCTCCAGGGAACTCGAGTAGCTCAGATGCCATAACATTTTCTAAACCTTTTACTCTTGCAACACCGTCTGCAATAGCTGATACATAACCAACTACGTCATCTTTTACAGAATCTTTCCAGTCTCCAAGAGTAGACTTTAATGAATCTGATATCGCTTTAGCATCAATATTAAGATCGCTCATTCTACCTACCTTCTAATACAGTTTTAATTTCTGAAAACTTTGATGAGAGAAGACTATCAAAAGTTCTCTCTCCTACACTTACACTTATTCCGCCAATAACATCTGGATCTACTTCGACACTGAGCTCAACATCAGTTCCTAACTTTGCTTTTATGGCTTTTTGCAGAGCTTTTTGAGTCTTTGTATCAAGCTCAATCGCTGTAACTACTTTTGCTACAGATGCGCCTCTTTTGTTGGCTATAAAATTTGCAACATTTGATTCAATATCAATCAAATTATCTGCATATCCTTGAGATATTGTCAGGGTTACAAGGTCTACAGTTAACGGTAGGACTCTTGTGCTTAATAGCTTTTGTACAGCTTCAATCTTTTTTTCAACAGGTATACCGAAATTTCTAAATACATCTAATGCTTCAGAACTATCAGACAATGATTTGAAAACTTGGAGGATTTCGTTTTCAACTCTTTCTGATTCATCAGATGATGAGATTATTTCAACTAAACCTTTTGAGAAAGACTCTACTGACATCTTGCTAATTACCCCATATCCTTGATAAATTTATCAATCAATTTTTGTTGATCTTTTTTAGTCATTGAAGATGCAACTTTTTGAGATATTTCTAATGAAAGATCTGCAACTTCACTCTTAAGCTCTGTTGATACTCTTTCTTTTTCAGCTTCTGAATCAGATTTTGCTTTTTCAACAATTGAATCTGCTTCTTTTTTTGCTTCAGCAATCATGTCTTCTTTTATTTTTTCAGCAGCAGCTTTACCTTCATCTATGATTTTCTGAACCTCTGCATCAGCATTTGAAACCAGTTCATCATATTCTGACTTTGATTTCTCTGCTTCAGCTTTAGTCTCTTCAGCCTCTTTTATTTGACCTTCTATTGCAGAAGCTCTATTTTCAAGAGTTTCATTTAATGCAGGAAGTGCCCATCTCCAAATAAAGAAAAATACAATTACAAAAGCTGCCACACCAGCAACTAACTCTGATGTCGCAGGAAGAAGAAGATCTATTCCTGATCCTGATTCTTCAGCTTCTGCTAATAAAATTTCTAAATTCATGTTCACTCTTTTACTCCTATACCAAGAAGAATAGAACGAATCCAATAAGTGCTAGTGCCTCAGTAAAGGCGATTCCTAAGAACATTGTTGTTCTTACCATACCAGCAGCTTCTGGTTGTCTTGCCATAGCTTGTACAGCGTTACCAGCAATTAACCCAATACCAATACCAGGTCCAATTGCGGCAAGTCCGTATCCTATTAATGCGTATGCAGCTTCCATTTTCCTCCTTATTACTTAATGCTCTGGGTGCAGAGACGTTTGTATATACACTGCAGACAACAATGTAAAAATGTATGCCTGCAAAATCGAAACAATTAATTCGAAACCATAAATTCCTAATCCAAGTGTGAACCATGCGAGCCCAACAGGTGCCTTGGATAGTATGTAATCAGCACCACCTGGTTGAACGATGAAAAAATATGCGGATGCTAAAAGTAAACTTAACATTACGTGACCTGCAACTAAGTTTGCAAAAAGCCGTACAGCTAAACTAAATGGTCTTACAAGTAAAACTGATACAAGCTCAATGACTCCAACTAGTGGCTTTAAAGCAACAGGAACACCTGGAGGCCAGACCAAATGGGATATGTATCCAAAACCCTCTTCTCTTATTCCAACAAATACAAAAATAAAATATGTAATCAAACTCAAGAACAACGGAAGTGCCATACGCGATGTCACTGGAAAGTTTATTAACGGGGCTACTTCAAAGAGGTTACCAACAAGAATAAAAAGGAAAATTGACACCAAATAAGGAGTAAACTTTTCACCACCTCTACCAATTACACCTAAAGCAATCTCATCTTTTACGAATGAAAAAATAGATTCAACAGCAGATTGTAATTTTCCTGGAACTACAGATTTTTTTCTTAAACCAAAAAATACGACTACAACGGGAATAATTGCTGCTAAAAGAATGAGGACTTCTGTCCTGGAGATTTGAGTTCCTGCAAAGTTAGTAAATTCGAATAGCTCTTTTACATTTGCAGGTTTGCAAACAACTTCATTTACAAAATCACAAGTTTCAGCTGCTGTTATCATTTGCCCAATCTAAATCCGTGTCTTTTCTCTTAATAACCATAGTCATTTCTATAAATAACATTGTTAAAAAGACAATTGGCACTGTCAGAGACATTGCCAAATCATCAATAGAATATACGCTTTTTAGTAATAAGAGAAATCCAAATATAAAAATTAATCTAAAAACATATCCAAATAAGGCAGCAAAATAATAGAAGTTTAACGAGATTTTTGCTGCATAAGACATGATTACTGCTCCAAGAAAAAAGCCAGTAGCAACTATTGCAGATGAATATAGAGACGTAAAGAATGCTTCTTGTGATTTAAGCAGAAATGCTACAGGTGTTAATACATATATAGGTGAAGATCTAAAAAGCATTCTTTTTGCTATTTCAATCTCAACGTTCAATATCTTCACCTTCCATTTTTTCAGATATTTTCCACATTCTTCTATATCCGTCATAAATGCCAACAAAAACGAATATCACAACTGGAAATGGTTCATATCCAAAAAAGTATTGAATACCTAAACCTATCATTAAACCGCTTAATATCGAAGTAGAAAAAGATGATACAGGTCCGAATTCTTGAAGACTGAGTTTTGATCTAGCCATAGGGTTGAAATTCTTTTGCAATATCTCTAACTTTTATTTCAAGTTCTTGTAACTTTGAGTCGTCATTTCTTGACTTAAGAATTTCAGAAATCAAATGTCCAACTTTTTTCATTTCTTTTTCTTTCATACCACAGGTTGTTACAGCAGGAGTTCCCATTCGTATACCTGAGGTGATGAATGGTGAACGTGGATCAAAAGGAATTGCATTTCTGTTTAACGTAATACCCTTATCATTTAATAAGATACCTGCGTCTTTTCCTGTTAATTCGTCATCTACACTTCGAGTGTCGACCAAAACAATATGATTTTCAGTACCTCCACTAACAACTCGTAATCCTTCACTTGTAAATGAGTCAGCTAGTGCTACAGCGTTGTTTAAAATCTGTTGTGCATAATCTTTATATTCTTGAGTCATAGCCTCTTTAAAACACACTGCTTTTGAAGCAATTTGGTTATTTAATGCACCACCTTGTGCGCCGGGAAAAATATTTTTATCAATCGTTTTTGCAAAATCCTCTTTACATAAAATAAGACCTCCTCGTGGTCCTCTCAATGCTTTGTGAGTTGTAGCAGTAACAACATCTGCATATTTTGTTGGATTTTCTACAACTTTTCCTGCTACGAGACCTATAAAGTGAGCGGCATCGACCAACAGATAAGCTCCTACTTCATCAGCAATCTCTCTAAACTTTTCAAAATTTAAAGATTGAGAATATGATGAATAACCTGCAATTATCAATTTTGGCTTATTCTCAACAGCCATTTTGTGAACTTCTTCCATATGGATTAGTTCAGTATCTTGATCTAATCCATATCCAACAAAGTTGTAAACTCTACCAGAAAAATTTACTGGCGACCCATGTGTTAAGTGGCCACCCTGATCTAATGACATTCCTAAAACAGTATCTCCTGGTTCTAAAAGAGATAGATAAACTGCCATGTTTGCGGATGATCCAGAATGAGGTTGTACATTAGCGTGATCTGCTTCGAATAGCTCACATGCTCTATCAATAGCTAATTGTTCTATCTCATCAACTACTTCACAACCCTCGTAGTATCTTCTACCAGGAAAACCCTCAGAATATTTATTAGTCAGGATTGAACCGGAAGCCTCCATAACAGCTTTTGATGCAAAGTTTTCAGAAGCTATTAAATGTATGTGTGAATTTTGACGTCCAAGATCAGAGTCAATTAGTCCAGCTATCTCTGTATCTACAGAGGATAGGGATTCTTGAGATGCTCCTTTTTGTGTCATATATATATTCTAACAGTAACTTGGTGGCCATTTAAGTGGGCCTTGTCTTAATACTTCTCCACCATCAACTCTAAGATCAACAACAGTAGAGCCATTTCCATGAAGTGATTCTCCGCTTAAATAATGAGATATCTCATCACCGAATGCCGCTCTTACTTGTTCATCGCTTGTAAAGTCTTCTTTACCAGAAATATTTGCACTTGTTACTGCGAGGGGTCCCGTTTGTTTAAGTAAATTAATTGCCAGTTCATTTTCAGGCACTCTTACTCCAATTGAGCTTGGTTCTTTGGTTCCTACCCCGTTTGCAAAATCATTTGAGGTTTCAACGATAATAGTTAAAGGTCCAGGCCAATACAGTTCGACAACATCTGGGATTAATGTTAAAACATTTAATTTTTGTATTTCGTGAAATGAACTTATAAGAATGGATAGAGGTTTTTTTTCACTTCTTTCTTTTAATGAGAATATTTTATCTACTGCAGTTTGCGAATATGGATCAACTCCTATTCCATAAACTGTTTCAGTAGGAATGCCTACAACTTCACCATTCCTTATGGCATCAATTGCTAATTCGAGATTATTTTCTTGCGACAATGTATCTGTCTCTTTCAACTAAGTCTTTTTCTAATTTTACATCTTCCCAATCAGTAAATGAACTGAGTAGAGATTCTGCATGTGAAGTATCCACTTCGAGTACCAAAACTAATTCTTTAGAATCAATATTTTTTAAATCATTCTGTAATTTATCAATATAAAGACGGCCATCTTCTCCTCCATCGAGGGCAATGAGTGGTTCATAATCAATTACCTCTTTATTAAGTGTTGAGAGAGTACTTGTAGGAATGTACGGAAGATTAGCAACAATTAAATCGAAATCTAATATTTCTACATTGCTTAAAAGATCAGATTGATAAAAATTAACTTCTAGATTATTTATTTCAGCATTTTCTTTTGCCAAAGATAAAGCATCATTAGATATATCTACTGCATGTACCTCAGAATCAGGAAATAGTTTTTTCATCATTAGTGCTATACAACCGGTTCCAGTGCCAACATCTAAGATTTTTTTTGGCATATCAATGTTATTTTTGATAATTTCAATCATGTATTCAGTTTCAGGCCTAGGTATCAAACACCGTTGATCAACATTAATTTGAATAGAGTAAAAAGGAACATACTCTTCAATATATTGTAAGGGTTCACCATTTAGTCTTCTTGAAAGCAACTCTGTATATGATGACTGGTAATCAAACTGAGAACCTGTGATTTCTTTAGCTTTTTCACGCAATCTTGCTAGTTCGTGCTCGGGAATACTTTGAATTCCCATTATTCATCAAGGTTTGCGAGTCTTGATGCCTCATTGTCAGAAACTAATGCATCGACAAATTCATCTAAATCTCCATCAAGAACTTGATCTAATTTTTTAAGGGTTAAATTAATTCTATGATCTGAAACTCTATTATCTTTATAATTGTAAGTTCTTATCTTGTCTGACCTCTCTCCAGAACCTACCTGTTCTTTTCTGTCTTTAGCTCTTTCAGCCGCAGCTTTTTCTTGCTCGGCTTTTAAAAGACGTGCTCTTAAAATTCTCATAGCTTTTTCTTTGTTTTGAAGTTGAGATTTTTCATCCTGGCAAGAAACAACTAATCCAGTAGGAATATGCGTAATTCTTACTGCTGAGTCAGTAGTGTTAACACTCTGTCCCCCTGGTCCACTAGATCTATATACGTCAACCTTTAAATCGTTTTGGTCAATATTGATATCTACGTCTTCGGCCTCTGGTAAAACTGCCACGGTTGCTATAGAAGTGTGAACTCTGCCTTGTGATTCTGTTTTCGGTACTCTCTGCACTCGATGTGCACCAGCCTCAAATTTTAATTTTGAATAGACGCCTTTAGATTTAATGGCAAAAATAATCTTGCTGTAACCACCCATATCAGAGTCAGTAATTTCTATAGGCTCTACCTTCCAAGAGCTTCTTTCTGCGAATCTTGTATACATTTTATATAAGTCACCAACCCAGATCGCTGCCTCTTCTCCACCTGCTCCAGGTCTTATTTCTACTAATACATCTTTGTCATCAGATGGGTCTTTTGGAAGAAGTGAAATCTTTATTTTCTGAATTAATGGATCGAGCTTTGATTTGTTCTCTGAAATTATTCCCTCGAACTCAGTCTTCATTTCCTCATCAGATTCAGATTGCAAGAGTTCTTCAGCATCAGCAATTTCAAGATTGATGTCTTTCCACTCAACAAATAATTCAACGATTGTAGAAACATCGCTATGCTTTTTTGCGATTTCTGCATAGGCTTTTTGATCTCTAGAAATATCGATTTCTGACAACTGTTTTTCAATTTCAGGCAGAGAGGCTTCTATTGTAATTAGTTTTTCATGTAGTGAATTATCCAATTTTGACCTCACTTGTGTTTGCAAGAATTTCATTAAATCTATCTGTGTTTTCTGAATGTGCGATACAGTTAGCCATTGATAAAATTGCTACTTCAATTTGTTCTTTTGATGGATTTTTCGTTGTTATTTTTTGTGTCCATATACCAGGAGTAGCAAATATCTTGGCAATAATTGAGTCTGAGTTTTTAAAATTAAATTTAAGCACTTCATAAGAAATCATAGAAACTACCACAACATGTAAAAGTCTCGTAATCGTTGTCATAACAATGTTTAAATTTGGAATGAATGGCAAAGTAAGAAGACTGATAAAAACAATTAAAAATAAGAAGGAAGTACCACATCTAACATGTTCTTTAGGATAATTAATGACATTGTCAAACTCTAGTGACTGCTTATCTTCATAGGAAGCTATCGTCATGTGCTCCGCTCCATGATATTCAAATAGTTCTTGAGCATCTTTTGTTCTACCGATTAAATAAATATAAATTATTACTATTACTCCTCGAAATAATCCCTCGATTATTCCTGTACCAATTTGTTCATAATTTATCATTTCAACAAGAAGACGTGGACCTGCAATGAAAAGTAACAGAACTGCAATTAGTACTGAGTAAGTAATAACCTTTGACAATAAACTTTCCTCTTCATCTTCAAATTTGGAATATATTTTTTCCGATAATGTAATTGCCTTAAACCCAACATACATTGAATCAATAAGTGCGCCAAAACCTCTGATAAATGGAGCTGCCCAAAACTTATTTCTTCTAACGAGAGGAATCCTTGGTTCATAATATCTATGTAGATTGTCATCCTTATCTCTTATACCAAGAGACCACCCTTTTGGACTTTGTATAAGGACACCGCCAATTACAGCTTGGCCGCCATAAGAAATATCAATATCAGACATAATAAATTAAGAAAAGCTAAGTTATTCTTCTTCTTGAGAAGATACTTCAGCTTTAGGTGCTTGTCGTGTGCTTGTAGATCCGTAACGTTGTTTAAATCTTTCAACTCTTCCAGTAGAGTCAACAAGTTTTTGCTTACCTGTGAAGAAAGGATGGCTTGCACTAGAGATTTCTAGTTTAACTAATGGATATTCATTTCCATCTTCCCATTGAATAGTTTCGTTTGTTTTTATAGTTGAACGAGTTAAGAACGCAAAACCTGCGTCTTCGTCCTGAAAAACAACTTCTCTATAATCTGGGTGTATGCCTTGTTTCATAGTTCTACTTTACAATAATATCTAATCTACTTTATATGATTATTTAGCTTTTGCTACGTCTTTTAAGAAAGCGTCATTGCTCTTGGTCTCTTTTAATTTATCAATCAAAAGCTCAGTAGCAGCTCCACCTTCAAGTGCAACAAGAACTCTTCTAAGTGCCCATAAAGACTCTAATTCTTTAGGAGATACAAGTCTTTGCTCTTCTCTTGTGCCAGAAGGAGTAACATCAATAGCTGGGAAAACTCTCTTGTCTGCCAATTGTCTATCAAGGCGTAACTCCATATTTCCAGTTCCTTTAAACTCTTCAAAGATAACCTCATCCATCTTTGAGCCTGTCTCAACAAGAGCGGTACCAAGAATTGTTAAACTACCGCCACCTTCGATATTTCTAGCTGCACCAAAGAACTGTTTTGGAGGAGTTAATGCTGTTGAGTCAACACCACCTGATAAAATCCTACCGCTTGCTGGTGTCGCAAGGTTATGAGCACGAGCAAGACGAGTAATTGAATCTAATAAGATGACAACATCTTTTCCTTCTTCTACAAGTCTTTTGGCTCTTTCAATAGCCAGTCTTGAGACTTGTGTATGTTCATCTGGTGGTCTATCAAATGTTGAATAGACTACTTCTCCATCAACAGATCTTTGCATATCTGTAACCTCTTCAGGTCTTTCATCAACAAGTACTACCATCAAATAAACTTCAGGATTGTTTGAAGTGATAGAGTTAGCAATTTCTTTTAATATTGTTGTTTTACCTGCTTTTGGCGGAGAAACAATTAAACCTCTTTGACCTTTTCCAATCGGTGCAATTAAATCAATTATTCTTGGAAGAATTTTGTCAGGGCTTCCATCAATTTCTAGTTTTAATCTTTCGTCTGGAAATAATGGTGTCAATTTATTGAAATCTACTCTCCTTGCAAGCAACTCTGGATCTGCACCATTAACTGTTTTAGGTTCGATTAGTGCTGGATACTTTTCTTTTTGTCTAGGTGCACGAATTGGACCGCTAACAAAGTCTCCCTTGCGCATTCTGTATTTCTTTATAACACCAGCTGCAACATATACATCATCTTCGCTTGGCTTATATCCATTACATCTTAAAAATCCATATCCCTCAGGTAATGTATCAAGAATACCTTCTCTTACTTCACCTTTTTTGATATCACTGCTTCCAGAACTAACAACGGCAGGTGCATCATCGTCTTTAGATGTACTTATAACTTCTGGTGTCTCTTCTTCAATTGAATCTAAAATCTCATCACTATGATCAACGAGTAAATCTATTAATTTTGCTTTTTGAAGTCCTTTATGTTCAATCCCTAAACTCTCAGCTATAGACCTTAAGTCTGTTACAGGTTTTGATTGTAATTGTGATCTTGCGGACATTTTTTCTCCTATATAAATCAAATTTGTTTGAAATGATTTGTGAATTGTAGTTGTCTGAAAGACATTCTCATTATATACATATTTTTAGTAAATCAACAAGATTTAAAATTAATTAGTTTTGATTAATGAATATGGAACAACAAAAATTAATGTCATTAAATAGTAAACAATTCCAAATATTGCCATTTCTGGAATATTCAAGATAATTGATAATGTTAAAACAATTGGAAAGTTTTGACAAAGCGCCTCGATAAGCACTGTTCTATCATCGACCCTACTAATCTGGGTTAATTTTGATGTTAAGTTTTGCAAAACATATATTGAGAAAATAGAACTAAACACCAAAATTATACTTTCACCAAAATAGTTAATGAGCGGTTCTCGAAGTTCATATGGTCCAGTAATTGTAATTGTTAAAATATAAATCTTCAAAAACTTATCAAGAAAAGGTGATATTTTTTTAACTATTTTTACTTCTTTATAATTTAGGTAGAAGCCAGTCATGTAGGGAGCAAATATAAGTAATGCTAACTGTAAAAATGTCTGGAGAATATTGAAATTAAAATCAACTAAGTTTACGCTTATCAAACTCAACCACAAAACAGTTGTTAAAGGAGATACAAGTGAAGTAATTGAAGTGAGTGTTACTGATAATGGAATATTGCCATCCTTAAAATGAGTGAGAATACCAGAAATAAAACCTCCAGGAGCCAAAAGCACTACAGCTATTGATAAAGAAAAAATACTATCACTAAAAATTTGAGAGAGAATGAGACCTATTGCTGGAAGTGTTATGATTTGAAATAATAAAGCATATGTCAATGTTTTCCTGTCTTTAAAAGTAGTCTGAATACTTTCCAAAGAAGACTGTGTTCCTAAAAAGTAAAAAAGCACTGGAATCATTGGGGGTATCGTTCTTAAAGTAAGCGACGAGTCGATTAATCCCTGTAAGTTATCCATACTAAAGATATTAATTAATTTTTTTTACTTTTATTGTTTTACCGAAACTTTAGCTACAGAGATCTATAAATTCCCGTAAATAGCTAACCTCTGTATCAGTTAAAACATTTGTTTCACGATAAAAAACATAATCTCCACCGAAGTAAAGAACTAGAGAATCTGCAAAAAGCTCTTCACTACCAAAATACTCCTGAGCCTGCTTTCTTTTGTTTGAACCATCTGGCGCAATACAGTTCCTACTAAGGTAAGAAAATGCATGTGAAGACTCGTGTAGCAATGTATCAAAAGCCCTATCTGCCTTAAAGGCTCTATTTGATACCCATATCGATAATTTCCAATCAGCATTTGTATCCCCATTTTTAAATGTTCCTACTGAGTCCCAAACACCAAATGGACATTCGCCCAACATTTCTACCCCGTAGAGGTGGCAACCATTTATAAATGATATTTTTTCTAACATTGTTTGCTTATACACTTCAGGAAGATTTTGTACCAAAGAATCTAATAAAGTTTGGTTTTCACCCTCGAATCCATCAAAAGCTGCATATACACCTTCGTATGGGGCGGCGTCTATTGGATTATCATCATTTATAGTCACCGAATCTTTCTCTGGGGTTACCTCAACTGTTGTGGTTGTTGTTGGAATAGTAGTTGTTGTAGTCGTCGTAGTTGTAGTCGTCGTAGTTGTAGTAGACGTTGTGGTTGTTGTTGGAATAGTAGTTGTTGTTGCAGTACCGCTCAAGATATTGTTGTATGAAACAGCTAAGAATATCCCAATAGCTAGTATTGAAAAAGACACCCATGTTGCTCTGTTATTCATTAAGCTTTAGCGAATTGAATCTTCTAATTCTTCCTCAATTATTTCACCGATTTTTTCATCTGAAGCAATTTCACTGCCATCGTAATCCAGAGGTCTATTTAATTCAGCATATTTTTTTATGAAATTTCCTAAAATAAGAATAATCAAAATATAGAAAAGCAAAACTAGAGCAAATCTATACGCTAATGATCCACTTTGCAACAATGTCTGCTGCATGGCATTAAATTCACTGTCCGGAGGTAATACCAAAATTCTAATAAACAGCCATACACTTATTAGGAAACTAACAACAGGCAATGCTTGGTTTAATCCTTTTGAATCTCCAATTGCATCAAACAACTCATTGCCACCCCATGGAACGGCTTTAAAGATGACACCCTCGAGACACATAAGGTAAGTCAATTTACAAACCGCCATTAGTACACCTGAATTTTGTACAGAATCAAATGATGTTGCATAGAAGAATAAATATCCGACGATAGCCAAAGAAATCATAGAGAAAAACTTGGGCGATAGATTTGCTTGGCGACGATTTGAAACTATGTGCAAAGAAGCTATAAAACCTAATATAAAACCAAAAGGAAGGTCTATAACAATAAACAGTATGGTGGATAAAATAGCAAAGAACATAGCTTGCGGATTCCAACTAAATATTGTTTTTTGATTATATTTAAAGTATTCAATCAAAGACTCAATTCCCTCGTAAGAAAATGTTACAATAATCAACCCAAACAAAACACCAAGAAATATTGCTAAATTTTGTGGCTCTACAGAAAATGTAAAACCCTCTTCAACGAAAGCATATATCAAAGAAGTAACCATTGCCATCAATGAAATCTCCATGAATGTTTCTAGTCTGGTTTTCTCCTGTAAGACACTCTCTCTTCTTGTCCATTTCACTCTATAGTGTGAAATAATTCTATTGAACCATTCTTGTGCTAATAGAACAGCATAAAATAAAAATATAATCATAGAGGTAATACCAAATGCAAATGCATTTTTTGCCTGATCTGAAAAGTCTATATCACTAAATAGTGGAATAGTTGTTATTAATTGGTTTGTAAATTCGATATTACCAACTGTAGAACTTTCTTCTATAGCGTCTAAATTGGTATCCGGTGTTGCAATTGTAGTTGGGTCTAATATTGGTATTTCAGGTATTTCATCAATAATAAATTCCTCTGATTCATACTCTTCTGTAACTTCTCTTAAACAGAAAGTATGAGTGCAGTCATCGCCCGTGTATTGAACAAAATTAAATGTTGATATTTTTAATTTAATAAATAATTTAGACTCTCCACTCCAATTAATAGTTCTTGAACCAATAAGTTCATCCATTGTGATATTGTCAATGATTAGTGGGTTTTCAATTTGTCCATCTTCAGGATTTTCAAATAATACCTCCAGAACTATATTTTGTAAGTTTTCAACTTCGTTCATTGACCAGGAAATAACTAAATCATTTGAGTCAACTCGTTGTGCGGAAATGTTGATTTCAGCATCTTCGATATCTCCAGCATTTATAAAAAATAAAAATATGAGGAAAACAGAAATAAATTTTTTAGACTTCATCCAAATGCCTCAATTTTTGTCAACATACCTACAACAACCAGTCTTTGCCTAGCTGAGAATTTTGGATGACAAGTAGTTAATGTAATCCTGTCATCTCCAAATGAAGATAACAGATATGTTTCACTTGGATCTACAATTTTTATTTCACTCACCGTATATGTATATTGGTTTGAATTAGTTTGAAAGTATATGTTATCTCCGGGTTCAAGTTTATCTAAATTTTTAAATGGGGCACCGTAAGTAGTTCTGTGCCCGGCAATAGCAAAATTTCCACCTGTTCCTGGAAGAGCTGTAGATAAATAATAACCAGGACCAAACTCTAATTTTTCTAAGCTCGAACCGTAAACAACATAGTGGTCAATATTTGATGGGAAAATTATTAATCTTCCTACAACATCAGGAAGAAACTCCTCATTGGCATTTGTGTTCCGCATTGTTTTACTAACAAGACTTAGAACAGATTCTTGAAACTCCCCCGTTTCATCAAGTGATACATTTGTTTCTAAAGAATTTGAATTTATAGATCGCAATTCTTCAAGTGAAATATTCTGGTTTTGTTGATATTTGACACTAAGTAAATTTTGCTCATCATCTAATACTGACATTGAGAAAAAAGTTTGACTTATTGAATAAATAATTACTAGAAGACCAGCTATCAATAAGCCAAGTCCAAGTGGAACAATCCCAGGTCTTCGTCCACTATTTGTTACATAGGCAGATTTCTGTCTGGTTACTGTGCTTACTCTGTTGTTGAAATTTAAACTTGGTAAAGAAAGGTGTTTACTTACTGGCTTCTTAGTAAATAAAATTGTAAAACGACTCGACATTAATAAGTTAAGTCTTTCTCTTAAAAGCTCTTCATTTACTTCGATTCCTAAATATTTTGAGTTTTTACTTACATTTTCTACAGCTGCAATCATGTAATCCATTTCATTCAACATGCCTGTTACTTCTGTAAGGTAATTTTTAGAATTTAATACTGGATTAAATTTTTTACCAATATCGATACTGATTAAGACTTCTGTCCCAATTGTATTTTCAATGATTTTTTTTAAAGTATTTGATTTTATATAAACTTCAGCAAGCTCAACTTCGTATTCTTGTGTAAGTAAATTTACAGATTTTTGATTTTCTATTTCATTGTTATTTATAGAAATTTCATCTGAACTCTCTTCAGAACTCATCTCATTATTTTGTACCTGTATGGTTCCATAAACTATATTGCTAATCTCATTAGCGATGTCAGGATTTTCTAATAAGAAAAACTTTGCCTTTTGTTTTCCATAAGCAATCTTTTCATTTTCATATAAATACCATGTTCCCTTTTTCTTGATTACTTCTTTTTCAACAGCAAGGTCTAGTAAATCTCCTCCATAAACAAATTCTCTATCATCTATTGCTATATCGTTAAAACCAACAGTTAAATTATTACTTTTTCTAGAAAATCTCGAAAAGCGTGGTTTTTTTACTTCGTCTTCAAGATCTGAATCGTAAATAAGATCACTATCTTGAACATCAGTGATGACATTTGGATCATTCTGTCTTTTTCTTCTAACCCTCAGGACTGCAAGGACTGCAACAATATTCAGGATTATAATAAAAAGATATACAAAAAAATACTGCACTAGTACCTATAGCCTCTCCTCAAAATAAGCCCACCAATCAACATAAGTAGAGAACCAAATAAAATTATTAATCTTCCAACATTAGTTCCTGTTATTGCATATCCATTATTGTTATTACAACTGGCATCTCCAGGACAAAGTGGTGTTGGATTTGGAGAAGTTGCATTTTCATCATATACCCATTCAACAAAGTCATCACCAGGAAGGAAGAAAATATCTGTTCCATTATTTCCCATTTCTTCATCATCGCCAACTCCATCGATAATATTTTCAACTTCTATACCCTCAATAGGATTTTGTTCGTCAGTCGGACTGATTCCATTGTCAATACAGTCTGAAGTCTTGTTTTTAACCATTGTTTGTGTCTTGTTGTTTTTAACATTTGTAACTTCAAACTCTACGGTGAAAAACTTATCTTCACTAATTTCAAAACTGGAGAACTGAATAAACTGTCCTGCTGGAATAGTTTCTTGTTTTTCAAACACTGTAAATTTATCGACCCACACTCTTTGAATAACTTCTGCATCAACATTGGACCTTGTGTTGTCAACAGTAATGCCAAACATAGCTCCACCGTCTTCATCACAAACCCTATTTGTCGAAATTAAAGGTTCGAAAATAAATAAGTTCTCAGGAAGAGTTGTACTAGTAGTTGTGCAATTAAGTGTTAATGAAGTTGAAGAAGTCCAATTACCATCAACAGATATAGTAGAGGCATCGCTAGTTGCATCAATTATTCTCCACTGTATATTTTGTCCATCTGAAATTTGTAGGGTCTTTGTTGTGTCATTACCTGCACCGATGACTAAAGTCTCGTATCGAGCAAATGCACCATTATCTATCTTGTACTCCAGCAAGTATGATTTTTGCGAACTAGAGATATTTGTAACTTTAATAGTTGAAAGCGCCTTATTATCTACACAAGTTCCAAGCGAATGGAGAATTTGTTGACTTGTTCCATTTTGACAGTTTGTTGGTGATGTGTCAGTTAAAGTCTTATAGGCGTCATCAGCAAGATTCGTTGGTTTATATCTCCAATAAATTTGGGTTCCTGGAGATACTTGAATTAAATCCGTAAAGTGAGTTTGGTTGGAAGCTATCAAAACTGGGGTCTCATTATTCCAACTTACCCCATCAAATGAGTAGGAATATGTGACAGTCAAGCTTGTACTTGTTGGGTTAGAGATTTTTGCTTGAGAGAATGGATCATTCTCGCTACAAATAAACTCATTTACCGCAGTTAAGCTATTTCCAGTTGATGTGCAGTTTGTAATTTTGTAAACTAATCCACTATTAGTCCAATTTGTAGTTCCAGATGGAGCATATTGAAATTCAACATAAGGATCAATCAATGTGTAATCAACGGTCTTTTGTTGATTAGCATTAATTGGAGTGGTCGTTAAAGTCTTCCATGTATCAGTTTGTAAATATCTATATTGAACAGTCACACTTCCATCGACTGAAGAAGTGTTATTCAAGGTTAATGTTACCTTCGTATTGGTTACTTGGTTGTTATTTACTGTAGACGCATCTTGACAGGCTGTTTGAGTTTGCAATGTAAAGACAGGTGTACATTGATTTGTCTTTGATAATGATGGTACTGAATTGTCATCACTAAAGTCAGTGTCTATAGATGCAATAAATTGCCATCTGATTGACTCTCCCTGTCTGATTGGCCATTTAAACTCACCACTTGATCCAGACGAGATTGCAACATTTGCAAACTTTGTCTCTGCTGTTCCATTATTGATTTGTACTTGAACGTTATAGTACTGAGTAACGGATCCGGTATTGTTAATGGTTAAAATAGAGTACTGCTCACCATCTACACAATTACCTAAAGTATGAGTAAATGTTGAGTCTATTGAACACTCAGATTTGTAGGCTGATGACGCATTTGTCCAAGCTCCTGCGAAGTCATTATTAGCTAACGAGGATCTAAATTGCCAGTTAATATAACCATTAGCATTTAAAGCAGGTGCGCTAAATTCTTTAAAGGACCCAGCATTAATTGCCTCGATAGGCATTGTCGTATAGCCTGACCAAGTACCATTTAGAGATGACTTTGTTCTGTATTGCACTTCTACATAAACAATATTGTTTGTTGTTGAAGGATTGTTAATTTTAAAGGTTCCAATCCTTTGTCCCTCTACACAATTAGCGAAACTATGTTCATAAGTTAATTGGCTAATAACTATTTCATCACAATTAATTGCAGGTTTGTCATTCGTTAGTTCTTCATCAGCACTTGCAACACCCGCAGCTGTACTTGCATACTTATATTTCCACTTAACAATTGATCCATTCGCAATATTGTTTTGAGTAAATACCTTATCTGCAGTCGTTGTAACTTTCTGGCTTATTGCATGGTTATTCCATGAATTTCCACCATCATAACTAATCCAAATATCCGCATACACATCAACAGATCCAATATTTTTCAAAGTAAGTGTTGATGAGGCTTTTCTGTCAACACAAGATCCAATCGCAACTGTGTGTTCAAGAAGACCCTCACATAATACTGACAAAGGAGTAGGTGTTGCCAATTCAAATGATTTTGTTGATAAAGCATTCACAGATAGTGTATCTTTATATCTCCATGAAATTGTAGAATCTGAAGGTACCGAAACTGAAACAGATTCTTCTACACCATTCTGTATAGCTGTATAGTAATTATTTGTCTGTGCGCCTTTTGGATTAGTCCATGTTCCACCATCAATTTGATATTCAATTTCAAAAAATGCTGGTGCCCCTGTGCTTGCTTTATTGCGGTAATAAAATACTGAATTTCTCGTACCATTAACACACGCGTCTAATGCAACTCTTACTTCAATATCACCTGAACAATTAACTGGTCCCAAAGTATCTAAAGTCTTATACTCAACACCTGTAAAGCTGTTACTAGTAGAAGTCTTATACCTCAATGTAAAGTAACTACCCTCTGGTAGGTTGACAAGATCATCTTTACTTCCCTGAGCTGGTAATCCAAAATTGTCTGTGACTGATAACCAGTTTGAAGGATTTTGTTCGAGAGCATACTCAATCAAATAATATACGTCTGAAGAACTGTTATTTACGGACGTAACTGTTGCGGTTTTAGAACCATTAGATGCACATGTGTTTCCAATTAAACCATCAACTTCATTTTGTGATGTACAAGAAATTGTCATTACAGTCGTTTCTTGATAGTTTGTTGAGAAGGTTGCATTGTCCTTGGAAGTCTTGTATCTCCATTGAATCGTATCAGCGTTTGTAAGATTTGGTTTTTGAATTTGCACTTGAGAATTAGGCGCAACAATCACTGTGTTTTCAGATGTCCATGCACCTCCGTTAACTTTTGATTCAACTTGAAAATATACATCCGATGTTGCGGAAGCACCATTCTTTGCAAAAAAGTAGGCTTCTTTGGTACCGTCTCTACATGACCCTTGTGATGTTAAGAAACTTGGATCAATAATGTCACAATTTACTGCAGTTGATTGTAGCGCTGCTTGGGCTGGGGCTGTTGCCAGGGTATTTTGATCATCTGATACAGCATATCTCCACTCAATATATTTTCCTGAAGGAACAGATTGTGTAAATGGACTTGCTGAGGAATTAGCACTTACAAGAAGATCAGCTGTGTGGGTTGTAAATCCACTCTCACCTTGAATTTTGTATTGAATTTTGTAACGTAGATCTGTACCTGTATTGTTTTGGATTACATAAGTAGCTGTAGCCTGACCGTTTGTATCACATTCGCCCATTGATAATGATTGAATAGTGTCAAAAGTACAATCAGCAACAGCACTATCAGTAAGTTCAATATAAGATACCCCTGAAGGACTTGCTACTTGAGTATGTGGATAATATTCTACTTTCAGTCTCTGACCAGACGGTACAGAGACGTTTCTTGTCTCTTCCTGGCCAGGCTGTACATCTTCAACTATGGTTAGGTAGTTGTTGCCACCATCCACTGAGTATCGAATATGAAACCATGTATTGTCATTTGATGAAACTGGGTTTTTTAGTGTAAGTGTGGCTTGTTGTGCTCCAGCGACACAGTTACCTAATATGAATTCAACTGTTCCTCCAACAACTGGACAATCAACTATATCAGACTGCACTACATCTGCAGTTGTTGAATATGCAGCTCCGAAATTATTTTGAACTGTTGATGCAGTTACTCTCCAATATATTTTTTGTGTATGCTGAACATCTATAGGTGTGATTTCTAGATTACTCGAGTGATTAATCTCAATAGTTGAATCAACAACTTCCCAGTTAGTACCGTTAAAGGACCTTTCGACCTTGAAATATAAAGTTCCGTATGTTTCGTTATTAGTTATTGTAAGTGTTGATGCTTTGACACCATTGGTACAAACACCAAGTGATTGAGTAACTGTAAAATTTGTCACACAATTGACAAATGTAGCAGTGTTGTCATACGTCCAATTACCCGTAAAAGTTGAGGTATATGACCATTCATATCTCCAGACTATTTTTTGGCCTTCAGCGACATTTATCGAGTCTGCAGTAATATATGGTGCTCCATTCGCTGGAAGAAGATCATCGAATAGGGAGGTGTTTACCCATGTACCAGATGATAATTCTCCTTCTGATGCAGTTGTAATAATTTTATATTGAACTCTTACATAGGCTGCAGATGTCGATGATGTTGTATTAACCACAGTAAGGTTTGGTTGTTGCACATTGTTTGTAGTACAAACTGGTGCATTTGGAGTAAATGAAACTGTGTTAAATGGACAGTCAACGATCAATGTATCGGTGTACTTTAAATCTGCAGTTGCTAACGTAGAAGTGCTTTTGCTGATTCTATATCTAACTTGTATAGATGCAGAGTGTGGAACAGTGACATTTAACTGTAACTGAGCATCATTACCACCCGTAACAGTTTCCTGTGATCTATACACTATCCAATCACTGTCAGTACTTCTCTTGTACTCAATCTTGAAATATGTTGTATCTGTGGAATTCACATCCAAAGTTACTGTTGGTGTAGCAGCACCATTTCCACAAGAACCAAGAGTAAGATCTACAACACCACCAGAACAACCACAGTCAACAGTCTCACTTGCATCTACAGATTCCCAGTCTTGACCAACAAAGTCACCACCATTAGTAGTGTCTTTTATTCTCCACGTAATTGTTTGTCCATCAGGTACAAATACTGTCTGCGATGAGTCTTGGGCCCCCGCCGCAACCGATATGTCGTAAGCCGACTCAATATTAGGATTAGAGTACTGCCATGTTAGACCACCATCCAATGAATACATAACCTTGTAATAGGTTGTATAGTTTTCGTTATTATTAATAGTTAATGTTGAGTTAGCACCGCCATCACTACACACACACTCAGTTACAGTCTGCGAATATGTAGAATCAGGATCACAGTCTACAGAGATATTTGTAGTATTTTCATATACTACTGTTCTGAAGTTTGTCGACAAAGTGGTGTCATTTGTATTTTGAGAACTAGTTGGCATTCTTGTATAAAGACCGTTTTTGTCTGTTGTGCCAATATGGTCAAAATAAGTAATTAATTGGTTAAAATCTCTAATGTATCCCCACTGAACAGTAATTACTGTGGTGTTTGGTAATGTTGTATTATCGGGAAGCAAAAACGAAGTCGTGTTATTCAGATATGCTTTCTGATGAGCCGAGTACGTCGTTCCTCCATTTGTTGAGTATCTATAAATTAATGTTGCGGCTTCGTAAGGGGTATTATGTGAAACGGTAGTATCAGTAAATGTAAACTCAACTTTTCCTCTATTTTCCTGACATTGTTGTTGTGTAGAAACTAAAGTAACTGGTTCAATATCATTCGATTCACAACCTAAATCTTTATCTACATCCATTACAGTCCACGGAAGATTTGTTAAAGAACCATGGTCATGACTTGAACTTGTAGAGTTGTAGTATCGATAACGTATTTTGTAATCGTGAGTAGAGTCTGTGAAATGATATGCACTCCAATAGGCATTG
>CACHBU010000007.1:0-42319 GCA_902578135.1 uncultured Candidatus Actinomarina sp.
TACTTTAGAGCCACATCACTTAGCAGAATATGGTTATGCTTTATGTCAAAAATTTAATACTTTTTACAAAAATAATAAAGTTTTGTCTGAAGACATTGATGAAATTATTTCTCTAAGTAGGATTTCCTTGGTGGACGCTTTTTATGAGACGATTTTAAGTGTTTTTAGCTGCCTTGGTATTGAACCAGTCGAGACTATGTAAGTTACATAAATATTTGTGAAGACAATATCCAACAAAACAAAACTAAACTATACGAATATTTGTTTAAAAATGACACTCTATTAAGTAAATTATGAAAAACAAATAAAACAAAAGGCATAACAATAAAACCTGAGAAAGATATTGCTCTAGTTATTGTCTTAATTTGATACGCAACTCCGTTGTTTTCAAGAAGAATTTGAAAAGCTAATAATGTAACTAGTGATATAACAATTACAAACAGGATATTTGCTATTAAGTTTCTAAAACTAGTGTTGTCGATTGTTATATTTCTAATGAACTCTACGGGTATAAATAAGACAAATATAGCTGAGAACATTACTATGAAAAACCAAAATAGTGTATCTCCAGACCATGTAGTCAAAGAATAGTTTGACTCAAATAACGTTGATAGTAAATATATTGAAAATCCTCCCAGGAGGGTGCCGAGTGTATACAAATATATACTTACTAGAGATTTTAAATGACCAAAATTAAAATTTATACTCCTGTTGGGTGTAAATTGCTTTTGATAATTCATAAAGAAATAATAACAGTTATTATATTAAAATAATTAATGAATATGGAATTAATTGATACACCTAATCCTAACGCAAAAAAGCTTTTAGCTAGTCATAGCTACGAGATAGGAGAATATTTAGATTCTGAAAATCTTGATAGAAACTCATTCGAATTTCAAATCTTAAAATTAACCAGCATAAAGGCAATCTTTGCTGGACCAGATTTTCTGACTCTTACGAAAGAAGAGGGTTTCGACTGGGATTTAATAATCAAAGATATTAAATCTATATTTGATAAACTATAAATATGCAAAGTTACGATTCTGATCCTAAACCTGGGAGACTTATACTGCCTTTAGTTTTAATTGGTATGATAGCTACAACATACACATTTATAAACCGAGTAACAACGAACAATAATCTAGAACTTACTCCAGAGGAAACAACAATAACTTCAGTGATTTTAGAAGAAGAACAAGAGACCACGACGACTACTACCACTACAACAATTCCTGAAGAGGTCGTAACCTACTTGGAAGAAATTACTGGTGAAAAAATCCAAGTAATTGAACTAGGGAAAAAAGTACTTGAAACTAATCAGAGGTGGGATGACAAAGTAACCACATATCAAGAAGCTCAGCAGGAATTCCAAGAGTTTATTGATGATTTTGAAGTTTATGTTCAAAACTTTACAAACCCAGGTCCTCCAAGCTCTGCAAATAATCTGGTTTCAAACCATCAAGAACTTGTGATAATTGCTGAATTAATTTTTGAAGACACAAAAGAGTTACTTGAGGGGCTAACAGCACCTGATACGGGAGAAAGAAGAGGAGCGGCTCTTGATTCTTTTAACTCTAACTTAGACTTATTTATTCAAAGAATTGAACAAACAGTTGCCTCAGCAACTTCTAGCTAGAAGCTGCTGAACAAACTGTATCAATCATCAACATAGCAATCACGTAAGGATCGCCGTTTGCATTAGGTCTTCTATCTTCTAGATATCCTTTTTTGTCGACTTCAACTTGCCATGGAATTCTTATAGATGCGCCTCTATCACTGACTCCATAAGAAAAAGTATCAAAACTTTGAGTTTCATGGTCTCCTGTAAGCCTGTCTTCAATATTTGCACCATAATTTTTGACATGCAAATCTGCATTCTTACCAAGAGCCTCACACCCAGCTATAATTGCGTCATAGCCACCATCTTCTCTCATTTGTTTTGTTGAAAAGTTAGTATGCATACCAGCACCATTCCAATCACCTTTTACAGGTTTTGGATTTAAAGTTGCAGAAATGTTCCAGTCTTCAGCAATTCTATAGAGCAACCATCTAGCAACCCATATGTGATCACCAATATCTGGTGCTCCAACTGGACCTATTTGAAACTCCCACTGACCTGGCATAACTTCTGCATTTGTTCCAGAAATTCCCAAGCCTGCTTCTATACAAGCTGTTGCATGTGCTTCTGAAATTTCACGTCCATAAACTTCGTCTGCTCCAACTCCGCAGTAATAACCTCCCTGAGGAGCAGGATAACCTGATGGAGGGAAACCAAGAGGTTGTCCATATTTGAGAGAATCATAAGACTGCTCATAAAATGTATACTCTTGTTCCATTCCAAACCAAGGCTCAAATTCACTAAAATTTGAAGCTGATTCAACTAAAGCTGCTCTTGTATTTGAAGCATGTGGAGTCATATCTACATTCATAACTTCACACATTACTAATATGTTATCTCCACCTCTAATTGGGTCTGGAAATTGAGCAACTGGTTTTAATACGCAATCAGATTGGTCACCTGTTGCTTGTTGGGTACTTGAACCGTCAAAGCCCCAAATTGGTGGTCCTGTGCCTTGTTCAATTATTTTTGTTTTACTCCTTAATTTTGCGGTTGGAGTTAGACCGTCAATCCATATATATTCTGCTTTTATCTTCATGAAAATAATGTAATATGTATTCAAAGAAATGTTGTTACAGAAATATTAAATAATTGTTTCCAAAATGATAGATAGTTATATAAACATAGATAAAAGCCATAAAAGCTTTGACCAAACCTTTGTAGATCTTGGGCTTAATAAACTCGTTCTAAAAAATATAACTAACTCAAATCAAATTAACTTAGTAGTTACATCTCTAGCTAAATATGGTGAAACAAAAAAGAATCTATCAGACTTTGAATCTACGAATAAATCTTTCCCAACATTAATTATTGTTGACGACAAAGATTTTGAACAAACAATAGATTTGATTCAAAACCCTCTAATTGAGCTTATGTCTAGTAAAAGTGAGCTTGAAGAAATTGGTGCAAGAATTCATGCTTTAGTAGGCGACAATGAGTCAGAAATCCTTGAATTCAAAGATCTCTTAATAAACTTAAAAACTTATGATGCAAAAGCTGGAGATAGCTTGTTGGATTTAACATTTATGGAGTACGAGTTACTTAAATTTTTTGTTGAAAATCAAGATAATGTCTGGTCAAGAGAACAGCTCTTAGAAAAAGTATGGGGTTATGACTATTTTGGTGGTGCTAGAACCGTCGATGTTCACGTCAGAAGGCTAAGGGCAAAACTAGGTGATAAAAGACAAGATTGGATTAAGACTGTTCACTCAGTTGGATATAAATTTAACTAAAACTGTTGCCGCAACCACAAGTTCTGGAGACATTTGGATTATCAATAGAGAAACCTGATTCCATTAATCCTTCTTTGTAGTCTAGGGTTGCGCCTTTAACATGTTCTAAGCTTTGACCATCAACTACGATGTTTACGCCATCATATTCTTCAATTACATCGCCATCAAAGTTATCAGTATCAAAAAACATCTCGTATGAAAAACCTGAGCAGCCGCCTGGCTTAACACCCATTCGAAGAAAACTATCTGCGGAAGATTCCTCAGATTTTAGTTCCTTAAGTTTTTTTACAGCGCTATCTGTTGCAAGAATCGCACGTGAAGATTTTATTTGTATATCCATGGTTTGATTATACCAAACATCTAGTTATTCAATAAATTTGTAATTACATCTTTTTGAAAACTCCTTAGAATACTGTTATGACGCAAAGCGATATTCTTTTAAAACATCTTTCAACTGTATTTGACCCTGAATTAGGGGCAAATATTGTTGAATTAGGCATGGTTAAAGATGTTCAGCATGTAGATAAAACAGTAATAATCAAATTAGCTCTGACAATAGCTGACTGCCCAATGAGAAATCAAATAGAAACAGAAATCAATAGAAAACTAAAGCTTTTGGAAAATGTTGAAACAGTAGAGATAGCAATCACTGCAATGGATCAAAAAGATCGAACTGCTGTTATGGAAAAAGCGAGAGAAAAAGCTAGGGAAAATGCACAACCTACAAATGTTGATCCTAGAACTAGAGTGATTGCTGTTGGAAGTGGAAAAGGGGGAGTTGGAAAATCAACTTTATCTGCAAATATAGCATTGGGTTTAGCAAAAAAAGGATTTCAAACTGGACTATTAGATGCAGATATTTGGGGATTCTCAATACCAAGGCTGTTAGGGATAACTGGAAGAATTGAAGCAAATAGTGACAAAAAAATGATTCCTCATGAAATTGGAAATTTAAAAGTAATCTCAACTGGTCTTATAACAAGCGATGAAGACACTGCACTAATGTGGAGAGGTCTTATGTTAAGTAAAGCACTTGAACAATTCTTAACTGATGTGGAATGGGGAGATTTAGATTATCTGATTATTGACCTACCGCCTGGTACAGGAGATATACAAATGGCTCTAAGTAGACTGCTTCCACAAGCTGAGCTAATTGTTGTTACAACTCCACAATTAATGGCACAAAAAGTTGCTACAAGAGTTGCCGATATGGCAAAGAGAAGTTTCATCCCTTTGTTAGGCGTAATCGAAAATATGTCATATTTTGAATCAGACACTGGAGACAAATATAATATTTTTGGTGAGGGTGGAGGTGAAGCTTTGTCGGATAAATTTGGAATACCTCTCTTAGGAAAAGTTCCTATTAGTGAAAACACAAATAATGTAGCAGACAGTGGAACTCCATTAATTGATCAAAATAATTCTATTACCAAAGTTGAGATAGAAAAATTAATTAACAACATTGCAATCCAACTTCCTCCAATTATTGATGAAACATGTACTGGAAGACTAGCAAAAGTTTTTGAGGAGCTTTCAAATCAATGAACCCTATTTCTGTTAATGAATTAACTGAATCAGTTAACTCTAATTTACCAAGAGATATAAAATCTACGATTGCAAAAAACATACTTGCCGAGGAAAAAGACTCTGTTGTTGCAAAAAATATATTCTCTGAACTTATAAATGATTTGAGTTCAAAAACCCAAAGAGAAGTTGTAAATGCAACTGGTACTGTACTGCATACAAATTTAGGTCGTTCTCCAAATAACATAAGCTTTTCTGGAAGTTATACAAATATTGAATACGATTTAAAAACTTTATCCAGAGGAAAAAGAAATGAATACCTATCTGTACTTATGAATAACCTGATAGGATCTAAAGATATTGCTTTTGTAAATAACAACGCTTCCTCTCTTTTTCTTTCATTAAAAGCCGTTTCTAAATCACACAATATTCAAAATGTAATTATCTCTAGAGGTGAAATTATAGAAATTGGAGGCTCTTATAGGCTTCCTGAAATAATCAATGAGACAGATTTAAACCTTGTAGAGATAGGTACCACAAACAAGACTAAATTGAGTGATTACAGAAAAGCATTAGAGAAGTATCCAAACTCTTTAATATTAAAGGTTCATAGATCAAATTTCTCAATCAATGGTTTTACAGAGGATGTTTCAATTGAAGAACTCGCCGAGTTAAAAAATAAATTTGACGTTTTTCTTTTTCATGATTTAGGGAGTGGTTTAGTAATTGATAAGAAATTTTTAGAAGTTAATAATATAAGTATCTTCAAAGATGAACCATTTGTGCAAGATTCACTTTCTGGTGGTGCAAATTTAGTTATGTTTTCTGGAGACAAATTATTTGGATCAGTTCAATCTGGAATGATTGCGGGAGATGACGACCTGGTTAATGAAATTAAAAACTACAGTTTGTTTAGAACCTATCGTTGCTCACCTATGACCTTATTTGAACTTCAAGAGACTGTACTTAAATATATAAATAAACAAGAAAAGGAGATACCTTTTTGGAATCTTATTACACAACCTTATTCCTCCTTAGAAGATAGGTGTAAAAATATTGCTAAATCTATTTCTTTTTCTACCAGCATAGAAAAAGGTGAAAGTGTTATTGGTGGAGGAACACTACCAGATGTCACTTTAGAATCACCTATCTTGCTTATAAATAATGAAAAAACAGTAGACACTGTCAATCAGTTAATTAAAAACGATATCCCGATAGTTCCAAGGATTATTAAGGATCAAGTTTGTCTTGATTTAAGAAGTGTATTTTATAATCAAGATGACATAATTGTACAATCATTAAATAATTCATGACCGTACTTGCAACTGCAGGCCATGTAGATCATGGAAAATCAACTTTTGTAAATTTTTTAACAGGTCAAGAAACTGACAGATTAAAAGAAGAAAAAATCCGTGGACTAACTATAAATCTTGGATATACCTATTTTGAAATTAACAATAAAAGAATATCTATTGTTGATGTCCCTGGTCATATTGACTACTTTAAAAACACCATTGCAGGATTTGCAAATGTCGACGGTATAATTTTCTGTATCGATTCTGTTCAGGGATGGTCTAGACAATCTGAGGAGCATTTTCAAGCAATAAAAAATCTCCAGATTAATAATATTTTTTTTGTACTTACAAAAACAGATTTATTAGATTCTTCAGTTGATAAAGGTTTTCTTGAAGAAAAATTAAAATCTGAAAAATTAATAAATTACACTATTGAGGAATTTAGCTATAAAACTAGCGATCTCAAAATATTTCAAGATAAAATAGTAGATTTCTTTAAGTCTGACTCGTCTAAAAACCCAAATTCATTATGGATTGATCGTAGTTTTACTAAGGATGGAATTGGTAAAGTTATAACTGGTACTGCTTCTATGGCTTTTGATTTAGAAAATATGTATCTTGCTAGGACAAACAAATTATTAGAAGTAAAAGAAATACAAAATACTGAAAATAAAGTTAAAAATATTACATCCACTTCTAGAATCGCTATCTCTCTCAAGAAGGGCGCTCAAGACGATATTAGCCGAGGCGACCTGTTAACTAATAAAGCTGTTTTTTCAGGTAAATATATTTTTGCAATTTTAAATGGAAATGATAAAGGGTTTAAGAACAAAGGAAGCAATAGATTATTTGTTGGGACAATAAATCAAATTGTTAAAAGATTAGAAATTATAAATGCTTCAGAAAAAATTTTAATATATATAGAGCTACCAAATAAATTGCCACTATTAGAAAACCAGAAAATATTAATTCAAAATATGGTGTCTAATGATTTCATAGGTGGAAAAATTGCATTTGTTTCGAATAATAATAATTTAGTTAAAACATTTTTCAGACAAGTTCGAAAAACTGAAAATATTGATGTAGAAAAAGCATTTACTCTTCTATCAGAAAATCTAAAGGAAAATTCTAAAGATTATATAGATATAAGCAACAAATACATATCAAAAGATTATTTGGAGCGTATGAGCAAAAAAATTAAGGAAAATATAAAAACTATAAATTCGGTTGGTGTTAAAAATTATTTCCATGATCAATTTTTCATAGAGGATAATTATATTGATGAATTAATAGATAAAATCGATGGGTTAAATATTATAAATGACCAGTTATTTGTTGATAAAGAAACAGTTGTTGATATAGAGGTTTACCAGAACGTTATCAAGGAGATGTCGACCGATCTATCAGTTAAACGTGTTGATATAAATAAGTTCAATAAAGAATCTATAAAAGAACTCTTTATGAACGAGTATCTATTTAGAGTTGATAAAAATATAATTATTGGAAAAGAGCATAAATCAGAGCTTGTTGAAATTCTGCAAAAATTACCTGATATTTTTGATGTATCCGAATTTAAAGAAGCTTCTAATTTATCCAGAAAGTATGCAATACCTTATTTGGAGTTTTTAGATAAATGTTTATACACTTCAAAAATTAATAGTTCAGGAAAAAGGAAAAAATTAGTTTGATACGTAGAGGTTCTCTCGTTTTCTTTCAACTTCATTTAAGCCACCCCATACACCAAATGGTTCTGAAATTTCATTTGCTTCATCCAAACATTCGATCTTTACAGGACAACCGCTACAGACTGCTTTGGCTTTGGCTTCCCTTTTTTCTCTATCTTCTTTCTTTTCAAATGTAGCTGGCGGAAAAAAAAGATTGCTACTATGTTGTCTGCAAAGTGCATCGTATTGCCATGTAGAAACTTTTATTTGAAGCATATGTAAACAGTAATTAAAGATTCTATTGTGTAAAAAGATTTTTTTCGCGAAGTAATTAACTAAATTGACAGTTTTCCATCTATTTCGGCAATTTCTACTTCTTGATTAACTTCTAAAGATTGTTTATTTTCTATTTCTACAACAAAATTATTGCTTTCTAATTGGACAAGTGCTCTGTTATCACTTAACAATTCAACAATTTTGACCTTAGAGCCCTTAAACGATGACATTGCACTTGTGTCTGTAGTAAGCCTGGATCTAATAACTGTAGGTATTGCAACAAAATAAAAGAAAGAGATTATTGAAGAAGCAAATATCATCAAGAAATTATTTATTTCTAATTGGTAATTTGAAAAAATTACAATTGATGAAATATGCAAAATCGAAAAAGCAGCTATTCCTAAAGGACCAAAATATCCCCTTGCTAATATTTTTATAAAAATCAGAAAAGAAATGAGAAATAGAATTAAACCATAATAATTTAAACCGAACTCAGTAAATGTTGTAGAGGAGAAGCCAATAAGCAGAGCTCCTATAAATGCCATCAATCCAGGCCCAATTGCAAATAGCTCTAAACCTAGTAGTGCAAAACCTAAAGCAAAAAATAAATAAGTAAAGAATGGGTTTGATATTGAAATATAAAATCTTTCATACAAAGACGGTTTTACAAATTTGATTTCATTAATATCATCAGAATTAATATCGAAACTTACAATGCCAGATGTTCCTGATTCTTCTGAAATTATATTGGATATTATTTTTTCATTTCCTAAGTTTTCAATAAATGCTCCGATTGAACCTACGACCATATAACCTTCATAGATTCCTTCTTGATTTATAAATTCGAACTCATTATTAGAAAGTTTATTAATAATTGTTGTACCAGGTGATATACCAACGTAGTCAAATGACTTCAAAAGTCTTGCATCAACTGTTGTCTCGTTTGGCCCGACCCAGATGGCTTTTGGTGTTTTGATGCCCTTAAGTAATTCTTGTAATTCAACGACACTATTTTCACTTGTGTCAGAAGCGTTGTATTGAATAACAAATAAGCTTGTTTCTCTTAAATCATTCTCGCCTATATATCTTTGAATGGCATTGATATGACTATTTGAAAATATACCATCAATTTCGAATATGCTAATTTGTGTTATATTTACAGCTGCAAAAAATAATATAGGTAATAGTTTTAACATTTTATATACTTAAATATATACAATAGTAGTCTTTTAAAACTGTGAAAATTTGCTTGATAACAGATAACGAATGGGTAAAGGATTCTTTACTAAAGTATCTTGATTTTGATTACAATTTTACTCATCTTATTGGTAGTGATGATATCAAATTGTCATACGATTATATTTTTGTTGATATGCAAGTTAATAACAATGGCGGTCCTTCAATCATCAGAGAAATTGGGCGCAACAATAAATATGCAAATTCAAAAAAAATTCTATTAATTGACAGAGAAGCAGATGTTTTTCAGGCTAAGAGGGTTGGAGCTGATGGACATCTTTTAAAACCAATTGATAAAACAAATTTAAAAAAAGTATTTACTTAAAACAAAAATTATCTAAAATCAATGATACAAATTGAGTATTAACTTTGACATCGTTTTATACATAGTATTTTTTCTTTGCCTAATCTTGTCTGGCATGCTTTCAGGCTCTGAAACAGCTATAACTTCTATTCCAATACAAAAAATACATCAATTGGATGAAAACAAAAAGAATAAAAGGATTAAAAGAGCTAAAGAAAATATTGAAAAAACTATTGGTGGAATATTAGTTGGTAACAACTTTGTTAATATATTGATGGCATCAGTTGCAACACTTATTTTTGTAAGGCGTTTTGGAGAAAGTGCAGGTAGTGCGATAGCAACGGTGTTTACTACAGTTATAGTTCTAATTTTTGGAGATATTACTCCAAAAACTTTGGCAACGAAGTTGCCGATATCATTTTTATCAAGAACTACGTTTTTAGTTGAAATTCTTTCAAAAGTATTTGCTCCATTTACTGAAGGTATAACAAAGATGATAATGAAATTTGTTAAAACACCTGATGAAGATGATGCAGAGGTTACAGAAGCTGACATACAAGCTTTAACCGCACTTGGTGAAATTGAAGGGCAAATTTTACCAGCTGAAAGAGAGATTATTGATTCACTTCTAGATTTTTCTGATAGACCTATTAAAGAAATTATGACTCCAAGGGTAGATGTTTTGTTTCTATCAATTCCCGTAGTTATGGAGGATGTAAGAAAAATTGTTGATGAAAAAAGAATATCGAGAATGCCAATTTCAAGAACAGAATCATTAGATGATACTTTTGGAATTGTATACGTAAAAGATTTATTCAATCTTGAAAATGAAGCTACATCAGTAGAAGTAGAAAATCTTGTTAAAGATGCAATTTACCTACCAGAATACACAACTGTACTGTCTGCTTTAAATATTCTTAGAGAAAATCAGGCAAGCTTTGCATGTGTAATAGATGAGAATGGTGGAATAGAAGGTGTAATTACTATCAAAGACGTTCTTTCTGAATTCGTTGGCGATCTGCCAGATGAACATGATGAAAGATTCAAAGGAATTAAAAGACTAGGTCCTGGTCAATGGGTTGTAGAGGGGAAAACAGACATTGATGATTTTGAAGAATTTTTTGGCCTTGAGTCACAAGAGTCTGATGTGGCTACAGTAGGAGGGCTATATTTAAGCTATTCAGAAAAACTGCCAAGTATAAATGAAAAAATTACAGTCCATGGTCTTGAGCTTACTGTTTCAGCAATCGACAACAGAAGAATCGATTCGTTGATTGTTAAGAAGATTGCAAAAATTACCTGATCAAATTACTTCAAAAGCTTTAAGTAGCTCATGTTTGTTTGGTGAATTATCAAAATCTTCCTTTGACTTATGAGCCTCGACATGCCAATCTGTTAATTCATTAATTAATAATTCTTCATCAACGCCGTTAACTTTTATGGTTATTTCCCCATTTTGTGGTGCAGCCATGGTCATTATATTGATAATACTTTTTCCATTTGCAACCTTATCATCAAAAAAGATTTCAATGTCGCTTTCAAACTTGTTACATAATTCCACAAATTTAGCACCTGGGCGAGTATGCAAACCAGGATATATCAGTATTTTAAATTTTTTTTCTACTGCCATTATTTATAATATTAGTCATTTTTCGATAAATTCTTAATTGCTATTTGTCAGAATATTGAGTTATGAACAATTAAGACCTTTTATAATTCACTTATGAAAAATTTAATTTATATCCTTCTGGGAGCCGGTTTTTTAGCAATTATTTCCTCAAGTGCATCAGGGTTTTTAACTACTGAAACAAGTAATACTCTTGATAACCTATATGAAGAAACTTTCTATATTGATCCAGAAAATATTGAAATCACAAATGAAAACATCGTGATTACGCTATCACAACAAAATAAAAATAACGCCGAAAAGAAAATTAACGATTGTTTAAATTATTACAAGAAAGTTTATGAAAATTTAAATATAAATTGTGATTTAGTAGTAAAAGAAAGTGTTGCGCTTAATGCTTCTTGTGTGCATAAATCGGGAGTTTTTGTCAAAGAAGAAACTCAGGAATACATAAAGATTACAACCTACAGCAACTGCTGATTAATCGAATATTGAACCTAAAAGACTGTCTTCTTCAGTTTCTATTTCAGCGATTGTGTCGCCAACATTCACTATATCGCCCTCTTCACAAGCTAATTCAGTAATTTCTCCTGAGTAAGGTGATTCTAGATCCATATCAACTTTGTCAGTGGAAATTTCACATATAGTGGCACCCTTTTCAATCTTTGAACCAACATCAACTTTCCAACTTAAAATTTCAGCTTCGGTCATTTGATCAGACATTGCCGGTAATTGTATTTTTTCTTTTGCCATATATATATTTATAACATACTTTTAACTGCATTAGTAATATCTTCAGCTTGAGGAATAACGTTTAATTCGAGATGTTTTGCAGAGGGCATAGGTGAGTGTAATCCTGAGACTAGCTTTGGAGCAACCTCGAGTTCATGAAATAACTCGCTTTCAACAATTTTTGTAATTACGGTCGTTCCTACAGAACTGTTGGAAGGAGCCTCCTGACAAACTAAAAGTCTTTTTGTTTTTTTAAGTGAATTTTTAATAGTATCGTAATCTATTGGTGAAACTGTCTGAAGGTCAATCAGTTCAATCGAATAATCTTGTAATTCCTCAGCAGCTATTGCTTCTTTTACAACGTTTACCATATTTGAATAGGCAACTATTGTTATATCGTTTCCTTCTTTAATGAGATTTGCTTTGCCCAACATGCTTGATTCATTGGGAATATCATTAAGTTCTACATTGTCTTTAATTTTATAAATTAATTTATGCTCCATAAAAATGATTGGGTTAGGGTCTACAAAAGAATGAAGCAATAGATCGTAGGCATTCTGAGGGTTTGAAGGAGTGACTACTTTTAATCCTGGAACATGACAAAACCATGATTCAAGTGACTGGCTATGTTGTGCTGCTGCCCCTGTTCCAGCTCCACTAGCGCCTCTGACAATTATTGGTACATTTACCGATCCGCCATACATAAAATGAAGTTTTGCAGCTTGATTAACAATTGGATCCATAGCATTAACAATAAAATCACTGAACTGCATTTCAACAATAGGCTTTCCTCCAGTCATAGATGCTCCAACAGCTAACCCTGCGATGACATCTTCAGCAATTGGAGTGTCTTTAATTCTTTCCTCTCCAAATTGAGCTAGGAGTCCATCAGTAACTCCAAAGGCACCTCCGTAAATACCAATATCTTCGCCAGCAATAAACGCTGTGGGGTTTTCTTCTAATATCAAGCTGAGGGCTTTATTTAATGCCTGTCCGGTTGTTAACTCAGGCATATGAATCCTCCTCTAAATTTGTTATTGGGCTGAGTGGAGAATCTAATGCCTGCTTAACCGATTTTCTGATTAAATCCTTGATATCCGTATCAATATCTTTTAGTTGATCTTCACTAATTCCAGACTCAATTAATTTTCCAATATATCTTTTTATAGGGTCTTTTTCTTCTTTCCAATATTCAATTTCATCACTTGTTCTATATAAGTTTCTATCAGATTTTGAGTGTCCCCTATAGCGATATGTAACTGCTTCAATGAATTTTGGACCCCCAGAAGATAAAATTTTATTCTTAAAATTTAATACGTTTTCATAAACAGCCTCAACATCATTACCGTCGATTTGAATACTCTCTATTCCATAAGAATTTCCTCTGGATGCGATTGAGTCGCCTGCAACTGCTTTATCAGTTGCCATTGACATTCCATACTGATTATTCTCACATAAAAATAACACAGGAAGACTCCACAGTGATGCTAAATTTAAAGCTTCATGAAATGAGCCTTCATTAACCGCTCCATCTCCAAAAAAACAAAGGATAATATTGTCTTTTTTTTGCATTTGGAATGATAAAGCTGCACCAACAGAAATTGTTAAACTACCAGCGACAATTCCATTGGCACCAAGATTGCCATTTGACAAATCAGCAATGTGCATAGACCCACCACGGCCTCTACAGTATCCATCTTCTCTTCCGAGTAACTCTGCAAACATCTTGTAAGGTTCGGCTCCTTTTGCAAGACAATGCCCATGCCCTCTGTGTGTTGAAGTAATTAAGTCATCTTTTTGAAGAGCTAAACATGCACCAGCTGCTGTGGCTTCTTGACCGATAGATAAATGCATGGTCCCATGAAGCAAGCCTCTTGAAAACATTTCTTCTAGTGCTTCTTCAAACAACCTAATAAGCATCATCATGCGATGAAGTTCTAATTGAGCGGTTGTACTAAGTGCCATTAAAGACTATTTAACTAGCTTCTTGAAGTTTTCTTAAACTATTAATTAAATTTTCCGGAAGTTCAACTGAATCTTTTGTTATTGGTTCACCTTTTTTTAGTTCTTTAATAACAGTTGCGCCTTCTAATAAGCCAAGTGGAATTAAATTGTCTGTATTTGCAACAGGATAAGTTACACCGTATGTGGCAAATCCCCCAATTCCATCAATCTTTTCACCTTTTTTTAGGTCTTTTTTTGCATGACCAATAACTTCTGCAATCCATGACTTTGGTTGTAGCCCGGGTTCATTATTTATGATGGCCATCCCAATACTTCTAGGTGCTTCAATTGAAGCGAGGTGATAAGGCCTATAAAGAGTGTAATAGGGACCTTCTCCCATAGATAAATACTCCATTTCTTCAATAACAGTTGGGTTGTCCGATTTCACAATAGAAAATACTCCTGGTGCTGGTCCAAATGCATAGTCAACTCTTCCAGATTCACTTAAAACACCCCCATCAGCTTGAGGGATAAGGACTTTGTTTAATTCCTCTACCGAACTTACTGGTCCGTTCATGCCAATTTGATCTGGTGGTAAATTAATTGCATTTGCTAAAGCCGTCATTTCAATCATAGTTTTTGAACCATCTTCAAAACTTGCTAGCATTTTTGGATTCATATTCTTCTTAGTAGCTTTTTCTAAACAGGTATCAGGATTTGCAGTTTGGTCTAGTGGGTTGTTTTTTCCTTTTCCGACACACACTATCTCAAAACCTAAATCCACTGAGAAGTCATATAACTCTTTACATGCAACTGGTTCATCACCATTCGCAACACTATAAACTACATTATTTTTATTTGCTTTATTGGCTAAATACATCCCTATTGTGACATCTGTCTCTACATTCAACATGAGTATATGTTTTTGTGCCTCAATACAGGCATCAGCAACCTCCGCACCAACCCATGGCACTCCAGTTGCTTCGAATACAATATCTATTGGTAGTTCTGCAAGAGCAGCTGCATTATCTACTACACCACCTTGTCCGCTTTCGATAGACTTTGACGCCTCTTTGTTGTGTTTTACATACTCAACTCCAGCAAGATGTAATGCATTCTCGGCTCTTCCAATATCTATATCAGCACAAGCAACGAGGTTCATTCCTGGTATTTTCCCAATTTGTGCAGCAAGGCCGGAACCCATTTGACCAGCACCAGCCAACCCAACTCTTACTGGTCTACCTAAATCTTTTTCACGAGCAATTAATAATTCTGTATAGTTCAATTGTTTATCCTTAAATTATCCCCAATGCTTATATTGGGTTTATTATCAAATGTACACCTGACATCTCCAAGCTGTGCTTCCTCAGTTGAAGAGTCGAGTTTTAAAACTAAGTGACCTAAATTTTTAAAGTTTTCATTGGCTACAGGCCCTACAGAGACAACTTCTAAATTAGAATCTGAAAGACTTATTTTTGTTCCAACTACTATTTCACCAGAGATTTGCTCTAGTTTATGTATTACCGCAAAATCTTGAAGTTCCTCTGGTGCATTGTCACCAAAAAAAACTACAATTCCTTCATCTAAAAATAAATTAGATTGTTCGCCTATTCTTACTATTTCTGAAGAATAAATTTGCATTAAGCTTCAGTAACTTGATCCTCAGAAACTCCAGAAACAAAGTTCTCTTCTTTAATAAATTGAGCAAGTGGACCTGCTGGTGTAGTGTCATGAATATCAATCGTTGGTACGCCCTTCATAGGATATACACCGATTCTCGCAGTTCCTCCACAATCAATTACTGCACAAGCCATGGCTTTAAAGCTTCCCTCTGGTGATGATTTAAAACCATCAAAGGCTTCCGCCCCGGTTAAATCAGCAATTTTTTGAGCAACTGGATGAATTCCTCCACCGGTAACACAAACAATGTATTTTTTTTCATCAGTTGGTTGTATTTCTAAAGGGCCTCCCCAACCACTTGGCCCTGCTTCTACTTTTACTTTTTTATAATCTGCCATAGTTTCTCCTTTAAAAATATGTAACGCTCTGATTTTAGTCAGAGCGTTACAAATTTAAAAATTGTTAAGTTATGTCTTTACAAACCTAATGCAAATAAATAACCAACAACGACTGAGATTGGTCCAGTAATCATTCTACTTGTTAGAACTGCTGGAACACCAACCGTAACTGTCTCCGGTTCTGCTTCACCAAGAGCCAGACCAACCGGTACGAAGTCACAACCAACCTGTGGGTTAATTGCAAATAAAGCTGGAAGTGCCATTGAAACATCAATGTTTCCACGTCCAATTTCAGTACCAATTAATACACCAACGATCTGAGCAATTACTGCACCAGGTCCTAGTAGTGGTGATAAAACAGGTATTGCGCATATGATACAAACTATCATTAATCCGCCTAAACTGCTTGCAAAACCTTTAATACCATTTGCAATAGCGTCACCAACACCGGTTTCTAAAATTAAACCAATGACAAAAGTAACGAATGCCATAAATGGAATTATTGTTTTTAAACATAGGTCAACAGCATCTCGACCTGCTTGGAACAATGTTCCAACCACGCCACCAACTGATCGACCAATTCTCTCTATTAAAGCTTGCATTATTCAACACCTGCCCTTCTTGCCGTCATAATGTTATAGATAATATCAGTTACGATACCTCTAATTAATATGACTACAAGGCCAGCAAGAAGATATCTAACTGCTAAAGCAGTTACCATATCTGGTGCAACTATTTCTACACCTGCTGCAATCCCTAACCATACAAATAACTCTCCACCATTCGCATGTGGAAAAATTCCTGTAATAGGATGAACAAAGCTTACTGCTGAATCATAAAATGCTGGTTTATGTTTTTCAGGCAAAAAGGTACCGAATGTATAGCAAACTGGATTAGTAAGCATAAATACAGCTACAAACGGTAAAAGAGTATAACGAACAGGCATGTAAATTGCCCCTTCTTGAGAAGCCCATTTTGCAAAGCCCTCAACTCTTTCCTCACCAATGAACTTGACTAAAGCGTTAACTGCAGTCAAGAACACAACCACAATTGGAATAATTCCAGTTGTGAAACCAACAAACACATCAGCAGCGGTTCTAAATACTTGGATAAAGGCTTCTGCGCCTGCTACCAAAGCATCCATATCTCCCCCTCCTTATAATTAATTTGTCGAATTACTATCTGCTTTACTTTGAAGTTTTTTTATCAAAGTGTCAGCTGCCATTTTGGCGGCATCCCAGATAGGTTCTTTGTTTTCTGAGTTAGCAATTTCATTTAATGTTTTGCCATTAAATAACGAAACTTTTTTACTTTTTGCAAAAGTAGTTACCCCCTCTAGAGTAAGACCGTTAACAATGGTTGAATTTACATCAGCAGAGATTGCTAGATAGATTTTTTTTCTCCCCCATTTAGGTTGATTTACACCTATAGCGACTTCCAAGCCAGGTCCTTTTATGCTGTTTACAGCATCTAAGAAACCAGTAGCCTGTTTTTTAGCAAGATACATCTGTAAAACCCACATAAGTGCGAGTGTTACAAATATGACACCAAGTGCATATGGTGAACTAGATAACAACTTCCATCCTTCAACTTAAATAGTTACTTTAATTCTACATAAATGATTCTTCGAATTTTGGTAAAAACCCGAAATCTTAAAAATAATGTAACCATTTTTGATTAAGAAAGGCTTATTTTTATGGTTTTTTTAAATCATTTCCTCAAGTTTAAAGATGTCTTCTATAAAAGTTACCTTCATGTTTCTTGGATCGCCAGGAATTACTACTGCCTCTAGCTCAGAATATTTTGATACGCATTCTGTTGTGTCTACTGCTTGCCATTTATCTAATTTTGCTAATTCGTAGGATTTCCAAAGTTCTGAAGCTGGAAATATCTGCGGAGTTTGTATCTCTACAATTGTTTCTTGGATTTCTTCTTTGTTAAATTCCTGTTTTTTCATAAGATTGTCAGAGTTATACCCAGGAGCTGAAGCTCCATATTTTTTTGCAACATCAATAAGCTCGTCTAACAAATAACCAGGCAACAAAGGTCTTGCACCATCATGAATTAAAATTAAGTCTTCTTCATTTATGTCTGGTCTTTCTTTTAGATAAAGAAGTCCTTGATATTCACTTTCATGTCTAGTGTTCCCACCAATTGTTACACCAGATAATTTTTTAGGATTAACTAGCTGAATTACATTATTAGTTTTTTCCCAGTCTTCATCCCTTACAACCAATATTATTGAATCAACTTTATTGGAATTATCTAGGGTCTCTAGTGGCCAGGAAAGTGCTGGCTTGCCGCCAATTGGAAAGTAAACTTTGTTTTCTTCATTATTAAACCTGTCGCTAGAGCCACCAGCTAATAGAATAGAATGTACTTTCAATTTAAAATTTCTTGAATAATCGTTCTAACCTCTTCAGCATTATTTTGTTGTAAAATCTGTTCTTTTATCTTTTGTTTGTTAATTTTTGAGTGTGTATCTAAAGCATCAAATACAAAAGGAGATGCTGAAGGTGCCATGCTAAATATTTTTAAACCTAAGATGTATAAAACAAATGCTGAGATGGGATCCGATGACATTTCACCACATACTGACACCTCGGTATTATTTGCATTGCAACAGTCAATTACATTAGAAATTGCCCTAAGTACCGCCGGATGAAGTGGGTCTTGGTACGGGCTTAAATTATTGTTGCCACGGTCTGCAGCCATAATGTATTGCGTCAAATCGTTGGTGCCAATAGATATGAAATCAACAATTTCTGAAAACTTATCAGCAATTAAAGCTGAAGAGGGTGTCTCTACCATGATACCCAGTGAGGGAACTTCAACATTTAAGTTATTCGCTATTTTAGCAACAAACTCTTTTGCTTTTATAAAATCTTCTATAGTAGAAATCATTGGAAACATGATTTTTACTCTTCCTAATGATTTAGAATTTAAGATTGATTTTATTTGTGTGTCGAATAGTTCAATATCATCCAACAATAATCTAATACCCCTTACGCCAAGAAAGGGGTTTTCTTCTGAAGGTAAATTAAGATAATCTACTTGTTTGTCACCTCCAATATCAAGAGTTCTATAGACAATTGTTCCTGTGAATTTTTGAGTTATTTGCTCTAGAACCCTTGTTTGTTCCTCAAGTGTTGGAATGGTTGTATTGTCTAAATATATAAACTCGGACCTAAATAAGCCAATGGAGTTTAAAAAAGGATGATTAAATGAGATAATCTCCTCTAAAGAACCAATATTAACTCTGAATTCTACTCCTAATGCTTCGTACTTTTTTTTAGTAAAATTATCAATCAACTTTGTTATATTGCCTTGTTTTTCTTTTAATTCAGATATCTGATTCTCACTTGGAGAAATAACAATATTCCCCGTATCACCGTCAATTGTCATTAACTCGCCATCGACAATATTGTCGAGCAAGCTTTTTACGCCGATTACGCAAGGGATACCCAAATTTTTTGCAACAATAACAGCATGCGAAGTAAACCCTCCTTCTTTTAATACAATTCCATTAACTTTACTCAAATCCATTGATGATGTATCTGCTGGTGTTAAGTCCTCAGCAATTAAAATAGTGTTTTCGTTTAACGTAATTTCTCTTTTAATGTTTTGCATATTGAAAACAAGGTGTTTTCCTACAGAAAGTATGTCTTCAGCGCGTTGCTTAAAATAAACATCTTCCATTGATTCAAATACACTTGCAGTGGATGTAAAAATACTATAAACCTCTTCGACTGAAGAATCTAAATTTTGATTTAGTTGATCTACTATTTCAGGATCTTTAAGGATCAATATATATGCATCTAAAATATCAGCTTCATCATTTCTTTCTTTTGAGCGGAAATCAACGATTTGAGAACTAAATTTTTCAACCAGTTGTTTGCTAGCCTCAACATGGGTGAGGATTACTTCTTTATCAAAATCTATCTCATTTTCATAAACAAATGACGAACCTATTGCGACACCTAATGAAGCACCTAATCCCTTAACACTTGCCATATATACATCAAACCTTATTCAAAATTTTACTTTTATAATTTCTTATTACTCAAAAATATTATTAATTTAACTTATATGCAAATTTTAGTGCTTGAGATTGATACTTCTATTACTTTGTTTAATTTAAGTGACAAAAATGGGTCACTTAAATTCGAAAATTTAGGAGAAATACAAGACTCAAATCAATTAAATTATAGTGACGATACAAAGTGCTTGATTATAGATTCAACAGCACCTGAAGAGCCAAAGCTTTCTATGTTGCTTGCAAATTTTATTAATTCGGAATACAAAATAACTACTAATAATGTAACTAATGCTATTAAAAAAATAAACACAGATGGTCAGATAATTGAGCACCTTGATCGTGAAGAATACACAAGGTTGTCAACCCCATCAAAAGCAACTATTGGAATGGTCAAGTCATACTTTAATAAATACGCATCCTGGAGCTTTAACAAATTTATAGCATTACATAGTTCTTACTATGACCAATACCAGACTCTCGAGCCTGAAGTCTATTTAGAATCTAAATAGACCTGAGTTATTCCAGCAATAATAACCAATCCAAAACCAAAATATTGAAAACCCTTTATTGTTTCATTTAAAATCAAAGCTCCTATTAACACACCGGTTACAGGCTCTAAATATGTTATTGTTCCAATTGCTAATGGTGTAACAATTTTTACAACATACCAATAAGTAGCTAAACCTACTCCTGTTAGAAAGAACCCCAAGAATAAACTTACTAATAAATTATCTAGCATCCAATCAAATCCCGAAGCTGTAAATGGAGATAAACAAATAGCAGCAAAAATTACCTGTATAAATGCCACATTCAAGCCTCCGTATTCTTTTGACTTTTCAGAACCATAGATTATTAAAATCGCAAGTGTTATTGCGCTTATGATTCCATAAACAACACCAATCGGTGAAGCAATACTTGTTATATCTAGAAGAAAAAACAAACCTAAAAATCCAGATAAAATAATTAAGATTTGATATTTTGCAACCTTTTGACCTCTTAACATTTCGATAAATATTACAAAAATTGGATATGAAAATACTAGCCCAATACCGACGGCAACACTATTTAGCTCAATAGACTTAAACATAGTTGACCAGTGAATTGCTAGTAAAGGCCCTAATACAAATCCAGAATTAACTAATTTTTTTGTTATACCTTTTTTCTTGAGAACAAATATTAGTAAAAAAATTGATCCTAAAAATGTTCTTATACCTACAAGCGATAACGGGCTTATGTTTGATGTTCTAATAATTAACGGAATTGTGCCCCAAGAAATGGCTAAAAAACTTATTAATAAATAGGCTCTAAGTTTGAGGTTCAAACTTACTGCTGTTCTTGTTTTGAGTAATTACTAAATTGTGTAAATTCTTTACTGAAGAAAAGCTCTACTTTGCCGGTCTGTCCAGACCTATTCTTAACAATATTGACTTCAGCGACGCCTGGTATTTCAGTTCCAGGATTGTAATAATCATCCCTGTAGAGCATCATCACAATATCTGCATCTTGCTCTATTGCACCTGATTCACGCAAGTCTCCTAACCTTGGTCTTTTATCTTCTCTTGCTTCCGCTGCTCTATTTAACTGTGAAAGAGCAAGTATTGGAACTCTTAATTCACGTGCTAAGTTTTTCAAATTTCTACTGATTTCAGCAATTTCTTGTTGCCTATTATCTCCAGAAGAACTCTGCATGAGCTGAAGATAGTCAACAACAATTAAATCTAAACCTTTTGATGATTTGAGTCTTCTCGACTTAGCTCTAATATCAGTAACTGTGATTACTGGAGCATCATCAAAATACAGTGGAAGACTATTGACTTTTGATGCAGCTTCTACAACTCTTGACCATTTTTCTGGTCCCAGCTGTCCTTTTCTTGCATCTCCTGAAGTAACTTTTGCTTCAGAAAATAAAACTCTTTGTACCAGTTCCTCTTTTGTCATTTCAAGAGAAAAAAATGCAACAACCTTACCTTCTTTTGAGACATTCGTACCAATATTTAATCCGAGTGAGGATTTACCCATGCTAGGTCTAGATGCAAGAACTATTAGATTACCTTCTTGAAGCCCAGATAGGTAATAATCAAGATCGGAGAAATAAGTAGGAAGGCCCGACAAGCCAGTACCACGATTTTCAATCTCTTCGATTCTCTCGATAGCACCCTCTAAAACATCATTAACTCCTACTAATCCATCTCCAATAGCATCATCGGAAGCAGTAAAAATAGTTTGTTCAGCTTCATCAAGAACACTGTGAATTTCTTTGTCCATTGCCATTGCCAAGAGTTCGATTCTTCCACTGGCTTTAAGTAACTTTCTTCTATGCGAATGCTCTAAAACTATTTCAATGTATCTTTCAAAGTTTGCTGAACTTGGAACGTTGTCTACTAGTCGTGCAATATATGATGCATTGATTGATTTAGAGTTTTTTGAATCTTTAAATATTAATTCAGAAACAGTAACTGTATCAATGGGTTTTCCTGTATCAAACAAACCCTTCATGGCTTCATAAACTGTTTGATTTGAAGGGCTATAAAAGTCAGCTGGTCTAACTTCTTCCATTAATCGCGAGACTGCGTCTCTGGATAATAAAGCGCTTCCTAAAAGTGCCTCTTCGGCTTCAAGGCTGTGTGGTGGAACTTTGCCTAATGACTGAGTGTCTCTTGATGAAAGTGCTTCAGGACCAACCATTATTTTGTTTCAGGTATGATTTCTAGTGTCGTTTCAAATTTAGCATCTGGACCTAAGACAATAGAAATCGAATGAAGACCTATTTCTTTGACTTGGTTTTCAATATTGATTTGTTCAGCCTCTAACCTAAATCCTGAGAATGTTTCTATTGCATCAACAATTTGTTCATTACTTACTGCTGCGTATAGTGTTCCCTCATCTGTTGTATTTTCAGATATTACGATTTTTGCATCAGCAAGCGCTGTTTTGATTGATTCAGCTAATTCATTATTGGCTACTGCTTGTATTTCTCTTTTTTCTCTTAATGCTTCAGCAAACTTAAGGTTGCTTGAATTAGCAACAACTGCCAGCTTTTTAGGCAATAGATAATTTCTGGCATATCCTTTAGCTACATCGACTACATCACCCTTTCTTCCTAGAGACTTTACATCAGAGTTGAGAATAAGTTTCATCTTCTGTTGTAGCTTTGCTTGTATGAACTTGTAGTCACATAAGGAAGTAGAGCTAGCTCTCTTGCAACTTTAATTAAACGAGCAACTTTTGCTTGTTCTTGTTTTGTAATTCCTGTTATCAAACTGGATCTAATTTTTCCTCTATCAGAAATAAATTTTTCAAGTAACTTAACATCTTTGTAAGTTGCGTTTTCTATTTGCTGCTTTGTAATTCTTCTTTGTTTAGGAGCCTCGTATTTTGAGGATCTTCTTGTACTACTCTTTTTTCCGTTTGCCATAATAAATCTCCTTAAAACGGTGCTTCGTCTTCTTCGTAGTTTTCTCTAGCAACTGGTTCCTGTGAAGTTCCCATACCGCCTGATACCCTCTCAATATTTGCTTTTGCCCATCTTAAGCTAGGAGCTATTTCATCAATAGAGAGGTCAACAATTGAACGGTTTTGGCCATCTTGTGTTTCCCAAGATCTGTAATTTAATCTTCCGACTACAACTACTCTCATTCCTTTTTGTAATGAGGCAGCCGCGTTTTCTGCCATATCGTTCCAAACTGTTCCTTGAAAAAACATCGGATCTCCCTCTTCCCAGGATCCATCAGAGTTTCTTTTTCTTTTATTTTGTGCGATTCTAATTTCTGCAAGAGTTGCACCACCGTCAGTAACCCTAATTTCAGGGTCTGCGGTTAAATTTCCTACTATTGTTACTGTATTATCTACCATTTATATATACCTCTAGCTTTCCATCTTTAAGACTTTGTGTCTAATGACATCATCAGATATTTTTAGCACTCTATCGAGTTCTGCGGGAACATTTGAAGGGCTTTCAAAGCTTGTTATCGTGTATATTCCCTCTTTGAATGTATCTATTTCGTAAGCTAGCTTTCTTCTTTGCCAAACTCCTTGTTCTGACACATTTCCACCACCATTTGAGATAACTTCTGAAATGGATTTGTGAACTGATTCGACGATTGATTCGTCTGCTGTGGGTCTCACGATTGAGACTAAATCGTATTTATTCATTTTTCTCCTATGGACACTTGTACGTGGCTTCTTTAGAAGCAGGTACTAATTAATTTAATACTAAATATGTACTATGACAGAATTTTTTTAATTTCTTTTTTCCACTCTTTAAGTGAATCTTGAATATCAGAACCCATATCGTAGGAATGTTCTTCAGTTGGAAAATTAAGGCTTTCTATGTCTTTTTTATATTCAAGTAGTGCTTTAACTGTTGAATCATATTGCTCACCATATCTTTTAACGAACTTAGCATCTATGTATTCTTTTGATTTCATGCCAATGAGATCATGAATCACAAGGACTTGCCCATCTGTATGCTTTCCAGCACCTATGCCAATTGTTGGTATTGTTAAATTTTCTGAGATAGATTGAGCAACAATAGTAGGAACACCTTCTAGGACCATTGCAAAACATCCTGTTTCTTGCAAAAGAAGAGCTTCTTCGAAAAGTTTTTTAGCTAAATCTAGAGTTTTGCCTTGAATTTTGTAACCCCCCATTAAGTTTTTTGATTGTGGTGTTAAACCCAAATGACCCATCACTGGAATTTCAGCATCTATTAATGCCTTTATAACTTCTTTTCTTTTTTCTCCACCTTCTACTTTTACAGCATCTGCTTTGCCTTCTTGTATAAATCTACCGGCATTTTTCAATGAATCAGAAATATTTATGTGATATGACAAATAAGGCATATCGGCAACAACTAATGATGAGGGGTTGGCATTCGTGACCGCTTTTACATGATGCAACATTTCATCGACAGTGACAGAAAGTGTATCATCATGACCAAGAACAACCTGTGCTAGAGAGTCACCAACTAAAACGATATCAATTTCTGCCTCTGAAACTGCTTTTGCTGTTGGATAATCATAAGCAGTCATCATAGAGATAACTCGATTGCCTTTTAAATTATTAATATAAGGTACTGTTTTTTTCATTTTCCTCTCTCCGCTTTATAAGTCGAAGGATTCATAACTATTCTATTAATATTTTATTATTAAACAAGATACTTATTGATATGATTTATTATTTCTAGTCATTGCCAATAACATCAATATGTGAGTTATTTAAAATATTTAACCTTATTAATATTTATATCATGCTCAGTAACTAACTCGGGAGTTGTAATGAATGACGATGGATATAAAAAAGCTTATTTTGCTGGTGGTTGTTTTTGGTGTATGGAGCCTCCATTTGAGGCAATAGAAGGTGTGATAGAAGCTACATCAGGATATATGGGTGGTTCTGTAGAAAATCCTACATACGAAGAAGTCACTACAGGTGAAACTGGACATGCCGAAGTTGTAGAAGTCTTGTTTGACCCAACAATTGTTACATATGAAGAATTACTTGAAGTGTTTTGGAGAAATATTGACCCAACAGCATTAAATTACCAATTTGCAGATGTTGGGTCGCAATATAGAACAGAGATTTTTACAGTTGGAAGTAAACAGAAAGATTTAGCTGAACAGTCAAAAGTCGAATTAGAAAATTCTGGTAAATTTGATAAGCCGATTGTTACTGCGATTTCAGAAGCACCTGCATTTTATATTGCTGAAGAATATCATCAGGATTTTTATAAAAAACAAAGTATGCGCTATCAAATGTACGCAAAAGCAAGTGGAAGAAAAGGTTTTCTCGAAGACACTTGGGGAGAAGACTAATACATAATTGTTTTAGTTAAGTGATGAGGTCTCTCATCGGCATGGAAGTCTGTCCAAATTTTGAAATCTAATTGTGGAATTATAATTTTTTCTTCCTCCTTTTTATAATTATTTATAAGTTCTGTCAATTTTGCTGTTGCATATATTGAAGTAGATCTGATTTCAATTTCTTCGATAGAATCTTTATCAATAAGAATTCCGGAATCTATTTTTTCCTTTAGTTCAGATGAATATTTAACAATCCCAAAACTCTCTAATGCAACTGGGATAATATAATCAGCAAATGCTGTCATATTCTCCATGTCCTCTATATAAAAATATCTTTTTGAAAGCTCTCTGTGAATTCCCCAGAATGCTAGTTGGGCCAACTTAAGAAAATATACTTTTTCATTTTCAAAAATCGAATGGTCATCAAACCTTTTAAAATCTCTCACTAGTCTTTCAACTAACCCTTTTCCATTGTCATAAAGTTTTTTGGGTCCATCGTCTATGAAATTTATCCAATCACCACCATATTTTGTAACTAAAATATCTCCAACATTATTAAGTATTTTTACTTTTTCATCAGCCATAGGCATTTCAATATTCCCAGTAAAAAGTCTCTTGAATTCCTTTAAATTCATATCCCTCATAAAGCGACCTTGGGTAAGAGGGATTCCTTGGTCTAAAGCCTTATCTATTTGATAAACCATTGCATCCGAATCTGAATAATTTTTAATTTTATATTTCACAGAAGTCAAAAAATCAGTAAAGACAAAATTGAGGGTGTTGATTAACATTGTTTTTCTTATATATTCTTTTGGAACGGTATTTGTATTTCCTTCATAATTGATTGAAAAGCTATCTTCACTTAATTCAGCTGCTACCTCGTGTAATTTATCTATATCTATTTCTAGACAAGAAAGCTGTGGAATGACTTTTGAAACTGATGATAAAACCTGAGATTCCCAATTAATTTCCATGTAAAAATCCTAATAGATTTTAAGAAAATAATTTTTTATACTTTTAGATTATGAAACCAAAAATCTGTGTAGTTGGAAGTGCAAATATTGATCAAGTTTCCTATGTAAAAAGAACACCTAATGATGGAGAGACAGTTTTTGGCGACTCTTATCAAATGGGTTTTGGTGGAAAAGGAGCGAACCAAGCGGTGATGGCTGGAATTTTAGGTGCAGAAGTTTATGTTATTACATGTCTTGGTAGTGACGTGTATAGAGATATGACGATTGAGAATTTTAAAAACAATGATGTGATAACTGATTATATTCAGACAGTTGATGGATCTAGTGGTGTTGCTCCTATTTGGGTCGATGAATCTGGACAAAACAGAATTATTGTAATACCTGGAGCAAATGATTTAATAGATGGTTCTTTAGCTATAGAAGCATTAGAAAAAATTGGTAAACCCGATGTTTTGGTTGGACAGTTTGAAATACCAATGGATGTAAATGAACAAGTTTTTTCTTATGCATACAAAAATGGTGTTGAGACTGTACTTAACCCAGCTCCAGCAAATAAGCCCTCTGACATTCTGCTCCAAAACACGTCTTGGTTTATACCTAACGAGATTGAATTTGAGGAAATTTATGGTGATGTATTTAATGAAAATAATTTACTTTTATTTGCAAAAAATGTTGATACTAATGTTTTGGTAACTTTAGGTGAAAAAGGCTGTGCTTACATAAAAAATAATTCTGTAAAAATAATAAAAGCTGATTCAGTCAAAGCAATAGATACAACTGGTGCAGGTGACGCTTTTGTAGGTGCTTTCTCATTTGCATTAGCAAGTAAATTAGACATTGAAGAATGTCTAGAGCTAGCATTGCAAAAAGCAACTAACTCGGTTACAAAAAAAGGTACTCAGAGTTCTTATAAGAACTAACTAGGAATTTTTAAGCTTGCTTCAAGAATTATATTTGTACCAATATTTACAGACTCTAAATACTCTTCTTTGCTAAGAGCTTCTTGTCTATTTTGATCACCATAAACTACAAGCAAAGCACCCGTTCTAAGTTTCCTATAACTACCAACAACAAAAAGAGTTGATGCTTCCATTTCTGAACATAAAACACCACCCTTTACCCAAGCATCCCATTTTTGATTAAGCTCGTGAGAAACTGGCATGGAGTTAGGGTCGTGTTGTCCATAAAAAGAATCTTTGGACTGAACTACCCCGATGTGATAATTTACATCCTTTTCTTTTGCTGCCTCTTCTAGCGCAAAAACCATGTCTGCAGAGGGTACAGCAGGAAACTCCATTGGCATATACTGTGGAGAAGTTCCTTCTTGTCTGACAGCTCCATTTGCAATTACAAAATCGCCAACTCTTGTATGTTCTTGCATTGCACCTGAAGTACCAATCCTGACTAAAGTCTTTGCACCAATATTAGCTAATTCTTCAATTGCGATTGCTGCAGACGGGCAACCTATGCCTGTGGAAGTAACACTCACTGGCCGTCCTTTATATGTACCAGTAACAGTTTTGTACTCTCTGTTGAATGCAATTTCTTTAGGGTTATCAAAATGCTGTGCAATAAAATCAACTCTTCCCGGGTCTCCGGGGAGAATAACAAAATCAGCAATATCGCCCTCTTTTAATTGAATGTGGTACTGCTTTTCACCGTCTAACATAGACTTTTTTTCTGACATAAAAAAATGTTATCAACAAGTAACAGATTGTCACTAATTTTTTATAAAATCTCTAGAAATTTCTTTATATACTGATACTTTAGAACTATGACGATTCCAGAAATAGATTTTCCAAGCAGTGATTCAGATTTCATTAAAGACCCTTATCCCTTTATGAAAAACTTGAGAGAAATATCACCAGTAGTACTAGATAAAACAACTGATTTGCAGCTTGTGACAAGATTTGATGGTGTTAAAAATATTCAAACAAGTAAAAACTTTTCATCTAGTCCGCCCAATGATTTAGAAGGTTCGAAGTCTTCAATTATCGATCCTAAAGAATATGAATACTTTTGGAAAACTGAGGAATTCTCACTACTTAACTTAGAAGGACAATTGCATGGTGATTTGAGAAATCTCGTTGCAAAAGCTTTTTCAAATAGACAAGTACAGGAGCTGAGGCCTTTTATGGAAAATAAATCTTCAAGTTTATTAAAAAGTTTGAAAGGTGAAGAATTTGATCTGCTTAAAGATTATGCACAGCCGTATTCAATTTCTGTTATTGGGAAATTACTAGGTGTTCCCGAAGATATGTATGAAAAATTTTTAGATTGGTCTAACAAAATTGTAAAAATGTATGATTTAAAGGTAAGTGAAAAAGATTCTTTTGCTGCAGAAAATGCAGCAAAAGAATTCTATGAATACACCTTGTCTCTTATAGCTCAAAAAGTTAGCACTCCCGGAGACGATATGATTACGAGACTTGCAAATGTAACTGAAAACGATCAAAAGTTAACAAAAAATCAGATAATTTGCACTGTGATTCTGTTGCTAAATGCGGGCCATGAGGCAACGGTGAATACAATTGGAAACTCTATTGTGACGTTAGCAAATAATAATATTGATACATTAGATCTAGATAAAAAATATAATATTAAAAATATTATTGAAGAACTAATAAGATTTGACAGTCCTCTTCAGTTTTTTCAAAGATGGGTGCTAAATGACGATGAAGTGGGTGGTGTAGAGGTAAAAAAACATTCAAAAGTAGCAATACTATTAGGATCAGCAAACAGAGATTCATTAGCGTTTAGTAATGCAGATGAATTAGATTTTGATCGCGCTAATCTCAGCCATACAAGTTTTGGTGGTGGAGTCCACTTTTGCCTAGGTGCTCATCTAGCAAGGCTCGAGCTTGAAGTCTCTTTTAATAACTTGTTTTCAAATACTATTTCACTAGAAGAACTACCAGAAAGAACCGGAGCATTTGGGATTAGAGGTTTTAAGAACATAAGAGTAAATATCTAATCTTTTTTATACGTAATTTGTTTATCGACTCTATTATTTAGTTATGGGGAAATCTAAAAAATACGGTATGAACACCAAGGCGTTGCACGCTAATAAAAGATTCGACCCAGTATCCGGAGATATTATGCCTCCACTCCACCTCTCAACTACTTATATAAATGAAGTTCCGGGTGAATCAGATTACTTTTATGGGAGAGTAAATAATCCTACAAGAGAATTATTTGAAAGAACCCTTGCCTCTCTTGAAGGCATTGAGAATTATGAAGAAATTCATGCATTTGCTATGGCTTCGGGAATGTCTGCAGTTAGCTTAATTGCAGAGCTTGCTAAGCCTGGTGACAATGTCATCATAACTAAAGATGTCTATGGTGGTACTACGAATTATTTCTCCAAAATTATAAGAGAAAGAGGAGTTGAAGTTAACTTTTGTGATTTTTCTGACCACGAAAAATTAAAAAGTCTTTTAAATGATAAAACTAAACTAGCATGGGTAGAATCTCCTTCAAATCCATCCATGAATCTTTATGATTTACAAAAAACAGCTGATATAGTTCATTCTAATGAAACGTTATTAGTTGCTGACAGTACGTTTTCTACCCCATTTATTACTAGACCTCTTGAGCATGGTGTCGATATCATAATGCACTCCACCACAAAATATATAGGAGGACACAGTGATACTCTTGGTGGAGCAGTTGTAACGCAAGACCCAGAGATACATGAAGAACTCATGCTTTATCAACGCCAAGGCGGAGCAATAATGTCTCCTTTCGACTCTTACCTAGTTCAAAGAGGATTATATACACTTGGTCCTAGGATTAAACTTCATTCAGAAAATGCTCATAAATTAGCGGAATATCTTGATAGTTCTGAGTATATAAAAGAAGTAAGATATCCAGGTTTAGAAAATTATCTGAACCATGAAATTGCAGTCAAGCAGATGGATTATTTTGGCGGAATGCTTAGTTTTTATCTTCAAGAAAATGTAGACCAAGAAAAGTTTTGGAAATCCCTTAATCTATACAAACTAGCTGTAAGTCTTGGTGGAGTTGAAACATTAATTGAGTTGCCTTATTTGATGACACACGATAATGCACAGGAAACAGAGGCTAGTGCACCAATAGATTTAATTAGAATATCTACAGGTCTAGAAAATATTGAGGACTTGATTGAGGATATGGACACAGCCTTAGATGCGGCAAAAAAATAATTTAAACCCCAATTATTTTTCTTATGCAATATATTCAGTATTTTTTACGGTCTTACTGTTTATCGTGTTTGGTGCAAATGGATGGGGGCCTGCAGCAGAAAATGAACAAGCTATTGGGGAAATCTCTAGATGGTGCGAAAGAGTAAGTGGAGGTTTTTTTAGAGAACCTTCTAACACGCTTGGAAATCTTGGCTTTGTAGCAGTTGGACTTTACATGTTTTATAAATTATCTGACGACGCTACAAACAATAAATCCCCAATGTTTGGGTCCTTTAAAATTGCTTTACTATATGCTGCAGCATCAACATTTTTGGGACCAGGCTCCATGGCAATGCATGGCACTCACACACAGTTTGGCGCGTGGTTAGATAATGTTTCCATGATCGCTTACATTCTGCTTCTTTGGATATACAATTTAAAAAAATTAACTCATTTCTCAAGTAGGGTGTATTTTTCATCCTATGCAATATTGCTTATTTATTATGCATATAGCTATTGGTTTTTAGATTCTGGACTTGGTATAGGAGTTAATTTATTTGAATTGAGCATAGGTCTTTGGATAGCAACTGAAGTATTAGTTAAGTTTCCAAATGCATTTGGCAGAATATTGTCAGGTATAACTGTCTTAATAATTCAACAATTGTTTGGAAGTCCTGTTATTGACTCTTTCCTCAATTTTCAAGATAATTGGGAAATGCTTGTATATTTTGTTCCAGCATTAATACCCAATTTAAAACCAAACATAAAGAGAATATATACTCCATGGTTTTTTATCGGATTTGCGTCTTTTTTTGGTGCTGTTCTTATATGGGGAACAGGGGTTCCAGATCACCCATGGTGTAATCCAGATTCATGGATTCAAGCTCACATGATATGGCATCTATTGTGTGCACTTGCAACACTCAGTTTTTTTAACTTTTACAGAAAAGAGACTAAAAGTTAAGGTTATCTATCCAGTTCGAAATTTCTTTTACTGTTTGCTTGTAAATTGTAAGAGCATGTTCGTCTGAATCATATAAAGACCTACTGGGGTCAACGAATGAATTATGGATTCTATTTTTTGCATTAGGAAAAACTGGACATAGCTCCTCTGCAGAGTTACAAACTGTTAATACGTAATCGAATGACTCTTCTATAAAATCATCAACAAGTTTTGGATACTGCATGCTAATGTCATAACCCTCTTCTGCCATTGCCCTAACTGCATATGGATTAACAACTGATTCTGGATGAGTTCCAGCAGATTGTATTTCAAAGTCTGGGTACTTATTTTTAAGTAAACCCTCTGCAATTTGGGACCTACAAGTATTTCCAGTGCAGATAACAATTACTTTCATGGTGCTATTGTAAATGAAAAATTATAATAAATACATGGATACACAAGCTAGTAAAGAACGAAAATTTACCCAAACAATGGAAAAGTGGATTATGTATTTCATGTACACATTGTTTGGTGGTTTGTTTTTGTTAATTTCTTTAACAGGATCTTTTAGTGAAGGATTGGTTCTTTTGCCTGTCGCAGTAATATCAATCCCTCTAACAAAGTGGGGTATACGCTGGCAAAATGAGAGATATATTAGAAGTGCACAAAATCAAGACGATATAGAAATTGTTAAAGAAAGGCTTGATGCAATCGAGGAGAGAATAAATAAATTGGAAGAAAAATGATATCTGTTGAGCTTTTAGCAAAGCATATGGCTTGGGCAAACCAAGAGATTTTTAAAGAAGTTAAAAAGCTAGGACCTGAAGTTCTTGATTACTATGTAGTTGATAAAGAATGGACAGTTAAAACAATAATGGTACATATTGTTGGCGCTTCATACTTATATAGTCAAAGATTACAAGAAAAACCCTTTTCTAAGATTGAATTTGATATGGACAGCCCTAATTTAATTGATGACTTGCTTGCGGCTCTTGAGAATATTGATAAGGATTTAATAGAACAAGCTTATAAAGATGATAAAGAGATTGAATATGAAACATCAAAAGGTATGAGAACGAACAAAATCTCATTTATATTGTCTATGATGATTTTTCACGCCACAGAACATAGAGCTCAAATTGTTGCAGCTTTAGACAAAAATAATGAGAGAAGCATAAATTTAGACGAATATAGTATTTATGGTTATGTTCAACAACAACGCTAAGAGGTTTGTTTTTTTACCCAATCATCATATTCAGGAAGTGTATAGATGGGTTCTAAAACTGTAATTTTTGGAAGTTCGTATGGATGTCTTTGCGCTATGTTATCTATAACCTCTCGCATGAGAGATTCTTTTGTATACATAGATATTTCAAATTCCTGCTCTTCAACTAGTTTTTCTTTCCATTTATAAGAAGAATGGATTTCATGAAAAGTGCCACATGCAATTTTATTTGTTTTAACTAGCAAATTAATTAGTTCCTTGGCTTTTTTATCATCATCTACGGTAGTTTGAATTATTATCATAAATCTAAATTAAGTTCATTCGCCGTAAAAGTCCAGAGTTTATCTCTAAGCTCCTCGTTATAAACAAATTTATTATGTTGCATGGTTGCTGGTTGACCATAGAAGCCAAAGATTTTTGGGGCATAAACACGTTCTGAAGACACATTTTCTTCTTCAATTGCCTGAATAATAGGGGCTATCCCTGTTTGAATATTTGTAGCAAAATAAGTGTAAAAAGATTTCTTGATTTTTTTTACTTCATAAGGTCTTGATTGCCTCGACTTTGTAAACCCTGGATGAGCAACAGCAACCGAGATAGAAGTTTTTTTAAGTTTATTCTCCAACTCAAGTGCAAACATAGATCTAAATAAATTTGTGAGGTTATATCTACTGCTTGGAGAGAATCTCATTTTTGAATGAAGAAGGTCCAAATTAAATTCTCTTGCAAGATACATCGAAAGACTTGTTACCTGAACAATTCTTCCTGATCTTCTATGTAGGTTTTCTAAAAGCAGTAAAGCTAATCTATAAGCCCCGAAATAATTAACTGCAATCATTGACTCATAACCTTCTTCGGTAAGTTCAAAATCCCTATAAATTAAACCTGCATTATTGTATAAAACGTCTATCTCTGAGAAATTATTATTAATTTGTTTTACAAACTGTAAGACACTTGCTGGTTTTGATAAATCTAATTCTAAAAAGTGCGCGTTGTTGCCGAGATACTCCTCAGCCATCTTTCCTTTTACATTATCTCTACAGCCAATTATGACTTTGTAGTTTTTAGAAATTAAATCTTCTGCAACTGCTAGACCTATGCCTTTGTTGCCACCTGTGATTATTGCTGTTTTTGACATTTTTTATTTAGTTTATTAATACCTACAATTAAAGAAATGTATTATTTATTAACTGGAATTGTTATAGTTTCAATACTTAGGTACTTTAATTTAATTCCAAAAATGACAAGCAAATTTTGGACATATGTTGATTATGCTTTAGTTCTTATAGCTTTTGTATTACTTTTATCGAGAATACCTCCTTTTTTCTCAGGAATTTTACTGACGGTTGCAGCTGGATATGCATGGCGAAAAGGTTTTTTTGATAAATTTCGTTAACTAATATCTTCGTTGTTAAGCTTGGATAATGATAAGAATATTTGATTTTTTATTTTCTTTTTTTGGATTATTGGTTCTGTCTCCAGTTCTTTTAATTTTATTTGCGATTACTTATTTTGACACTGGCTCACCATTGTTTCGCCAAGAAAGAATTGGTAGATTTGAGGAGCCTTTTACTCTAATAAAATTTCGTACGATGCAGTTTAATACGGCATCAGTGGCAAGCCACTTAGTCGATAAATCGGCGATAACACCAATTGGTTCATTCTTGCGTAAATCACACCTAGATGAACTTCCTCAACTTTGGAATGTACTAAAAGGTAACATGAGTTTAGTCGGTCCTCGTCCAGCTTTGTTTAGCCAGGAAAAATTAAGGGATGCAAGAAAAAAACACAATGTTTATAGAGTACGCCCAGGTATCACTGGGCTTTCACAGGTTAGTGGTCTTGACACTTCTACCCCCGAGCTTCTTGCTGAGACTGATGCAAAGATGATACAAAATTTATCTTTAATTGATTACTTTAAATTTATTATCGCAACTGCTAGTGGAAAAGGTGGGGGTGATGCAGCTCAGCGATAATTTTTATTCATTAGGAAGTATTGACATAAGCTCATCTTCAGAACTATTCATAATAAAATTTCTAAATTCTTTTTCATATGAAATATAGTCCTTTCCAAATGTATTTTGGAAATTTTCAGGAAATAAAATACCTGACTGTGAATTGATCCAAAAGTCGTACATTGTTTGTTCTCCATGAATATTTGTTAAGTAAGCTATAAACCATGCACCAACTTGATAACCTACAGCCCAATCACTTTCCCATGTAACGTTATATAATTCAGGTCCACCTAAATATCGTTCTTTTATTGTTGGTTGATTATCTCCACAATAACAACTGAACAATCCACCATACATTTCATTTTCTAAATGAGAGAAATCATTTATGTCACGTGAGTAATAAAGATGTGAAAAATATGTGGCATATCCCTCCATCCAGAACGGTTTGTCCCTGTTGTCATCTCCTATTCTCTTTCCAGTAATTTTTTGTTGTAATTCATAGTCAAAATCTACAATATTCGAAATCTGGAAGATATGGTACATTTCATGAATAGTCACATAGGCTTGTGATCTACTGTCCCAAGATAGATCAAATGATCCGCTGATAAAAAGGTAACAACATTCTCTGTCGCTTGGTGTACCGCTTATAGATGAACCTGAGACTCTTTCACCATCTGTAAACAATCCGATACTTCCATCGGCTTTCTTATCTTGATACTCAGGGTTGCAACGGGTGTTATTAAATGTTGCTGGATATTTTTGATCTAAATACTGGCAATATTCTTCTTCTAAAGCAATTGCTGATGCATAATTTTCAGAATCAAGTTGTACAACCAGTATTGGATATAAGTTTTCTCTTTTTACACGTATATCTGTAAACAAAAGCTGTTCTGTATATTCAATATATTTTGTGAGAATATCAATGTGTTGAACTGAGATAGTTGATGCTTTAAAAACTTTTACATCTCTATAATCAAGATAGTTCTCAGATGATGGGATTGTTGTTCTTGGTGTAGAACTAGATTGGTCAGTATTGCCAAATCTCTCTTGGTATTTCATTCCAACGGTTCCATACATCTGTGGTACATTTGCATACTCATTGTTTATGAATGTGAATAGATCTCTGTACTCTTCTGTGAAAGCTTCTGGATGATTCTGAAAGTAACTGTTTAAATCATTCATATATTGTTCAAGTTCATTGGCATAGCTAAAAACGAATTCTAAATTATCTCTATATTGACGAAGACATTCTTCTGATGTTGAGTCTATATCTTGAGCATCACTACATAATTCATAAACAAGTTTTGAATTATAGATATCAATAATATCAAAATTAACCGATGGTATAGGTGGTATAGATTCCTCTTGATTAACTTCAGGTGTCGTATTTTGATTTTCATTTATGGTTGGTCGTAAAGATTCTTCTGGTGTCGATGATGTTCCGCCACACATAAAAAATATCAATAACAAACACAGGTGCCTTTTCATTCGTAATACCTATTGTTGTACAACAGCCACCTCACACAAAATATTACAATGAGAATCGAAAATAGCATTGTAATGTTTGGAAATAAGTACAGAAGTGTTATAGATCCAATAATCGTTAAAAAAATTACCAACATTTTATGTTGTTCCTGGTTTATAAAATACTTTATTCTTACCTTTAACCAAATGATACCTTTCCATCAAAGCTTCTTTATCTTGCTCTACAGAATTAGTTAAAGGCATTGCTTCCATCAATTCAAATCTTCTATTCTCATAATCAATCTTTGTAGGTACCACGGTAGCATCCAAGGCTTTTCCAATATAGTGAAAACCGCTTTTAATTGTCTGATTGGTTTTCATCTCTCCCTCAACTGTGAGATAGAGGATAAACTTCTCTTTTGACTCAAGCTGTTCAATAACTTGTTTAGTGACTCCGGTTGATTCAGCCCGCCAGACCGGAATTCCACCGAATTCATGGAGGACTCTATTTTGAAATTTTCCAAAAGGATGTGGGATACCTAGCTTATCTGGATTTTTTTTAAATGGTAGTGGTATGACAATTCGTGTGAACATTGAGACGGAACCAAGAAAATGAAATTTTAAATCTGTTGCCAAACAGACAAAATAGGCATATATGGCATCGAAGGTAGATGAGTGAGGAGCCGAAGCAATTATGATTCTTTTTTGATCAGGAAGATATCCGACTACGTCCCAGTTAATAACTTTTAAAACGAATCTTCCAAATGGACCAAGAAATTTCCTTATTTTATTTGGGTGGTTTTCTGTTTTTACAATGTGATCCATATCCTAATGCTAATTATTTGTTATCTCTTTTACTTGTCTTGAGAGATTTCTTAAGTTTGTGTTATTTAAATTTAAAATCCATATTCCTACGTATAAGACTCCAACTATAAAAAACAGAAGTGCATACCCTCTTCCGGGACCCTGTCCTATAAGTGGAGATAATAAGTCGACATTGTTTGGATAAAAATCAAACTCTAAATAATCTCCTAAGGGACCAGCAATTAGTACACCTAGTGGCCTTAGCATTTGAGCAATTGTGCCTCTAAGTGCCAACGCCCTACCTCTAATATCTTCTGTAGTGATAGCTAACCATGCTCCAGAGGAAACCGTGTATTGGACTGTCCCACTAACACCGTTAATAACTCCGTGTATACATAGAAGAATTATGCTTGGTCTAAGAGAACCTAAGATTAAGCTTATTCCACCTAAAAGACCCATATAAATCGCTACCTTTAAATTTCCTTGAAGCTTGTCTGCCAATCGTAGGGAAATTATCGAACCTAATAAAAAAGCTAAACCAATGCTTGATTCAACAATGCCTAGGCCTCTTGCGTCTGTGAAACTAAGTATCATCGGAGGGAGTAAAACCTGAGTAAAGCCCCAGAGAAAGTTACATATACCCAGAATAAGTACTAATGAAAGTAGACCTTTCTGTTTCTTCAGCCAGTTATATGCCTCGATTAAATCAAAATAAACATTTTTAATACTTAAATCACTTTTTACCTCAATTTTGCTGCTTTTGAAAAAGGTAATAGTTGCAATTCCAAAAAAACAGGTAACTATATCTACAAGTATTACACCTGTTAATCCAAAAAATGAATAAATAAAAGCTCCGCCAATTGGGCCAATAAGAACTGATATCGCTTCGGCACTTTCAAATAATGCTGAGACTTTGGTTACTTCATTTTTTTTGACGACGTCACCCAAAAAAGCACTCCAAGTTGTCCAGTGAGCTATTTCAAAAATACCAAATGCTAATGCAAATGGAATCAAAAGAGTTAATGTCAACATACCATTTAATGCTAAATAACCAATAAGGCACATCAGTGCAGCGATAATCAAATCAAAACTAATTATCAATTTTTTCCGTGGAAACCTGTCTGCTAATACTCCTCCAAATGGCCCAGTAATTACGCCAACTATTGCAACAATAAATAATATTGATGAAAGTGCGCTTGCTTTGCCAGTTGTTTCATATATCCAAACACCAATTGCAAAAAAAGACATCGCAGAACCTGTCCAGGAAACAGTTTGTCCAAACCACAGAAGATATACTTTTTTGCTCATAATGACTTTCAAATAGAGATAATAGTTGTATTTGAATGCTACGTATGTTGTATTGTTTTTAGAGTTGAATTAGTAAATTAACACTCTATCTGCTTCAAAAGTAAGTTCAACAAGTTTATTTGGAGTAGCAGGAGTAAATCCTAAAGATTCTAATTGATCTTTAGTTATTCCCCTTGCTTGGGCAGATTTACCAGAGGCAAAAAGAGCGGCACCTTTTATTTTTAATTCTTCTAAATGATCTGAAAGAGTCCCGAGTCCAACACCTTGCATTTCTTTTGTTGTGATGTCATGAAGAGAAGTTACTCCATCCCCTGCACAGAATATGGTTACTTCATTACCATCTTCTATTGCTGATTTGGCAACCAGAAATCCCAATACTGAACGACTAGGATTTTCAACTCCCGTAATAATATGCACTAATAATTTACCCATGTAATGAATAATAAAAGATTATATTTTTGAATATGTTGTTTTTTAAAATTAAGCTGAAAGATACAAAGATTAATTACAAAAAAATGATTAGCAAAGAAGCACAAAAAAGTATTAAAAGGTTTAAAAGAGCATCTTCATTTATCGGGTTACTTTACAAATCTCCAAAAGAAATGACCTCAGGAAGAATGAAGATTGGGAGATGGTTTAACAACTTACAAGGAACTGTATTTCCCAAAGTAAAGGGGACAACAAAAGAAGTAATTTACCTAGACGATATAAGATCGTTTAAAATTTCTACCCCTAATTCAGATCCAGAGAGGATTCTTCTTTACTTTCATGGTGGTGGTTATTCACTGGGAAGTCCTGAGTCTCACTATGCTTTAGCTAGTTATCTAGCTGATATTACCAAAACTGTTGTTTATGTTCCAGACTATAGACTTGGTCCAGAACATAAATTTCCAGCACAACTAGAAGACGGTATAAAAAGTTATAAATTTTTGATAGATGAATTAGGTTACTCTCCTGAACAAGTAGCAATTTCAGGAGATTCCGCTGGAGGTCATCTCGCTTTAATTACACTGTTAAAACTAAAAGAAGACGACATCCAACTTCCCTCTGCATTAGCACTATTATCACCTTGGACTGACCCAAGTGCTTCTGGTGATACCTACACATATGAAATGGCAGATAGAGACATAATGCTTGGGCCTTTATTTAAAAAAATTTGGGAAAACGGTGATCAACCTTATGACTATTACCTAAATCAAGAAGATTATGATGAAAACGATAAGTATGTTGTCCCACTTAAGGGAAATTATGAGAACTGCCCTCCAATAATGATTCAGGTGGGGACTGAAGAGCTTTTATTATCTGACTCGCAGAGATTAAGAGATGTATTAAAAGAAGACAATTGTGAGCATGAATATTATGAATGGGAAGACATGTATCATGTGTTTCACGTAGATGTGAGAATGCCTGAAACAATTGAGGCATTTAACCAAATTGGTAATTTTTTAAGAAAACATATTGGTATTAAATTATAAAGTTTTATGAAGACTGCTCTTATAACGGGAGGCTCTGGGCATGTTGGGGCAAATTTAGTAAGAGAGCTAACAAAGCAAGATTTTAAGGTTAGATGTATAGATTTTGACGGAGACCATCGAGCATTTGAAGGACACGCTGTAGAAATTATCAGGGGAAACATTACAGACATCGAATCTGTGGACGTAGCATTTAAAGATGTAGATGTAGTATTTCATACAGCTGCACTAATTAGCTTAGTACGCAAAGATAGGGACATAATTCGTTCTGTGAATGTTTTGGGAACAAAGAATGTATGTGAATTATCTTTAAGACATGGTGTTAAAAAATTAATACATTTTTCGTCTGTAGATGCATTTATAAGAGAGCCTTTAGATGAACCGCTTTTGGAAAATAGACCTCTTGTAACAAATCCTAATTCTGTTCCGTATGATCTATCAAAAGCAGATGCACAAAGAATTGTTTATGATTATTGTGAAAAAGGTCTTGATGCTTCAATTATTCATCCTTCAGGGATTTTTGGACCAAATGATTTTAAACCTAGTTTGTTCGGCCAAGAGATTATAAATATTGCTAATGGAAAAAGACCTTTTACAGTAAATGTTGGTTATGACTATGTTGATGTTCGTGATCTTTGCCTCACTGCAATAAACTGTGTCGAAAAAGGCGAGTCAAAACAAAATTATATTGTTGGAGGAAACTATATAGATTTTGTTGGAATCGGTGAAGTAATGTCTGAGAAGTTAAATAAACAATTAATAAGAGGCACACTTCCGTTTTTCTTTGCTTATCTATCAATTCCTTCGTCCTATCTAAAGGCACTTTTTTTTAACAAACCAAGAAGTGCTACTGTTGATTCAATTCATACCGTAAAAGTCCAAAACAAAATTATTCCAAGTACTCTCGCAAAAGAAATACTTGATCATAAACCAAGGCCTGTAGCTGAAACAATAAACGACGTTGTGGATTTTTTTCATAAAAGAGGTCTTATAAACTAAGAAATGGGATTTACAATATGTCTGTGAATGATTTACATGTGCTTAATATTGCGGGATATAAATTTGAACCATTAAACGATGTTGAAGTTTTGGTTCCTGAGTTTCAATCAATTTGCGATGATTTGGATCTAAAAGGTTCAGTATATCTAAGTCCAAATGGCATAAATTTCTCTTTAGCTGGTAGTGAAGAAGCTGTTCAACAATATCTGTATTTTATAGAACAAGATAAAAGATTTTTAGATATTTCTCTAAAGAAAACTTATAGTGAAACTCAACCTTTTAGAAGAATGAAGGTTCGTCAAAAAAAAGAAATCATCTCGTTGGGAAGAGATGATATTAATCCCAGAGAGTTAACTGGAGATTATGTCACTCCACAAGAACTCTATGCAATGTATGAAAACAATGAAGATGTTATTGTCTTGGATACTCGTAATGACTATGAGACTCGTGTAGGTCTTTTTGAAAATGCTGTCGACCTACAACTTGATACATTTAGAGATTTTCCAGATGCAATAGAACAACTACCAGAAGAGTACAAAGATAAACAAATTGTTATGTACTGTACTGGTGGAATTAGATGTGAGAAAGCATCTGCAATTATGCTCAAAGCTGGATTTTCCGATGTGAAACAACTTGAAGGTGGAGTACTTGATTACTTTAAAGAGACAGGTGGAAAATACTGGAATGGTGACTGTTTTGTATTTGATGAGCGTGTTGCATTAGACACCGACCTCAATGAAACAGAGTACATTTACTGCTATATATGTAGAGAGCCACTTTCAGCAGAAGAGAAAGCTTCTCCAGATTTTAAGATCAACGAGTACTGTCCGTACTGTATAAAGAAATAGACTTAGTCGTCACCAAAGAACATTTGATTTCCACCATATGGAATCTCTTCGTCCTTTGCATAAATTTCAACAAATCTAGTCCTTATTTCTTTGACCTTATCAATGATTCCTTTTTCTTTGAGGAAATTGTAAGGAGCACGAAATACTCTGTCTTCGACCTCTAAAAATTTATTAAATTTGTCTTTCATAGTTATAAAAAATAACGTGATTTAAAATTTAACGTTAATTTTGAATGTTAAATTTAAGTTAAAAGCTGTTTATTAGCAAAAAACCTAAATAAATACGCTGAAATGATAGAACCAATTGGAGGAATAACCAAGTAAAACAAGAGATTTTCAAAATTTCCTGACATT
>CACHBU010000008.1:0-41673 GCA_902578135.1 uncultured Candidatus Actinomarina sp.
TGTGTTGACATAGCCTTTATGAGTAATAATTCCAATACGAGCAAATCTTCCTGCAGCAACTCCAAATATTTCATGGGATGGTTCACAAGCTTCAGAAGCTAAGTAAGTTACCATTGGAGTCACTAACTCTGGTCCAAATAACTTACCAACATCTTCTGGAAGTAATGCTTCTGTCATACGTGTGTAAGCTGTTGGTGCAATTACATTTACTTTTATATTGTATTTAGCACCTTCAATTGCCAAAACATTTGTAAGACCTACAATTCCCATTTTTGCAGCACCGTAATTTGATTGCCCAAAGTTGCCAAATAAACCAGAGGGTGATGCTACATTGACAATTCTTCCATAATTTTTCTCTTTCATAACTTTGAATGCTGGTTGAGAGACAAAAAATGTACCTTTCAAATGAACATCGATAACTAATGAAAGTTCCTCTTCAGATAATTTTGCAAAACTTTTATCACGTAATATTCCAGCATTGTTAATAACTGCATCAACTGTACCAAAATTATCTATGGCTGATTGTACAATTGATTCACCGCCATCTTTTGTAGCAACTGAGTCATAGTTTGCTACTGCCTCTCCCCCATTAGATATTATTTCATTAACAACTTCATCAGCTGGAGTACTACCAGAACCTGAACCGTCAACTGCACCACCTAAATCATTAACGACAACTTTTGCACCTCTATTACCTAGTTCAATTGCATAAGCTTTTCCTAACCCATTTCCAGCACCAGTAACTATTACCGTTCTATCTTCAAAAGAAATTTCTGACATTTATTTATCCTTCCTCATACATTGATTCAATTTCATCACTATACATTTCAGCAATAACATTGCGCTTAAGTTTTAAAGTTGGTGTTAACTCTCCACTTGAATCAGTCCATTCTTTTTCTAATATAACAAATTTCTTAATTTGTTGTACGTTAGCAACTTTAGAGTTAGCATCATCAACTTGCTTTTGTATTGCATCAATAACAGATTTGTCCTTTGACATAGTTGCAATAGAATATTCAACGTTATTTTCAGAAGCCCATGTTTCTGCTCCTCCATCTCCATCTAAAACGATCAAAGCTGTAAGATATTTCTTTCCATCACCAACAACACAGACTTGACCAATCAATTGATGTGGTTTTATTAAATCCTCAACTTCAACAGGAGCAATATTTTTTCCAGCTGAAGTTATGAGGATTTCTTTTTTTCTTCCAATTATCTTTACATATCCTTCTTCATCAATTTCTGCTAAGTCACCCGTATGTAGCCATCCATCCTCATCAAATGTTTCTTTAGTTTGTTCTTCTGATTTGAAATATCCTTGTGCAACGTGATTGCCTTTTATACATAGTTCTCCATCTTCCATAACTTTTACTTCAGTTCCAGGAATAGGAATTCCTACTTTACCAATAGGATTTAAAACACTCGGTACTTTAATTGAATCTACTTTTAGTCTTTTTTCAAAAGATTCAACTGCATTTCCAGGTACACCTATTGTTGCAGGTCCAGTATCCTCAGTCATTCCGTAAATTTCTGTTACATCTATGCCAATAGCATGAAACCACCTGTGAACGTCTTTATTCATTGGAGCTGCAGCAGTTACAAAATATTCCGTATCAACTATACCTAATCCTTCTTTAAATTTTGAAAAGACTAATTTTGCAAAGATTTTATCTTTTAGACTAACCATAAATGGAACTGATTCACCTTTTTGCTCATAATCGACCCTCTCAAGTCCATTTTGAATAGCTTTAGCTATTAGGTCTTTTTTGGGATTTTCCTCTATTCTTGCTTCGAGTCCCGCTTTAAACTTTTCCCAAACTCTTGGAACGGCAAGAAACACTGATGGCTTAATTGTAGGTAGTGCATCTCTCATATCTTCAAGTACTGGAACTGGAAATATTTGACCAATTCTGTAAATTGCTTGATAGTGATCTCCTGCACGGGCTGCTATGTGAGCCATTGGTAGGTAAGAAACTATTCTTGGAAATTTTGCTGCAGGAATCATCTGACCAAACAAACTTTCAATAGTCCATAGAACGTTTTTATGCGATATCATCACACCCTTAGGCTTACCAGTTGTACCAGAAGTGAAAATGAGACAAGCTAAGGAGTCTGGTGTTACTGTAGCAATAGCAGTGTCAAGTTTTGAACTGTCCTCACTATTTATGCTTTTACCTTTTTCAATTAATTCGTGATAACTGTAGACATAATCAAGATCTTTCTTCTCTTCATATCCATCAATTAGAACAATTGCGTTTAAATTTATACAATCTTTTTTTGCTTTGTTTACTTCTTCGAATAACTCAAGATCTCCAACTACTGCAACTTTAGCCTCCATTAAATTTGCCACGTATTCAATTTGGGAATATTTAAGTTGCTTATATAAAGTTGACGGTGTGGCGCCTGTGTACAAAATTCCTAGATCAGCAATATTATGTTCTTTTGTATTATTTGACATTATAAATGCTGTATCTCCTGGGCCTAAACCTAGAGTCATTAGCCCAGCTGCTAAATTTTTTGATGTCTCTCTATATTCAGACCATGATATAGAATCCCATGCAGAGTATTCTGCGTTTGCAGGTGAGTTGAGTGCAGGATGGTCAGGATACTCATTAGCATTTCGATCTATAAAGTCTAATAAAGTCTTTCCTTCAACTGTGGATGTGATTAAGCTCTCTTGATTTTTTAAATACTCGTGTAATTTTGACAAATTTCCTCCTACAAAGTGCTACTTAAATTTTAATATTTTAAAGACAAATTCTCTAATTGTTATCCTAAAATTGTTGATTTATTTTTTCCCACCTACCATAACCATCATAGGCTTCTAATGCACACATAACTTCTAAAACATGAAATGGTAATAATATTTCATCTTCTGAAATGTTATTACCATTTATTGACTTAACCATATTAATTACACCAAGGCCTCTGTAATAATTATTTTCTTCATTTATAGAAGAATGAACTTTTTCCCACTGGTACGATTCTTTATCAAATATTGATACATCACCATCATAATTATTTGGATCTGCAAATTTTATTGAAGACGATGTTCCATAAAATTCTAATTTTGGTTCATAGGGCTTCCAAATATCAAAGGTTATTTCAAAATCAACAACAACACCTGATTTAAATTTTAATAATGCAAGATAATGTGTATCTACATCAACATCAATGTTTTTATACTTGACTTTTGGATTATCAACACTCCTAACTGGAAATGTTTTTTGAGAATATGAAATGATTTCATTAACAGGACCTAAGATTTTCAATAGTGCAGTTAAATAATATGGTCCCATATCAAACAATGGTCCTCCTCCTTTTTTGTAATAAAATAAAGGGTTGGGATGCCAACCTTCCACACCATGGGTTGCAAAACTAGCTGATGCTCCGATTATTTCACCAATTTTTCCAGATAAAATCAAGTCCTGACCTTTAGTGAATGCGGGACCTAGTGTTGTGTCTGGTGCAGAAAATAAATATCGGTCATGTTTGTTAACTAGACCATAAAGTTTTTTTCCCTGTTCTACTGAGAGAGCTACCGGTTTTTCAGAAAATACATGTTTTTCATTTTTCAAAGATTTACAAGAAATTTCAAAATGCGAAGATGGCGGAGTTAGATTTACAATAATATCTATATTTGGATTAGACAAAAGATTCTCTACAGTCAAATGTTCAATATTGTACTCTTTGGCAAATAATTCAGATTTTTCATTATCTAAGTCAGCACAAGCAAGAACATTTACATCATTTTTATTCTTATCAAATCCGACCATATATTGACTTGAGATTGCTCCACAACCAATAATTCCAATATTCATGTGCTCTTAACAGCCCAATTAATACCCTGGCAAATTAACCTAACAACATCTAAATTTTCAAAATCTTTCATATGATGACCAATAGAACAATAGAAAATTTTTCCTTTACCCCAGGTCTTTGTATAAGCAATTGGCATTTCTACTCCATCAATCCAACTGTGATATTTCTCATTAAATGTTGTAGACGCAATGATATTTACTGATGGATCATAGTGTAAAAAATACTGCTCAGAGTGAACACTGAAGTCATTAATACTGTTGGCAATTGGATGTTCATCATCTTTGATGATTACCTGATAATCTACGAAATCTCCAGGATGACAAACAAATTGACTTCCTACTAAAAATTGATAATTTGTATTGTCTCTAAAAGCATCTGCCATTCCTCCGTGCCATCCTGCAAGACCAATTCCTGAATGTATAACCTCTTGCAGGTTCCCAATTTTCGAATTCTTTATTTCCCAATTATCATCATCAATTTTTCCCATTGTCCAAACTGGTATAATGATGTCAAAATTTTTTAGAAAATCTATGTCCCCTAAAACGTCCAAATCATTTACTATTTCACTTTGAATTTTAAATTGTTGTAATTCACTCGATATAAATTCTGAAGTTTCCTGTGGTTCATGTCCTTCCCAACCTCCAGATAGAAAAAGTGCTTTTTTTGTCATCCTTTTATTGAACCTGCAGTTAAGCCACCAGTTATTTGCTTTTGAAAAAATAAGAACAATACAGCAATAGGTGTTGCAGCAATTACAGATGCTGCAGCAATACTGCCCCATTCATTACTAAAGTCATCCATAAACACTATATTGATTCCTAAAGCAACAGTATATAAATTCGCATCTTTCAAAAAGATTGCCGCAAGAATATAGTCTGAATAGATACCTATAAATGTAATTACAAACAAAACAACAATTATTGGTCTTGAAAGCGGGGCTATAATTTTATAAAATATTTGAAAATCAGTTGCACCATCAACTTTTGCAGCTTCATCTAAAGAAGTTGGTATTGTATCCATGAAGCCTTTAATCAACCATGAATTAAATCCTATCGATCCTCCCAGATAGACAAAGATTAAACCTATATGTGTGCCCAAACCAACAAATGGTGCAACATCACCAATCTGAAAAAATAATAGATAGATTGCCACAAATGCAAGAAAAGATGGAAACATTTGAACAAGTACTAAAGTTATAAGACCAACTCGTCTACCTTTGAATTTTAATCTTGCGAAAGCAAAAGCAGCGAATGTACCAAGTAAAACATTAAGAAATCCAGCAATTCCGGCTATTTTATACGTATTAAACAACCATTTGTAATAAGGGATGAGAGGGTCTCCAGTCAAACTTTGATAATGTTTAGTTGTAAATCCGTCTGGTATAAGTTTTGAATTAGCTAAATTTGCAAAATCTGCAAAAGAGTTCGTTATAACATACAAAATTGGATACAAAGAAATTATCGCGAATATCAGACCTATAAGATGCCTCCATCCAAATTCTCTGAACCATTTCATAAATTTATAAATTTCCATAAACACGCTCCAAACGCTTTGAGTATCTGAAAGATACTGCGGATATAAATAAAACAATAAGGAAAATTATTGTGGTAACACTGGCAGCAAGTCCAAATTGATATCCTCTTCCACCAGCAATTGCTAAATCATATGTAAAGGATATCAAAATATCTGTATACCCAACCGCTACATCAGCTCCAACTATAGGTGGTCCACCACTTGTAAGTAAAAATATAAGTGTAAAATTGTTGAAGTTGAATGCAAATGCACCAATAAGTAACGGTGATATTGCAACTAATAATAGTGGAAATGTGATTCTCCAAAATGATTGTCTTGGAGTTGCACCATCAACTTTTGCAGCTTCTAAAAGCTCATTTGGTATTGACTGAAGAGCACCAGTAGTAATTAAAAACATGTATGGGAAACCTAACCAGGTGTTTACTAGCAAAACTGCTGCCCTCGAGCTTTCTTTGGTTCTAAACCAATTAATTGGCTCAACATTAAATAATTCATATAAAGGACCGAACCAATCATTGACTAAACCAAAATCAGGATTTAGAAGACCTTTAAAAACTAAAATAGATATAAAACCTGGAATAGCATACGGAAGTATGTAAATAGATCTATAAATTTTTTGAAATTTAAGTTTATCTTTGTTTAATGAGACACTTAAAAGTAAGCCAACAAAAAAAGTTAGAAAAACTGCAAAAAAGGCAAATTGAAAAGTCCATAAGGTTACTATTCTCAGAGGACCTCTAAATCTCTCATCATCTGCTATTCGCTGATAATTCTCTGTACCAACATTGATTCTCCAACCAGGGTCGATTGTTTGACCATTGCATATGAAATTACCCCTATTGCCCAATGTACAAGCTGAATCATTGACATTGTCGTATAACGTATCAGTATCAGCACTGTACGAATACTTTTGTTGAGCTGATAAAAGCCTTCCACTAGACGCACCAAAAACTGAAATATTATAAAGTTGAATACGTGTATTCTTATCAACTAAAAGTGACAATTCTTGAAGTTGAGAGGAATTAGCTATTTGTTCCTTGCCAGATAACAAATATAGATTATCTGGAATTAATATTTCACCATTTGGATTTTTAAATGACGGTTCATGGTTGGCAAAGTCAATTTCATTAAATTGATTTTCTTGAACAGCTTTTCCAAATAGTAAATTTTCATTATCAAGATCTGCAAGAAAATAATATTCCAAATTTTGATCCTGTAACACGTATAAATCAAATTCAATACCTCTTTGATCATCTTTTGTATATGTAAGGTCTTCTAACCTCTCAATTGCTTGTTGTTTAGTTAAAATATGTCCTGTTGACCAGTTTGTAAACGATACATAGAAACTATAAGCCGCAGGAAAAACAACAAATGATAAAAGAAATATCATTCCTGGTGTTATCCATTTAAGTGGTTTTAATCTATTTGTTGCATATGTAAGATTTACTAGAAGAGTAATAATTATTGTAATTATTAGTAAAAACCATGATTCGAATGCAATAGTTAATGGCACTAAATAAACTACAAAACCATTGAAGATACCTAAAAATAGATACCTAAATATTGTTGAATACTGCATAACTTAATATATCACATAAAAATCGGGGCTCATATAGAGCCCCGATTATAAATTTATTTATTAGTAATTATCCACCAGCAATGGCATCTCTTACTTGCTGAGCAGCTAATTTCATAGCGTCAGAAGCAGAATTTACAGTTACTCCTGTATCTTCATTCGTACCATAATTTTGATCTCTAATTATTAACATTGCATCACCAACAGGTCCCCATACATTACCCATTTCAGGTATGTTTGGCATAGGAATTCCGTTAGATGCACTCGCTGCAAATTGTGCAGCAATTGGATCTTCAGCTTCAACTATTGCAAATAATGACTTTGTTGCTGGAAGCCTTGGATCTTCTGCATACATGGCTGCTTGTACATCAACAGTTGCAAAGAAATCTAAAATAAAGCTTTGAGCTAAAACTTTCTTCTCGCTGAATGCAGATACAAACATTCCTCTAACTCCAACAAATGGTGTTGCTGGATTGCCATTGAATGTAGGTATTAAACCGACACCATAATTAACAGCTGCAGCATCATTTCTAGCCCACGGTCCAGTCATCCAGAATAATGAACGACCTTCTTGGAAGGCTGTCATAGAAGCAGAATAATCTGTTGAGGCTACTGTTCCATTTTTTACTAAAGAGTCGAGAAATTCTGCAGATGCTATTGCAGATGCATTATCAAGTCCTACGTCAGATGGATCAAAACCACCATCAAACTTGAATATATATCCACCGTCTGAAGCGAAGAATGGATGGCTATGATAGGCATCGCCAGCACCTCCACCGCCTGGAGCACCGACACATAATTCTGTACCAGCTGCATCACACGCTGCTTTTACTTCTTCCCATGTTGAAGGAACACCATCAACTAAATCTGCATTGTAATACATGGCGATAGCTTCAGTTGCATATGGAAATCCATAAACCTCTCCCCCGTAACTAAAGCCTGCAATACCAACTTCAAATATATCATCTGAAATTGAACCTAAATCGATTGGTGCGACTACACCATTTGCTACTACTTCACCAACCATGTCATGTGGTCCGACGAACAAGTCTGGACCCTCACCTGCTGGTCCAGCAGTAAGTACATCGTTTTTAATTGCACCGAAATCATATATTACAACTTCTATGTCAACTCCTGCTGCACTTTCATAAGCACCAACTAATGGTTCTAGTGCAATAGCAATTTTTTCTTCAGCCCATATAACTAGCTTTTCCGGTGGCGGAGAAGTAGTTGCAGGTGCCGCAAGAGTTTCCTGTGGTGCCTCAGTTGTTTCGGGTGCTTCTGTTGTTTCTTCAGCAGCATCACCTCCACAAGCAACGGCAACCATAGAAAACATTAATAAAAATACGATAAAACGTAATTTATTAGTTTTCATATACTCCCTTTCGTATATACGTATATCCACTCATAAAAGAATGTATGCATAATATAATCCTGAATTTGAAAAATTTCTATTAAATTTGAAAAAACATTTCACAAATATACAATTCGATTTATTGTTCGTGAATAATTAGTCCTATATCACCTGAATTGTTGGTTATTTTTATCTTTCCATCATCTAGATTTGCTGTACATTCACCAAATTTCAAATTTATACTGTGTGCATTAGAAATTATTTGAAAATCATCGTTAGATTTTTCACGATTAATGATACATAGCATCGATTCGTCCTTGAGTATCCTCCTAAAAGCTACGAAATCATTGTGTTCATTTAATAATTCAAAACGGCCGTATTTAAAAATAGGACTTTCTCTCTTAATTTTCATCAGATTTTTGAGATAATTTAATATTTCTAAATTCCAAGATTTCTGATCATCCCATGGAAAAGGTTCTCTGTTAAATGGGTCATCTGCACCACCTAATCCTATTTCATCACCATAATAAATTCCCGCAATCCCTGGAAAGGTAGCTTGTAGGAATATTGCTCCAAGCATGCCATCTTTTTCATTTCCACATCTATTTAAAAATCTCTTAACATCATGTGAACTTAAAAGGTTTTGACAAGAGGATAATGCTTCAAAAGAATACATTGAATATAAATTAGCGAGTGAATCAGCAAATTCTTTATTTGTAATTCTTTTTGTAGCAAAATAATCAGTCATTGATTCTCTGAATGAATAATTCATTGTCCCATCAAACCTATCACCCTGTAGCCACTGAGATGTGTCACCAAATATTTCAGAAATTAAAAGAGTATCTTTATTTGTACAATGTGCAATGTCTCTGAATTCTTTCCAGAAGGAAAAATCTAATTCTTTAGCGACATCCATTCTCCACCCATCAATATTAAAATTTTCTATCCAGTACTTTGTAACATCAAGAGCCCATTGTCTTGCTTCTTTGCTTTCAAAATTCATTTTTGGCATATCTGGAACACCCCACCAAGCCTTAAATGAAGGCTCAACAATTGGGCCATCATCGTCTTTAATTTCAACTGGAACTTTTGTTTCTTCAAAGGTTTTGTCAAGATACTGCTTATACTCTTCTTGATTACCGTCCCATCCTACTTTGTAAGTATTTGCATATAAATGCGGTCTGTGAATAAACCTGACTGGGTAATCAAAAACAGTGAACCAGTCCTTGTATTTAGAGTTTTCACCATTCTGTATTAAGTCCTGAAAAGCGAAATGTCTTGGATGAACGTGATTTAAAGAGCAATCTAGGACCACCTTCATATCACGATTATGACATTCATTAATTAAGTCTTTCAATGCATCGTCGCCTCCAAGTGTTGGATCTACTTTAAAATGATCCCAAGCATCGTATTTATGAGTGCTGGATGATAAGAATATTGGATTTAAATACAATATGTTTACTCCGAGAGATTCTATGTGATCGAGATTATTCAAAACTCCAATTAAATCGCCACCATGAAAACCTAATCTTGTCGGTGTTGAGTTCCAATCAACAATATTTTCTGGATTAATCGAGTTATCACCATTGGAGAATCTTTCCGGAAAAATTTGATACATGACTCCTCCGTATACCCAATCTGGTATTGTGTGTCTCATAAATGACTTACTATCATAAATCCATTTTTCTGATGGAGAAATAAAGTTCGCAATACCACTAGTACCAAAATACAAATTTAATTTATCGTCTGTAGATGCTGCAAAACTAAATTTCGCAACTGGTGACCTGAATTCTACTTGGGTACCCCAAAAAATGAACCTATCTGTCTCAGCAAATTTTTTAAGTTCAATTGGTCTAAATTCTTCATCTTCTAAAAGTATCCAGAGTTTTGAAATATTTTTTTGAGAGTGTATTCTAACTCTACCAATGCCATCTTTTGAAATTGAGAAGTGCTTTTTGTCATCAAAATCGAATCTAAAATCATAATGACCTAAATGAACGTCACCTTCAAAAAAATCAATTTTTTGCTTTTCCCCAGCATCTATAAATTCAGGACTATGTTCTTCTACCATAAAAATTAAATTACTATCAAATAGTCATTATATACTATATATTTGAAGTGATATGGATATTGAAAAAAGTAGCGGATTAATTTTACATCCAACATCTTTACCAAGTAACTATGGGATTGGAGATCTTGGTAAAGAAAGCTATGAATTCGTAGAATTTCTTAATGATTCAAAAACAAAAATATGGCAAGTCTTGCCGTTAGGAATTACAGATGATATCGAGTACTCTCCTTATTCAAGTAAATCATCTATTTTGGGAAATCCATACATAATTTCACTAGATGAAATTGAAAATCAAATATATTCAAAAAATGAATTAGAAAAAATTATAATACCTAATTCCAATGAGGTAGATTACAAAAAAGTTTATAACAACAAAGATCAAATTTTTAAACATATATCTAAAAGAGTAAACATTGATGAGAAAGATTATCAAACATACATTAAGAACGAAATTAAGAAGAAACACATTACATTTTTAACATTAAGTGAAATATTTGAAACTTCATGGAACGAATGGGACTATGATTATCAAAATTATTCAGAGGAATTGTTTGATTTAGTCTGTGATAAGTACAAAGACAACTTTACAAAAAATTTATTTTTACAATTTGAGTTTGATAAACAATGGCAAAAACTTAAATCATATGCAAATAGACAAAATGTAAGAATACTTGGTGACATACCAATATATGTGAACCATAACTCTGCCGACGTATGGCTCAACAAAGATCTTTTTGATCTAGACGAACATAATAGAATGAGTTTTGTATCAGGTGCTGTTCCGGATGACTTTACTGTAGAAGGGCAAGTTTGGAATACTGCACTTTATAAATGGGATATTCATAAAGAAGAAGGCTATAAATACTGGATTGAAAAATTAGATTATAATTTAAAAAATTACGATTACTTAAGAATTGATCATTTTGTTGGTTTTTTTCAATTTTGGGCTATTCCTGAAAATGAACCTGCATTAAATGGTCACTGGAGGACAGGTCCGTGGAAAACATTTTTTGATGTTGTTTCTAAATCAATTGACTTTAATAAATTACTAGCTGAAGATCTTGGAGTTGTCTTACAAGAAACCGCTGACGTACTAAGTAATTTTAATATCCCAGGAATGAAAGTTCTTCAACAAAGAGTGCCTAACGACAGTAAACACAATGAAATCCACCCAAAAGAGTGGGATTTTAATATTGCTGCCTATACAGGTACTCATGACAGCCCAACAATTAAACAATGGCTTAATGAAGTTGATGATATTCAAATTGAATTTTTTAATCAATACAAAGAAAGCAGTTCTTCTTTATACGAATCTGATGTTTGGAACTTTATATCTCTTGTGTGGGAATCACCTTGTCAATTAGCTGTTACAACTATCCAAGACTTGCTAGAACTTGGAAAAGATGCCAGATTTAATATTCCAGGAACAAAAGAAAAAAATTGGGTTTGGAGATTAGAAAATTTAGATATCCTTAAAAATATAAAAAAAGATTTAAAAAAGCTTAACAAATATACAGACAGAGCCTAATTACTTTCCCTTACATAATCTATAACTAACTGTGCTTGTTCTTCTGTTATCCTTACTGCTGGCATAGACCCTTTTCCATTCAAAATAGTTTGAAGCCAATATGAATCAGGCATATCTAATACTCTAGCCTTTTTTAAACTTGGGCCAGCTCTACCTGAAAAATCAGCTTGGTGACACGCTGCACACCTTGCAGTATAAATCTCTTCACCAGTAGTGAGTTCAGTGGTTTCTTGAGCTCCGCATGCAATAAATAAAAAAAGAAAAAGAAAGGAAGCTTTTTTCATTTTTATTCTTCTTCAAGTGCAGATTTGAATTCTTTTGTAGATTTTCCTAATGATTTAGCTAAGCCTGGAAGCCTTTTTGCTCCAAAAAGTAGAAGCAATATCGTTAAAATTATTAAAAGTTCTGGTAATCCTAATCTCATATATCTATTTTAATAGTCTAAATTTCTTTATTTAAACCTATAAATTTCTTTTCTAATACCCACATACTAATAAATCCAATAACTACAAAAGTAAAAAAGAAAATCAGATCATTGCTTTGGTTAGTTGTCGGTAAAATTGGAGTTGTATATATTGGTTCATTTGAAGAGTTGTATTCTAAAACTTCATAAAAAGGCCAAATTTTAAACAATGAGCCCCCAAGAAATCCTATAAGAGCACTAACTACTACATCACTATATTTTTTAAAAAGGTATGAAAAAACTCTACTAAATGTAACTAGACCCACTATGCAGCCAGCCAAAAATACTGATATGACAGCAGTATCAAAACTGTTCAAAGCTTTCAATATGAACTCGTACTTTGATAAAAATACAAGAATAAAAGAACCACTTATGCCCGGAAGAATCATCGCAGAAATTGCAATTGCGCCAGACAGAAATATAAAAAAATTTGTGTTTGGAGTAATCGAAGGTGCTTGGAGAGCGATATATGATGCAATAGTTAGACCAATTACAAATGAAAGCAATCCAGCAATGCTTATTTTTTCAATTTGATAAAAAATTAATATGCCAGAAGCAATTATTAAACCAAAAAAGAATCCCCAAATTTTAAGAGGATGATCATCGATTAAATAAACAATGAATCTTGAAAGAATCAAAATTGATGTCAACATTCCAATAATTAAAGTAATTAGAAAAGATCCATTTATTGCTTTCCAAAATGATGCAAATTTGAATGTTAATAGTAACTTCAGCGATCTTGAATTGACTGACTTTATTGAATCTATCAACTCTTCGTAAATACCTGTTATAAAAGCAATTGTTCCACCAGAAACTCCAGGGATTATTTCAGCAATACCCATAAAGACACCTTTTAAATATAAATCGGGTTTAATTTTCATAAACTATTTTGTTTGAGTTCTTACTAATCTAAATAAAATTGGGGAAAAGGTTGCAGTAATTACTGCTAAGAGAATTATTTGTTGCTCTAACTCTTTTGTAATTAAATCTAGATGCACCCCTATTTCCGCCATTGCAATAATTAGACTAAATCTTGCTGAGAGTAAAAAACCTCCTGCAAGCATGTCTCTAAATTTAATCTTTGAGAAAACTAGCAAGAGAGAAGGAATAAATTTAACTCCTACAGCTATCAAGAACAAATAACCTACTTCAACAAAAAACTGCGTTTCAGAAAAAACACTAATATCATAATTTAATCCGATGTTTATAAAAAAGATCGGTATTAAAAACCCATAGGAAAATCCTTTTAAACTGCTTTCAAGAGTTCCTCTATTTGAAAATGTAAAAGCAAAAATTGTACCAGCTAAAAATGCACCAAGTATTGGCTCTATATCAAAAAAACACTGACACTCCAACAAGTACCAACATAAGAGCAATAGAACTTCTAATTCCTAACTCATCAGGGTCGTTTCCATCAAACATTCTGGAAAATAACTGTGGATTCCACCAAGCGACTCTTCTAATAATTCTTAATAACATAATTACTACCACAAAGTAAAGAACTACATTTAGGTTTGAAATGGACAATCCCCCAGCATTTATAAAAGATGCATAAACAGTAGCGGCGAGTAGGGTCAATATATCTGCAAGTAAAGCAACCATAAATAAAGTCTGTCCATATTTTGTTTTAATAGTTCCATCACTTCGTAAAATAGTTATAACTATATCAACACTTGTTGTACATAAAACAAGAGCAAGAAAGATTGGATATCCCAAAGTAGAAATTAGGTAAAAGGAAGTTATTACAGTTAATAGGTAGATTGACATTGGGAGTGCTAGAGTTCTTAAACCTTTTTCACGGAAAGTATCTAACTCAATTTCAAATCCTGACAAAAACATCAATAACAAAAACCCTAGTATTGCAAGTCCAGAAATAAATTCTGATGAATCAACCCATCCTAAAACGGGACCTACAGTTATGCCGTAAGCTATTTCGAGAACAATTCCAGGTATCTTTATTCTCTGACCTACAAGTGGCAATATAAATGCACCTAAAGAGATAATTACTAGCGATACAGCTTCAAATTCTTCCATAATTACCTTGGTATATAAAGCAGAGATGAATTAGAGTTTGTAGATACAAATTCAATAACTTTTCTATCTTGCCAAGATTGTGAAAAATTTGAACCGATTATTGAAAGATCATAACTTGATGTTTGATCAGTAAATATTTTTGCTTCGTTGCCTTCAAAATTTTCAAAATCAAGTTGAACTTCATGTGAAAGTGCTAGATCTTGAAGTTTTTGAACGGTATCAGATACTTTTTGTTCACCATCTGATTGTAAAAAAGTTGGTTGGTTAATGATAACTCCAGCTAATTTAGCTGACATTGTTGAAGATAAATCAAATGCAATTGAATTTGAACTGTTTTCATCAAAATTATCATTGATCAATAATCCAATAGTCTTGTATGGATAGGTTGATCTTGAAAATAAAATAGGAATTTTTGATTTGTTAGCAATGCTAATCAATGACTTTATTTTTGATTTTGAAATACTTTCTTCAACTGGATAAAAAATTGTTCCAATTGAATTTTCATTAATAAAATTCTCTAAATCCTTATTGGAAATTTTGTTTCTATATGTAATTTCAAATTCTTGATCTTTCAAAACAGCTTTTAAAGTTTCTTCAGTAGATTCTAAATTATTATCGAACAAATCTTCCTTTGTGATTAACTTAAGTGAAGTTGCCTTTGTGTTTCTTATGAAAAATTCAGACTCAGATAAGTTTTTTAAATTCTTTTCATTATCTAGAACGACAACAATATCTTTTCCAAATTCTAGAGGAAAGCGAGATTCTGAACCTGAGAAAAGATTAATCACATTAGAAAATGCACCAGATTGTAGAACTATAGTAACAAGGTCTCCAGTTTTAATTTCTGTATCACCATGAGGAATAATTACTTTGCCTTTTCTTAACAATGCGCCAACAATATAATAATCTGAACCAATTTCTCTTAGTTTTTTTCCTCTAACTGGACTATCTGAACTGATTTCGATTTCAAGAGCTTCAGCTCTTCCACCTGCAAAAGCTTGGGATACAACTCTTCTAGGTTCAAGAATATGTTCAAATCTTCTTGCTAGTAAAATATCAGGTTCAACTAATTCAACATCTAATTCTTTAAATTTATCAATATTAGCTGAGTCATTAATAATGGAAGAAAGTCTTAATATGTCATTTTGTTTAGCAATTTTCAAAATTTCCAAATTAACTTCATCACTTAATGTCAAGGTTACTATTGCAGTGGCTTCATCAAGTCCAGCTTTTTTTAGCACCAATGAAGACGTAGCATCGCCTTGAATTTTATCTATTTGTCTGTTTGTTGTAAAATTTCTTAATTTTTCTTGGTCTAAATCAACTACGGAAATAGACCATCCTGAACTAATTCTATTAATTAGCTCTTTTGCCTCTCCGTGGGCACCTACAATAATTACTTTCACGAGTTTTATTATCCTATATTTTCATTTTAGTTAAAGAAGTTCTTTGTAAACTTTATTTAAATAAATAACTACAAATATTTAGATATTAAAGTCTAAACGCTAAACAAAAAGTGGATTACGTCCCCATCTTGAACAATATACTCTTTACCCTCAGATCTCAGCTTCCCTGCTTCTTTTGACCCTTTTTCTCCATTATTTTGAATATAATCTTCAAAAGTTACTGTCTCTGCTCTAATAAATCCTCTTTCAAAATCAGTATGTATTTTTCCAGCTGCTTTTGGTGCACTATCCCCAATACTAATTGTCCAAGCACGTACCTCTTTTTCTCCAGCAGTAAAGTAAGTGTGCAATCCTAGAAGTTTATATCCTGCTCTGCTCAATCTATCAAGACCTGATTCTTCAAGTCCTAGTTCATTAAGAAATTCAATTTTTTCTTCATTTATTAATCCTGAAATTTCAGCTTCTAGTTCAGCACAAATAGGAACGACTTCTGAACCTTCTTCAGTAGCAATTTCATATATTTCATTTAAAAACGGATTACTCTCAAACCCATCTTCATTGACATTCGCAACATACAAAACAGGTTTAATTGTTAAAAGTTGAAATCCTTTTAGTAATTTTAATTCTTCTTCACTAAAAGAGATTGTTCTCAATGATCGACCTTTCTCAAGAGCAGGAAGAATTTTTTCAAGCAAATCTTTTAACGGCATACCTTCTTTTTGACCTGATTTTGTTCCTTTAATAGCTTTTTGATAAAGATTTTCTACTGTGCTTAAATCAGCAAGAACTAATTCTGTATTAATGATTTCAATATCATCTTTTGGAGAAACCTTTCCTGAAACATGAACAATATCATCGTTCTCAAATGCTCTTACAACATGAACAATTGCATCAGTTTCCCTAATGTTGCTTAAAAACTGATTACCTAATCCTTCTCCTTTAGAAGCTCCTTCAACAAGACCAGCAATATCCACAAACTCCATTGAAGTGGGAATAATTTCTTTTGGATTTACTATTTTTGCCAATTGACCTAAACGAACATCATTTACTGGAACGACTCCTATGTTTGGTTCTATTGTGCAAAAGGGATAATTTGCAGATTCGATATTTGCCTGTGTTAACGCATTAAATAATGTAGATTTTCCAACGTTTGGCAAACCAACTATCCCACATTTAAAACCCATAAAAAAACCTTGTTATCTAAAGACATATTAAATATAGTGTTCAATTCAATTAAATTTAACATTCTAAACCTCATAGTAAAATTATTTTGATTAAAGTCTTAAGTATGGGGGATAATGAACGAAAAAAATAATAAACGAACTATTTTTGGATGGACTATGTATGATTGGGGCAAATCAGCATATGAAACTGCCATTCTGGGTGCAATTATGCCCGTTTATTTTATAAGTGCTGTAATTCCGGAAACTGGATACGAATTTTTAGGTAATACATATACTGGCTCTGAAGTTTGGGGATTCATGGTTGGCTCCGTACTTTTAATCTTTTTCATAATAATGCCAACGATTGGAGCAGTTGGAGATCTTTCAGGTTCAAGAATGAAATTTTTTAAGACCTTTGCTTATGGTGGTGCAATATTTGCTTCTTCATTTTTCTTCATAACTGGTAATAATGTAGAAATAGCTATGTTGTTATACTTCTTTGCCCAACTTGGAGCAACTGGTTCAAATGTATTTTATGACAGTGTTTTGAAAGATATTACGACACCTGACACTATAGATAAAGTTTCAGCAAAAGGATATGCACTTGGTTATTTAGGTGGAGGTCTTCAACTTTTGATTTCTTTAATAATTGTTCAATTTGGACCAAGTGCTTTGGGAATTTCTGCAGGTTTAGCTACAAGAATTTCAATTGCTTTTGCTGGCATATGGTGGTTATATTTTTCTTATTTCAGTTTTTCAAGAATGAAAATTCAAGAAGAAACAAATAATTCTGTAAGCAAAAACTACATAAGTGCTGGATGGAAAAATAATTTAGTTACACTATCAAAAATTAGAAAATTTCCCTTTTTGTTGTTTTTCTTGCTTGCGTATCTTTTTTACTGGGATGGTTCACAAACAGTAATTAATATGGCTCCTGCTTTTGCTACTGAAGTTTTACTTTTAAGCCAAACAGAAATAATCATCGTTTACCTTGTAGTTCAATTTGTAGCCTTTCTTGGTGCAAGATTAGCTGGGTATTTAGCAGATAATATTGGCCCAAAAAATACAATATTTTTTACAATCATAGTATTTTTTATTGCCTGTAATGGAGCGTACTTTCTTCCCGCTGGCCAGCTGCTTCCAGCAATTGGACTCGGAAGTGTAGTAGGTCTTGGTATGGGAGGTCTTCAATCAGTAAGTAGAAGTGTTTATGCAAACATGCTCCCAGAAGGCTCTGAAGGAGAGTTTATGGGGTTCTTTTCAGTCATTTCAAGATTCTCAGCAATTTGGGGTCCACTTTTTTATAGTTATATTAGTGTGCAAACTGGCAGCGGTAGATATTCACTACCAGCATTATCAATTTTCTTTATTATTGGATTTGTGCTTCTTTTAAGATCTGATTTAACGAAAACTATTAGTAAAGAAGAATGGATTACTAATTAGACTGTAATAATCTTGAGAGATTAAAAAATAGAGCTGAAACAGTAATTGGCCCTACTCCACCAGGAAACGGAGATCGGTAACTCGCTACTTCACTTAAATTTTGAGTGTCAATATCGCCATAAGTTTTTCCATCAACAGATGATATTCCTATATCGATGATGGTTGCACCTTGTTTAAAGTAGGAAAAATCATAAAGCTTTGCAGAACCTACTGCTGATATAAAAATATCAGCTTGTGTTATAAATTGTTTTTGATTGGATGTCTTGCTGTGAATGACTGTTACATTAGCGTTGTAACTCTTTGATGATAGTATCTTAGCTAAAGGCGAACTAACTAATCTTGAACGACCAGCAATAACAATAACTTTGTCTTCGGTCTTGATTTGGTAGAAATTTAATAATTCAAGTACAGCTAATGATGTTGCAGGTATTAATTTATATTCATTTGAAAACAATCCTCCTAAATTATAAGAGGTAAGACCATCGACATCTACATCTGGGGGAATACAGTTTATGACATCTTCAGAACTTAAATGATCTGGTAAAGGTAACTGAATAATCAAACCATCTGTATTTTTTGATTCAGTTTCAACTAGTTCTTTAAGTTTTTCTTGACTCGTATTTTTATCAAGTTTTATCCAATTAAATTCAACTCCTAATTCCTCAGCTTTTTCTTTTTTTCTTGAAACATAAAGTAGGGAAGCTGGATTGTCACCAACAGTAATAGCAGTCATATGTGGAGTTTTATTATTCGATTTGACTTCCTGAAATATTTTTAAACTTATTTCGTCAAGCTGTTTTGCTACAGGAGCACCGTATAGTATTTGTTCCATTTTTAATAGTTTAATATTTATGAAACGTATTTAATGAATAACTTTATTAAAATAACTCTGAAAGATTAAGTTATGGATATATCAAAATTAGATAATAAAATTAATCCTTCGGGAACTATGGCAATTTCTAATAAAGCCCGAGAGTTAAAAAAAGAAGGTAAGCCAGTTATAGGCTTCGGAGCTGGTGAACCGGACTTTGCATCACCAGACTATGTAGTTAATGAAGTAAAAATTGCTGCCGATGATCCAAAAAATCACAAATACTCCCCTGTTGCGGGACTTGAATCTTTAAGAAAAGAAATATCAAGAACAACGTTTAAATATTCGGGTGTAGATATCAATGAAAATAATGTTGTTGTATCTAATGGTGGAAAGCAAGCTATTGTCACAGCACTAATGTCAATCTTAGATTCTGGCGATGAAGTAATAATTCCCGCACCGTATTGGACAACTTATCCTGAAGCAGTAAAACTTGCTGGTGGTGAACCAGTTTTTATTCATCCTAACAAAAAAGATAATTTTAAAATTTCAGTTTCTGATCTTGAAGAGGCAAAAAATTCAAAAACAAAATTATTAATTTGGTGTTCTCCATCAAATCCTACGGGTGTGGTCTATTCAAAAGAGGAATCAGAGGAAATATATAATTGGGTATTTGATAACGATATTTGGATTTTATCTGATGAGTTATATGAGCACTTAGTATATGAAGGTAAGACATCACCTTCACCAGGACAATATGACAAAGAATTAAAAAATACAATAATTATAAATGGTGTTTCTAAAGCATATGCTATGACCGGTTGGAGAGTTGGGTGGTTGGTTGCTAACTCAAATGTCATAGGATTAGCTAAAAAAATACAATCTCAAATATCATCTAATGTTTCAAATATATCTCAGATAGCTGCAGAGACTGCATTAAAAAATGGACTTGATGTGACTGAAGAAATGAAAATATCATTCAACAGAAGAAGACTTTATGCAATTGAAAAAATTAATGAAATAAATAACATAAGCGTCGGTAACCCTACTGGTGCATTCTATTTATTTGTTGATGTCAGCCAATACTGCAATGGAAATTATGAAGGTATAAATTCATCCATAGATTTTTGTAATTGGCTACTCGATAAATATTTTATTGCATTTGTTCCAGGAGAAGTATTTGGTGCACCTGGGTATATGAGATTATCCTATGCCCTTAGCGATGATGAATTAAGTGAGGGTCTTGAACGTCTCAATAAGGCAGTTGAAGAACTAAATGGATAAAGTAAAGCCAAAAAGTTTAATTTCTTGGTTACTTTTTGATCTTGCAAACACGGTTTATGCTTTTGTAATACCAGGTTTATATTTTTCAGTTTGGCTAGTAAGTGAAAAAGGATGGACTGACCAACAGCTTGGATTTGCTACTTCTAGTGCAATGATAATAGTTGCAATTCTTGGTCCATGGGTTGGTAGGAAGTCAGACGGATCAGAAGGAAAAAAAAGGCTTCTTTTATTAATGACAATAATGTGTATTGTCTCTACATTTTTATTGGGAACATTTACTGTACAAATTTCTGTTCTGTTGTTTGTTATTTCACTTATTGGTTTCAATCTAGGATCAGTTGTTTACGATGCACTTCTCATTTCCGTTAGCACGGAAGAAAACAGAGGAAAAATTTCAGGAATGGGTGTTGCTTTTGGATACATAGGTTCTTTGATAGGTTTTGGTGTTGCCACAGTTCTGCAAAATTTTGGATATAGCTATGTAGAAATATTTAGATCGGTTGCAATATTGTTTTTAATATTTTCTCTACCAGCATTCATTTTTATAGAAGAAAAATTTGTGAGTACAGAAAAAGTAAAAATAAGTATTTTAAATTCATTAAATGTTGTTGTAAAGTCGTGGAAGCATACTAGGCAATATAAGGGTCTCACTAGATTTCTTGTTGGAAGATTTTTCTATGCTGATGCAATCAATACTCTCATCAGTGGTTTACTAGCAGTATATTTAGTCGAAGAAGCTGGACTAACTCCTGCAGACAGCCAGAATATCCTTGCATTGGCAATAGTGATTTCCATTATTGGTGGATATGTCTTTGGAAAAGCTGCTGATAAATATGGACCTAGAAGATTAATTTTAATCAGTATATTTTGTTGGATTATTTCACTTTCACTAGCAATTGTTGCAACTGAATTTGATCAAATGTGGTTGATTTATGTCACTGGAGTTTTAGGGGGGTTTAATATTGGTGGAATTTTTGCAGTTGACAGAGTCTTTATGACTCGACTCTCACCAGAGAAACATCTTGGAGAGTTTTATGGGTTGTACTCAACGATTGGAAGGTTTGCGACAATACTAGGTCCATTACTTTGGGGTTTTATAGTTGATGGACTAAATTTAGGCAGAAATGTTGCAATGGGGTCACTAATTATATTGTTGATAATATCTTTTTATATCATTTCTGGAGTTTCAGATAATAAGAACTATTAAAAAAAGAAAAACTTCTTTTTCTTGTTAACTTGATCTAGCTGTTCTCTGGTGTTTTTTAATTTTTCTCTAAGAAATTCTGCTTCTGCTTCTGCTTTTGCTGCTCTTTCTCTTGCTTCAGCCATCTGCTGACTGGCCTCATGTAAATTTCCAAGTTGATTCAAAACAGTATTCCATGCATCTAATGGGACAAGAAGGCTATCTTCTTGGCCCTCTACATCAATAACTTCATCATTTGAAACTTCATCATCATGTTCAGTATTTTTGTTAGTGACTTCTGAGGATGTGTTTTTATCTTTTTTTAGAAAATTGTACTTTTCTGCCATTCTTTCTTCGTAGCTTTTACTCATCTCTCAAAACCTTTGCATAATTTTCAATAACTGGATATTCAAAACTGAATCCTTCTTTTAGCAATTTTTCAGGAATTATTCTAAGACTACAGAAGATCAATCCATGCGCCAATTCAGAACCCATAAGTAAATTTATTGCAATTTGTGGTACTGGTAATACCGAGAGTTTTTTAAATACTTTCGCAAATCTATTTGAAAACTCTTTTTGTGTAATTGGCACTGGAGAAACAAAATTAACTGGTCCAGAAATGTCACTATTTTCTAAGCAAAATTTATACGCATTAATAACATCCTCTATTGAAATCCATGACCAATATTGATCTCCTTTTCCTAGAGGACCAGATAAATTAAGTTTCGTTGTTAAAGTAATTAGCTGTGTTGCAATGTTACCTTTTCCTAAAATGAATCCCTTTCTGGCTTTAACAATACGAACATCTTTGTGTTTTATACTCGAAAGTGGTAATTCCCATGCCTCTTCAGCTACTAATTGGTCAAAGGTGCCTCTATTAAACTTAGTTGTGGATTCAGTTATTACTTCATCACCATGATCACCATATATTGTTGTCCCCGAAGCTGTAATAAATATTTTTGGATAGATGTCACTTTCATTATAGGTTTTTACAAATAAGTCGGATCCCCATTTTCTTGACCAATAAATTCTAGATTTCTTTTCCTTATTCCATCTTCCTCCACTCAAAGGTAAAAATCCGAAGATATCTTTTGGAGCTAAGGACTCACCTGCAAGGTGAATAATTGCATCAAGAGTTTGAAATTTTTCTATATCAATTTCTTGTTTTGATGGACTCCAAAAAATTTCGTTTTCAGCTTTTACATCTCTTCTAACGAATTTAAAAACCTCAAATCCATCATCTTCAAGCTTTTTTGTAAGTCTTTTGCCGATAAATCCAGAAGAGCCTGTAACACCAATCTTCATTCTTCCTCACCATAAAATATAAAAAAGTTCTGTAGAGTATTTTCTACTTCCGAGGTATCATTTCCAATATTTCTTTTAAAATTTATCGTGACCATATTTGATTGAATAAAAATTGTATCAATATCATCAATTTGTTGAAAAAGTTTTAATGCTAGTTGTCCACTTACATCAGGAATTAATGAAGCTTCGGAAATATTATTAAATGTCATACCCTCTTGACCCGAAACTGACCTGTTTAAATCAAAAATTAGTGTTTTGTTTAACTTTGTAGTCTTTACTTCAATAATTTGACCCATCAAACATCCCCTAAATTATGTACTCTAATTAAATTGGTTGCTGCTTCCATATTTGGAGGTGTACCAGCAACAACAATAACTTTATCACCTTTATTGTAATTTTTTTCTTCTAAGAGGAAATCATTTGCAGATTTAAGCATTTCAGAAAAATGTTCTTTTCTACCAATATGAAATTGCTCAACACCCCAAAATAGATTTAATTGGTTGAGGGTTCTAACTTTTGTTGTAAAAGTAATTATCTTAGCTTTAGGTCTAAAGTTTGAAATTAGAAGTGGTGTTTTACCAGTTTCAGTAAATGCAACAATAGCTCTTGCGTCTATATCGTCAGCAATTTGTACAGCCGCTCTTGCCAAAGTTGTGGTGAATGAATCTTCTTTAGAATCCTCTTTTGAAAGCAAAGATGATGTGTCGTTCCTAGAATCTACTTCTTTACATATATTAGACATCACTTCTATAACTCTATTTGGATGATCGCCTATTGATGTTTCAGCAGATAACATAACAGCATCGGAACCTTCTAGTATTGCATTTGTAATATCTGTTACTTCTGCTCTTGTAGGTCTATATGATGATTTCATGGATTGAAGCATCTCTGTAGCAGTTATTGAAATCTTTCCTTTACTATTTGCGGCATCTAAAATTTGTTTTTGAACAAACGGTACTTGCTCGATTGGGAGTTGCACTCCAAGGTCACCTCTTGCAACCATAACTCCATCTGAAATATCAAGAATCTCATCTATATTTTCTAGAGCAGTTTTTAACTCTATCTTTGCAATAATTTTTATATCTTTGGGGATAATGTCTCTTACAGCTTGTATATCATCACTATTTCTGACAAAAGATACTGCAACAAAATCTACACCTTGTTTTGTTCCAAATTTCAAATGTTCAATATCCTGTTCAGTGATTGCAGCTACAGATAAATTTGAATCTGGAAAAGCAACACCCTGATTATCTCTGAGTTCGCCTCCTATTAGAATTAATGCTTTTAATTTATTCTTTTGTTTTTCAGTAATTTTAAGGATCATCTGACCATCATCAATAAAAACTCGGTCATTTACATTTATATCTTCATATAAATTTTTATAATTAATATAAATTATTTCATCAGATGATTCCACCTCTTTGTTGGTTAAGTTTATCTCTTGGCTTTTTTGTAATACCGTATTTTCATTAACTTGGCCAGTTCTAATTTTTGGACCTTGAATATCTTGCATTATTGCTACTTGTTTCTTAGATGATCTTGCCCAATCTATGAATTTTTTGTGCTCATCTAATGTCCCATGGGAAAAATTTATTCTAAAGACATTTACTCCTGAATTTATAGCACTATGAATTTTTTCTTTACTGGCTAAGCTTGGGCCAACAGTTGCAATAATTTTTGTTTTTCTATCCATATTGATTAAATACTTTAATAGCATGGTATAACAAATTTAATAATATGAATAGCAATATATTAATTGGAATACCTATCAAGAGTTTAGAAAATCCAATGTCTAGACTATCTAAATCAATATCCCTAGCTGAAAGAAAAGAGTTGCAAATAAATCTAATAAAGAACACCGTAAATTCTTTTAAAAATGAATTTGTTCAAATTTATCTTATTTCTAAAGATTTGGAAATAAAAGAATTAGCAAATCAAATTGGAGTCAGTACTTTTAACTCAAAATCAAATGGTTTAAATAATGAAGTTACTGAGTTTATAGAGCTATCAAATAGCTATTCTTCTTGGGCTATCTGTCATGCTGATTTGCCTTATCTTAATAAATATAACATTTCAGTTTATCTTCAAGAAATTGCAATTAATCAAATTGTTATTTCAAAAAGTTCAGACAACGGTACGCCTTTAATTGGGGGATGTGCATTGTTTGAAAATTTCAGATATGGAGAGAGTAGTTTCAAAAAACATGTTCTAGAGTTTGAAAAACTGAATTTAAATTATAAGCAGGTATTTAATAAAGAGCTATATTTTGAGCTAGACACCGAAAATGACTATCTTGCATTTTTAAAAAACAAACCTCGTTGGTATAAAAAATATTAGATTAGCAGCCCCGACCGGATTTGAACCGGCGTTTCTGCCTTGAGAGGGCAGCGTCCTAGGCCTCTAGACGACGGGGCCTCTGCTCGGGGAGAAGGACTTGAACCCTCAACGATGGGACCAGAACCCATTGTGTTGCCAATTACACCATCCCCGAATGATTGCAGCCCCGACCGGATTCGAACCGGCGTTTCTGGGTTGAAAACCCAGCGTCCTAGGCCTCTGGACGACGGGGCCGTATAAATATTAAGAATAAAGTATTTTAATTATTAGTTGTTATAATTTTTCAATACTTTCAGCTAATCGAGCAATTACTGCTTCTCTACCTAAAGCAAATATTGATTCAAAAAGTGGAGGACTAATTTTTGTTCCGGTGATTGATACACGTGCTGCTTGAAATCCAATTTTTGTTTTTACATTGATTTCTTCAAGTGTTTTTCTCATAACAATTTCTATTGAATCTAGAGAAAAATTATCTAAGTTAATAAACTCCTCCCTCAATAAAAATAGATACTTCTGTGCTTCTTCGTTGTTTACATCTTGCCAATCTAATTCATCAACTACAAACGGCTCATCTATCAAAAACATAACCTGTTGAGTTAGATCTGCTAAAGTTTCAATTCGTTCCTGTACTGAAGGAAATATTTTCAATAATCTGCTTTTTTCCTCATCAAATAGGCTTCTTTGTATATCATTTTCAATTTGTGACAATGCAGTAGATTGAAAATCTTCTATATCAGTAGAACGGATATAGAGACCGTTTAACCACAACAATTTTTTCTCATCGAAAATTGCGGAATTTGGCAGAACATTTTTAAGATCAAATTTGCTTATTGCTGTGTTGATATCAAATTGTTCGAGATCATTACCTGGCGACCATCCAAGCAAACATAGATAATTAAACATAGCTTCACTTAAAATACCTTTGTTTTTAAAAGCTTCTACTGAAGTGTCGCCATGTCTTTTACTTAGTTTTTTTCCGTCCGGGCCAAACAATAAAGGAAGATGGCAAAAATCAGGTAAAGAAGCATCCATTGCTTTCATTAACATAATGTGTTTTGGAGTTGAAGAAAGAATATCTTCTCCTCTAGCAATAATGGTTATTCCATAATCTATATCATCAACAGTTGATGCTAGATGATATGTAGGAGATTTGTCAGAGCGTAGAATAACAAAATCCTCAACATCTGAAAGATTAAATAACATATCACCTCTTATGTAATCTTTAAATTCTATTGAACCATCATTAGGTACCTTAAACCTTATCGCACCATCATCTTCATAAGCTAAATTTTTACTTAAAAGATTTTCTGCAACTTCCTGATAGCGATCAAATCTTGATGATTGTTTATAAGAATCATGAGAGCCCCCTACTTCAATGCCTTCATCCCAGTGCAAACCTAGCCATTTAAGATTTTCAGTTATATCTTTTTGAAATTCTTTAGTACTTCTTTCTGTGTCTGTGTCATCAATTCGAACAAGAAAAGTGCCATTATTTGCTTTTGCATACAACCAATTAAATAAAGCCGTTCTTGCATTTCCAATATGTAACTGTCCTGTGGGTGATGGTGCAATTCTTAATTTCATCTACTTAATAGTATTAATCAAAGTCCCTATTGTCTCAATTTCAATTTTAATTTCATCACCAGGTCCCACTTTAGATACACCTTCTGGAGTACCTGTAAGAATCACATCACCTGGAAGAAGAGTCATTATTGACGAAACAAAACATAAAATATCTCCGATACTAAAAATCATATCTCTAGTATTTCCGTCCTGTTTCAATTCATTATTAACAAAACACTTAATACCCAATTCTGGATTTTTTTCAAAATTTGTTTGAATAAAGGGACCTAGTGGACAAAAAGTATCGAAACTTTTTGCTCTTGTAAAGTTACCGTTAAAAGTTCCATCTTGGCCCTGAAGTACTCTTTCAGATAAATCGTTAGCTATTGTAAAACCAAGTACATGTTCCATCCAGTTATCATGAGTTAGGTTTTTACTGAGCTTTCCAATAACAACAGCTAATTCTGCTTCATGGTCAACATGTTGAGCAATTTTTGGATAAATAATACTCTCTCCTGTGCCAATTACTGAAGTTGAAGGTTTATTAAAAAAGACTGGATTGCTTGGTGCGGTGTAGTCATGTACTCCCAGCTCAACAGCATGTTTTTCATAATTTTTAGCTACTGCTGTTACTTTACTAGGAAGAACTGGAGCAAGAAGTTGTATTTCTTCAAGAGAATATTTTTCTTCAGTTGGTTCCCAAATTACTAAAGGTGATCCTTCATATCTTAAAACTTCACCTTCGTGCAATTCACCATAAAATATTTCGCCCTGATATTTAGCCCTTACAATCTTCATTACACAAGTGTATAGCTATTATTTTTTTTCTTCTTGATTAGCATCAAATAATTTAGAGAGGTGTAATCCTTGAATGCTTTCCAAGCTACATTGTTTTAAAGTTGCTGTATCTAAAACTCCAGCATCTGAATCTTTTATTTTTAATGTATCTATTACATTAATGACATCACTTTTTGTAGGAGCTCTACCAATTTTTGAAGCCTGAAAGATTACTAAATTTGTTACAACTTTTGTTATTAACTTATGTTTATGGTTATCTTTCCACATTGCGGTAAATGGTTTAATAAGTTTCAAAGCATAACCGCTATCTGGACTAGGAATTGAGAAAACTTCTTCATCTGGAGACCTCAGTGAATTGGGTAGAGTATCTTTTCCTTGACTTCTAGGTACTGGAAGATCTGAATCTTCTATATTCTTTTTTGATTCTATTTGTATATTTGGCTGTTGACTCATTTAACTAAAGAAAGATAATGTAGAAAGTCTTCATTTTCTCCGTTTACAATTTCTAAATATTTTTGCCTAATATTACCTGTGATTTCTCCAGGTTTTCCGTCTGTTATGTCTTCACCATCTACTGACACTACCCCAACAACTTCGGTAGCTGTACCTGTAAAAAATAATTCGTCAGCGTCTTTTAATTGATCGGCGTTTATGTTTGTTTCCTCGGTCTCTAAACCAAGATTGTTCGCAATTTCTATTACTGTTTTTCTTGTAATACCTCCTAAAGCACCTGTCTCAATAGGTGGTGTATAAATTTTTCCATTTTTAATTAAAAATAGATTTTGACCGCTCCCTTCAGCAACTACATCATTATCACCAAGCATAATTGCATCGTCATATCCATTTTCTACAGCATCAACTTTTGCAAGAGTGGAGTTCATATAACCTCCTACACCTTTTGCTGTTGGCTTAAAGCTTTGTGGACTAATTCTTTTCCATTTTGATATACATACCCTTACACCTTGATTCCCCGCATCATCTCCTAAATATGCACCCCAATTCCAAGCTGCTACAGAAACATAAACTGGAACACTTTTTGGTAGTAGCCCCATCTCGCCTTCTCCAAAAAATACTAAGGGTCTTATGTATGCAGATGATAGATTGTTCAAATGGACTGAATCTTTTATTGCATTAGTAATAACTTCTTTGTCGAAAGGTATTTTTAAATTATAAGCTTCAGCTGAATCAAATAATCTATCAACATGATCCGGCAATCTAAAAATAGTTGTGCCAATTTTTGAATCTCTAGCTCTTATACCTTCAAAGACTCCAGTTCCATAATGAAGAGTGTGAGACATTACACTGATGTTTGCATCTTCCCAGTTTACAAATTCGCCATTTAGCCATATAAGATTTGATTTTTCCATTATTAATAACAAATACTACACCTTTTTGTAAATCAAGCCATAAAAAATACTATTATTCAAATGTGAAGAGATTTCTAGCTTCAGGTTTTGGTGTTGGGCTTTTTTGGAAGACCTATTTTGGTGATAAAAAAGGGGGTGGCACTTTAGCTTCTTTTTTATTTGCTTTGATTACATATGTTTTTAATTTAAATGTTCTTGAGCTATCTATTTTATTTATAGTTTTAGTTCTGACATATCTTGTTTCAGTTGATGATAACGAAGCAAATGATGATCCAAGTTGGATCACTTTAGATGAAATAATTGGAATGAGTCTTGTTACAATTGCTTCTCCATCAAGATTACTGCCACTGTTGGCAGGATTTCTAGTTTTTCGATTAAGCGATATTATGAAACAACCAAAATTTGTTGCAGAGCTTGAAAAACATCCTGGCAAGCTAGGTGTGCTTTATGATGATTTAGGTGCCGGCTTAATGGGATTATTGTCTGCAACAGTTGTTAATCAGATTATAAATTTAACTCTTTAGATAATATCTCTTTTGCTATTCCTGGATTTATACTTCCACCTGAGCTTTTAATTATTTGACCGACCATAAAACCTACTAATTTTTCTTCTCCATTTTTTATTCTTTCCACGATATCTTGATTGTTCTTAATAACCTCTTCTACTATTTCTGAAATAGCGCTTTCATCATTTTCTTGATACAAATCTAGTTTTTTTGCTACATCATCTGGAGTTGTGTCCTTTTGGATTAGTTCCTCTAAAATAACTTTTCCTGAAGTGAAAGAGATTTTATTTTCATCAATTAATTTAATAACATCTGATAAAAAATTTGGTGAAAACCATTCTGGTAGTGACTTAATCTCTAATTTACGCATTTGGCCTTGCAGTTCCCCAGTTATCCAATTAAATGTTGCTTTTGAGTCTTTAGTATTGTCAAATACTTCAAAATAAAGTTCAAGAATCCATTTTTCGCTCTTGCTTAAAACGTTTGAATCAGATAGATCAAGACCTGTTTCTACAAGTTTATTTCTATTTTCATGAGGCAATGAAGGAAGACTCTCTTTTACTTGGTTTACAAATTTATCAGGCAAAACCATATTAGGAAGGTCTGGATCAGAAAAATAACGATAATCAGCACTACCCTCTTTTGATCTCATCGAAGTTGTATTTTCTTTACTTTCATCCCAGTGTCTTGTTTCCTGAATTATTGATTCACCGTTTTCTATGGCTGATGACTGGCGTTTAATTTCATAATCTATAGCTCTTTCAAGAGATCGAAGTGAATTCATATTTTTGATTTCTACTTTTGTACCCAACTCGTCACTATCTGATGGAGCTACAGAAATATTTGCATCAAATCTTAAATTACCTTTTTCTAATTTTCCTTCTGATATGTCTAAATCAATCGCAAGTTGTCTAAGTTCTTCAATATAAGCCACTGCCACTTTAGAAGATTGAATAACAGGCTTAGTAACAATTTCTACAAGAGGGACACCTGATCTGTTGAAATCAAGGGAGGTGCTAGTAGCAGAATCAATTCGTCCTGTTCCCTCGTGTGAAGATTTTCCAGTATCCTCTTCCATGTGAACTCTTTCAATTTCAACATAATCTTTTTTATTATCAATAACTATCTCTAATTTTCCATTTTCACCTACAGGTAAATCAAACTGAGAAATTTGATAATTTTTTGGTAAATCGGGATAAAAATAATTTTTTCTGTGAAACATGCCTTTTTTAGTTATCGCACATCCAGTTGCAAGTGCTAGTAGCGTAATATAGCGTATAGCTTTTTCGTTTGGAACAGGTAAGGCTCCCGGTAAACCAATACAAGTTGGACATAAACTAATATTTGGTTCTTCAGTATCAACCACTTTGCATCTACAAAACATTTTTGTATTTGTATTTAGTTCGATATGGGTTTCAATTCCAATAGTTGGTTTTAAATTCATTATTTAGACCAACTATCTGGAGTTCTATTAAAATCGAGTTCTTTTTCTAACATTTCTGAGAAATTTAATAACGAATTGTCAGTCAAAGGTTTACTCATTATCTGCACACCTAAAGGTAGGTTGTTGCTGCTAAGACCAGTTGGAATGCTTATTGCTGGAAGTCCAGCTAGATTTGCAGGAATGGTGCATAAATCAGACATATACATTTCTAATGGGTTGCTTGTTTTTTCTCCAGCCTTAAAAGCCTCAGTAGGTGTAGTTGGTGATATTAAATAATCACATTCTTTAAAAATACTCGAAAATTCATCAACCATTTTTTTTCTTGCTCGAAGAGCTTTTCCGTAATATTCATCGTAATAACCTGCAGATAATGCGTAAGTTCCAAGGAGGATTCTACGCTTTACTTCATCTCCAAAACCCTCAGCCCTTGTATTTTCCATCATTTCATAACTTGTTTTTCCATCTACTCTCAATCCATATCTAACACCGTCAAATCTTGCTAAATTTGCTGAACATTCTGCAGGAGCAATTAAGTAATAAATACTTATTGATAGTTTGATCAAAGGCAGTGAAACTTCTTTAATGTTAAATCCTTTTTGCTTAAGAATATTTATGACTTTATCGACTTCTTTTTTCGATTCCTCAGAGATTCCATCTTCCATAAGTTCTTTGACAATTCCGATTGTTGCATTTTTATCAAATGGCATATCAATTTGTTCATCATTTATTGATGTTGAATCTAAACTGTCATGGCCTGAAATTGCAGAATAGATGATTCTTGCATCATCAACACTTTTTGAGATAGGACCAATCTGATCTAAAGAAGAAGCAAATGCAATTAAGCCATATCTGGAAACCGTACCGTATGTTGGCTTAAATCCTACAAGCCCACAAAAAGATGCTGGTTGTCTAATTGAGCCTCCAGTATCACTTCCAAGAGCAGCAATAGATGACCTCGAAGCAACAGATGCTGCAGAACCTCCTGATGACCCTCCTGGAACATAATCAGTATTCCAAGGATTTCTTGTAAGCCCAAAAGCAGAATTTTCAGTAGATGACCCCATAGCAAATTCATCTAAATTAGTTTTACCAGTATAAATTGCTTGTTCAGTATCTAATTTAGAAATTACAGTCGCGTTGTACGGTGATATAAAATTTGAGAGCATTTTTGATGAACAAGTAGTTTTTTCATTTTTTATATTAATATTGTCTTTTATTGCTAAGGGTATACCATCTAACAATCCAATATTTTCGGAATTTGAAAATCTTTGATCAGAATTTTTTGCTTTTTTTAAATTAGTTTCTTCAAAAAGGCTTAAATGAGCATGTAACGCAGCTTCTGAACTTGCTGAACGATCAAATACCTCTGAGTAAAGTTCTGAAGGTTTAGCTTTTTTGTTAACAAAAAGGTTGTTAAGTTCACGAATTGATAAATTTAAAAGATCCATAATTATTCCAATGAAGGGGGAACGATAAATTTACCGTCTGAAGCTTTGGGAGCATTGCTAAGTGCCTCATCGTGGGTTAAAGATGGTTTTTCAATATCTTGATCAAGAACCAATTCTTTTTCAAGTGGATGAATATAAACGTCTTCAATATTAGTATCAAGCTCTAAATTGCTTAGTGCCTGAACATGATCAAGAATTACACTTAGATCACTACTTAGTTTTTGTTTTTCATCATCACTTAAAGATATTGATGCGAGTTTTGCAATATTTGTAATATCAAATTTTTCACTCACTTTACTCCCCTTAAATAATCCATAAGTAATTCATATGATTCTAATAGTTGTTTTTTACTAACATGCTCATCAGCAGTATGTGCAAGAAGTGGATCTCCAGGACCAAAATTTACTGAAGGTATATCATGGCTATAAAATCTTGCAATATCTGTCCATGCTTGTTTTGGATTGGGAGACAAACCTGTAGAAGATATAAAATTTTTAACATTTGGATTACCTAAGTTTGGCATTGCACCTTCTGAACTTGATGTAATTTCAATATCACCAAATTCAGAGAACATACGGTTGATGAAATTGTAAGCTTCGTCATTTGACATTTCTGGAGAAAATCTAAAATTAATATTTAATATTGCCTCGTCCGGAATTACGTTATTTGCAATACCGGAAGATACTGTTGTAATTGAGAGAACTTGTTTAAACTCTAACCCCTCTATATCTAATAGAGTTATTTCATTTTCTGATACTTTTTTTGATATATCTCCAATTTTATAAATTGGATTTTCGCCAACCCACGGTCTTGCAGAGTGTGCAGCAATACCCTTTAATTTTATATTTGCATTAAGAGTTCCGAGACATCCAAGTTCGATCTGGCAGTTTGTAGGCTCTAATATTATAGAGAATTCCAAATTCTTGTTACCTAATATGATTGGCATTAACTCCCCTAAACCATTCTTTTCATAAGGCCCCTCTTCAGCTGTATAGAATATTCCTATTATGTCTTGATTTTCCTCAACTAAAGAATGGAGGATTAAAGAAATTCCTCCTTTCATATCTACAGACCCCCTACCGGGAATAGTGTCTGTGTCATCAAATTCTATTTTTTGAGTTTTAGACACCGGGACTGTATCAACATGTCCTACTAAAGCTATTTTCTGTGAGGAATTTTCAGGAATTGCAATTATTCCACCATCATTTCTTATGATCTCTCCAGAAAAACTATTTTTTGATAAGAATTCTTCAATGAAATCTAAAATTAATATTTCATCTCCAGTAACTGAGTCGATATTTATTAATTTTTGAAGTGTGATATCAACGCTCAAACTTCAACCCCAAATGTGCGAAGTGCGTCGTTCAAAGAAGTTTTCTCATCAGTTGATTCTTTTCTTGTACCAATAATTAATGCACATGGTGTATTAAAAACACCACTGGGAAAGTCTTTCGGTCTTGAACCTGGTATAACAACAGAATTTTCAGGTACTTCACCTTTAATTTCTTTAGGCTTTTGTCCGGTAACATCAATTATTGGTGTTGAAGCGGTAATAGTTACATTAGCACCAATAACTGCACCTTTTTTGACTCTAACTCCCTCAACGATAATTGATCTTGAACCAATAAAAGCATTATCTTCAATAATAACTGGCATAGCTCCTGGTGGCTCAAGAACCCCTCCAATACCTACTCCTCCAGATAAATGTACATTGCGACCAATCTGCGCACAAGATCCAACAGTTGCCCAAGTATCGACCATAGTTCCTGAACCAACATATGCACCAATGTTTACAAATCCAGGCATCACAACAACGCCTGGTTCACAAAATGCGCCATAACGAACTACTCCTGGCGGTACTACTCTAATGCCTAGATCTTTATAGTTCTTTTTTGGCTCTAATTTGTCATAATAAATTAGGTCATTAGCACTTATTTCTTTTAAATTTCTTATTGAAAAGAACAACAAGATTGCATCCCGTACCCATTCATTTAAAGACCATTCCCCATTTTCATTATTAACAACTCGAATATTTCCATTATCTAATTCTTTAATTGTTGTTTCTATTTGCAAAACATCATCTTCAGATAGGTTGTCTAAATCGATATTTTCAATTTTTTCTTGTAAATTTTTGTATTTCACTTTGGTCTCTTTTTATTTCTTAGATAGTATTTTAATGTATGACTAAGAACACTTACAGATTTATTATTCTTTTATTAACAGCACTATTATTTCTTGTTATTTGGTGGGGTGTGTCATTTTCTCAAAATAACAACCAAGAAATTGAACTTCCTGATGCAATCGAAAACATATATCCGCTTCCTTATGATCAAGTACCACAACAAGTATCATTAGAAATTGATTTTCCGGTCGGGTATGAGCTCACTTTAATTGTTGACAACTACATTATTCCAGAAGAAGAAATTCAATATGTAGAAGCAACTGGTGTATATATTTGGAAACCTGGTCCAAACAAGGCTTTCGAAGTATGGGGCCCAGGAAAACATAATGTAAGAATAATTTGGGATACAATTACTGGCTTACCTGATTACGGTGAGTTTGAGTGGGAATTTACTACTTATTAATTAATTGATTAAATTCATCCTCATTAATTGTTTTCACATTTAGTTTTGTTGCTTTCTCGTATTTAGTACCTGGTTTATCACCAAATAATAAATAATTTGTATTTTTTGATACAGAAGTTGTTACAATCCCACCTAAACTTTCTATAATTTTTGTAGCTTGTTGTCTTGTTAAATTATTTAATGTTCCAGTTAGAACAAATGTTTTTCCATTTAAATTTCCACTATTAGATTGAAGCTTTTCAGAAATCTTTAACCCAATATTTTCTAAATTTTTGATAAGTTTTTTGTTTTCATCGTTTGAGTACCATTCAAAAATAGAATTCGAGACACTATCTGAAATACCATGAATACTATTGATTTCGTCAAAGCTTGCTGAAAAAACTTCCTTAATTGAACCAAATGTATTAATCAATAATTTAGATGTTTGCTTTCCGATATAACGAATACCTAAAGCGGGTAAAATTCTTTCGATATCAGCATTTTTGGATTTTTCGATAGCATTAAGTAAATTTCTAGTCTTTTTCTCCTTCCATTGGGGTAGAACAATGAGTTGATTATATTCTAAAGAATAGAAATCTTCGAATTTGCTTACTAGGTTGTTTGATATTAAGGTCTCTATAGTTTCTCTTCCGAGGCCATCAATGTCAAGACCGGCTTTTGAAGCAAAATAAATTAGTCTTTCCTTTTTGGCTGGTTCACAATTATACCCTCCTGTACATCTAGGTACTTTCTCTTGATTAATATATTCAATATTCGATTCACCACAAGGGCAGCTTTTTCCGAGCTTCCATTCTTTTTCGTGTCCTTTTCTTCTTTCTAAAAGTGGTGCTACTACTTCGGGTATTACATCCCCAGCACGTCTTACAATTACATAATCATTTATTTTTAAATCTTTTCTCCTAATTTCTTCTGGGTTGTGCAAGGTAGCAAAAGAGACAACGGCACCTCCAACATTAATTGGTTCAAGAACAGCTACTGGAGTTATAGCGCCTGTTCTTCCAACTTGTAATTTAATATCTAATAATTTTGTAGTTTGCTCTTCAGCAGAAAACTTATAAGCTAATGCCCAACGAGGAGCTTTAGAGGTGTAGCCTAAATTGTCTTGGACTAAATTAGAGTTTACTTTTAGAACAGCTCCATCAATTTGATATTCAAACTTGTTACGATTTTCATTTATATTATCTAATTGATGTTTTATATCATTCAGATTGCTTGCAAGGTTTATAGTATTTACATAAAAGCCTAATGAATCAATAAAAGCAATTTGTTCATTATAATTTTTTAATGTAGGTTTATCATGTTCAATTATTTGATAGGCTAATAATCTTAAATCACGCTTCGCTGTTATTTGCGAATCTTTTTGTCTTAATGATCCAGCGGCTGCATTTCTGGCATTAATAAACTCTGTTGTTCCCTCAGCTCTTATTCTTTTTAAAGTAGTTTTTTCTTTTTCACTAAGTTTTGAAGTTTCTTTCTTTATCAAATTTGAAAGAGTACTTTTGTCTTTTCGTTTTTGGAGATTTAAATTTTCAAAACTTTTTTTCGGCATGAATATTTCTCCCCTTATTTCAATCTCACCATCAATTTTTTTTGGCAAAATTAAGGGAATATTTTTGATTGTTTTGATATTGTGAGTAACATCTTCCCCAGTAACTCCATCTCCTCTTGTGAGCCCTCTTACTAGAACTCCGTCTTTGTAAATGATAGATATTGCAAGACCATCTATTTTAGGTTCTACTGTTATTGGAAATATATCTAAATCAGTTATTTTTTCAATCTTTTCAATCCACTTTTGAATATCATTCGTACTTTCAGAATTATCAAGGCTATACATTCTTTGCTTGTGGGTTACTGCTTGAAAAGCTGTATCAGTTGTTCCTGTCACTCGTTGAGTAGGTGAATATGAGAAAGTTAAATCTGAATTTTTATTTTCAATTACTTTTAATTCGTTGAATAATTTGTCATATTCACCATCTGACATTATCGGAGAATTTAATACATAATATGCATGTTCCGCTTTGCTAAGTTTGTTAATTAATTTATGTACGTATTCTTCATTCATTTACATTTTCCAATATTTTTGATGATATCCTTCCTCCACCAACCAATTTGGTATCGTTGTAAATAACCCCAAATTGTCCTGGAGCAACACCTAACGTGGGTTGATCAAGTTCTATTTCATATACAAAATTATCAATCTTTTGTAATTTACATGGGATGTCATGAGAATTATATCTAGTTTGAATCGAAAGATTTTCAAACTCTTCACCGTTTACAAAAGAAACATCTTCAATGATGAATTTTTTTGTAGTTAAATCAGCCTTGGAACCAATGAAAACTTTATTATTTTTAACATCAATTTTTGTGACATATTTCGGTTGTCCTTGTCCTCCAGGTATTCCTTTTCGCTGTCCAACTGTAAATTCATGTACACCATCATGGGTTCCAATAATGTTGTCGTATTTATCAACTATATTTCCACTCGAGGAAAAATCTATACGACTACTTACGAAATTTCTATAATCTTTTTTTCCTACAAAGCATATATCTTGACTATCTTTTTTGAAGGCAGTTTTTAGACCAAGTGAAGCAGCTATTTGTCGCACTTCAGGTTTGGAAATAGTGCCCAATGGAAAATCAATTTTTGAGAGCTTATCTGCGGTTAACATGTGGAGAACATAGGATTGATCTTTTTCAAGATAATCAGCTTTATGTAGCTCTAAAGAATCATTATTTCTTACTATTTTTGCATAATGACCTGTAGCAACTTTTTCACAATTAAGTTTTTTTGCTTGGTCGATAAAATGGTCGAATTTGACTGATCTGTTACATTCAACACAAGGATTAGGTGTAAGACCTTGTGAATACATATCTACAAAATTATCAATTACATTATCAGAAAACGAGGCTGTGTAATCTAGGACATAATATGGAATATCAAGTTTCGCTGCTACTTTTCTAGCATCTTCTGAATCAGCTGCTGTACAGCATCCGGTCTCAGGCATCTCACCATTTGGTCCTTCCCATAATTTCATGGTCACACCTATTACATCATGGCCTTGAGACTTTAATAATCCTGCAACTACTGATGAATCTACTCCTCCACTCATGGCTACTAGAATCCTCATAGAATTTCCTTTACCGTATTTATTACAATTTCTGATGCATATTTCCCATCACCCTCTTTAGTATTCCAGCCAAAGCTAAAACGTAGATGACTATTTACGTCAATATCTGGGACATTCATAGCAACTAATACATGGGAGGGCTTTTGAGCACCACTTGCACATGCAGAACCTCTTGAAACACCTAACCCTTTAAGATCGAGTGCAACCATTAATGTTTCTGAATTAACACTCTTAAATTGTATATTTGAAATGTGACATAATCGATCAATTTTTTCACCAACAATTTTTACTTCTAGGGCGTTTTTTAGTTCATTTTCAAATATTTCTCTTTCTTGCAGTATTCTTTTCTTTTCATTATCAAAATTGTCTTGATGTTCTTTCAAAGCAGCAGCAAGGCTAGCTACACCTGAAACGTTAACCGTTCCTGCTCTTTTTTCCAATTCTTGTTTTCCACCATGAAAATAGTTAGGAAGTTTATATTTTGAACTTAAAAACATAATTCCAATTCCTTTTGGACCACCTATCTTATGCCCTGAAACTGCTGCGCTATCAATCCCTAATTTATGAAAATCTAGTTTTTCTGAAGAAACTGCTTGAACTACATCTGAATGAAATAAAGTTTCTGGATTTTTAATTTTTATCTTTTTGGCTATTTTTTCTATTTGTTGGACTACCCCGGTTTCATTGTTTGCATACATGAGAGAAGCAATAGCTGTATCTTTGTTGCATTTATCTAAAAATTCATTTACATCTACCTGCCCGTCTGAGTTGCAACTAGCATAATTAACTTCCTGGCCTTGGGTTTCGAGCCATTCAGCTGATGCAAGAACAGCTTCATGTTCAATTTTTGAAGTTACTAAATTTTGACTATTTTTAGAGTTCATAAAAGGAGCTTTTATAACCCAGTTATCAGCTTCTGTCCCTCCACTTGTAAATGTAATTTCACTGGGTGCAGCACCAAAATAGCTGGCTATAGAATCTCTTGATTCTTCAAGTAAGTTTTTTGCTCTTCTTGATAACTCATGACCACCTGAGGAATTTGCATACGCAAATTCTTCAGCATTTTTAAACGCCTCAAGTGCGCTCTCACGCATTGGCGTTGTAGCGGCATGATCTAAATAAAGATAATCATTTGTTTTCATATATATATTTATTTTACTTATGAACTAATATTGTTTAACAAGCAATGAGTAAAAGAATAGAAACTTCAATAATTATCAATAAACCACTAGATACAGTATGGCAAGAAGTAAAAGTTATGGAAAACCACGTAAATTGGATGGAAGATGCTGTAAAAATTGATATCCTTTCAGAAAACAATTCTGGAATTGATACAAAAATGAATGTATTAACAAAGGTAGGTCCGATAAAGTTAACAGATATAATTACTGTTACTGAATGGAAAGAAAAAGAATCTATTGGTGTTATTCATGAAGGAATTGTTACTGGAGAAGGTATTTTCTATTTGACAGCACTAAATGAATCCCAGACAGAATTTAGATGGGAAGAAACTTTAAAATTTCCAATTTATCTTGGGGGTGTCATTGGTGAGTTTTTTGGTAGCTATGTTTTAAAATATATTTGGAAAAAGAATTTAAAAAACTTAAAGGAGATAATCGAATGAAAAAAATTATTCTTCTTTTATTTACATTATTATTTTCCTTTTGTAGTTCAACAGATTCAGAAACGACTGAAACAGAATCACAAACTAACGATGTAATTATATTTACTAAAGGTTTAGGAAAATCTACATCTGAATATGTATCAAATTGGAACAAACTAATCTCAGAAATTGCAAACGATGAAGATACTATTTTATATTTTTCTATCAATCCTGACGAAGTGAGATGGGCCAGTCCAGAACAAACAATCCTTTTTTATCAATTTGGTAAATTAGAACAAACACCAGTATCTTTTGCTATAAATTTGATAGTTGAAGACGATACTGTAACAAGTGTTGAGTTCTTTTCACCTGTTGTTAGTGACGAGATCGCATCACAAAGAACTAAATTATTTTTTTTAATTCTTGTTGCTATGGCTGATGACACACTTGATAAAGATGGAAGAGAATCGGTTCTCAGTAGATTAGGTTTATATGATGAGGTATCTACACCTGATCAATTAGGCGGTAGCTTAACCTTAAACAAAGTTCAATACATTATTGAGCCATTAGTTGACAAAGGGTTATTGATTGGCCTAAATTTTTACACTAGTCAGTTAGATTAGTTAGGTTGCAATTACCTCAACTACACCTGGAACTTTATCTTTAAGAATTCTTTCAATTCCACTTTTTAAAGTTGCAATAGATAATGGGCAACCTTGGCATGCTCCTAGCATTTCGATATTAACAACACCATCATTTACAGAAGCTAATTTAATATCGCCTCCATCTGCCTGAACAGCAGGTCTTATGTACTCAATCGTATCATTTAAGACTTCCATATCTATCTCAGAATTTGGATCTCTGTCTTTAACTTCTGGAAAATTTATATTTGCCATAAGTTAATTATATTCAATTTCACTACCAATAGAACTTAGTAAAGAGACAATATTTTCATATCCTCTTTCTATGTGGTCTATTCCCGAAATTGTTGATTCTCCGTCTGCTTGTAAAGCAGCAATTACAAGGCTTGCACCGGTTCTAATATCTGTGGAGTGAACAGGTGCTCCTGATAATTTATCTACACCTTTAATCATTGCATGTTGCCATCCTATTTGTATATCAGCACCCATTCTCTGCACTTCTGGAATCCACTGAAAACGTTGATCATAAACATTTTCTGTAATTATTGACGTTCCGTTCGCTTTTAGTAGTGATGCTCCAAATATTGGTTGCAAATCAGTAGCTATGCCTGGAAATGGAAGTGTAGAAATATCAATTGGTGACAGTTGTTTAGGTGATTCAACCTCAATAGAATCGCTGTCAATTTGAAACTTTGCTCCCATCTCAGTAAACTTTTTAATTTCCATAGGTAGATGATTTGGATTAATTCCAACTATTTTGCCATTTCCATTTGTTGATAAAAATGCGCCAATATATGTTCCTGCAACTATACGATCTCCTATGACTTTGTGATTTGTACTATTTAATGCATTTACTCCGTTAATTACTATTTCACTACTGCCCTCACCTGTTATGTCTGCACCCATATTTTTTAACATCTTTATTAGATCTACAACTTCAGGTTCTCGTGCTGCGTTTTCAATCACTGTTGTGCCCTCAGCTAGAACTGCCGCTAAAAGTGTATTTTCAGTTGCACCAACAGATGCATAGGGTAGATTAATTTCAACACCTTTTAAGCCGTCTGTTTTACCAATCAAAACTCCATGGTCTAATTCAAATGATGCTCCCATTTTTTCAAGAGCTTCAATGTGCATTTTGACGGGCCTAGGTCCAAGCTGATCTCCTCCAGGAAAAGCGATTTTTGCTTCTCCTTTTCTAGCAAGCAACGGTCCAAGAACAATAATTGAAGCTCTCATTTTTTGCACAATTTCATATGGAGCTTCAACGGAAATATCAC
>CACHBU010000009.1:0-31220 GCA_902578135.1 uncultured Candidatus Actinomarina sp.
TAAATCCTTTAGTAAATGAGCATTATGAAATTTTATAATTTTATAAGACCCATCACAAAGTAGTAAAAATTTAAATAAACCATATGTGTCATTTGTATTTATTGATTTCAAATCCTTCTTATCACTTTTTGCAAGTTTATGAGAAAAAATATTTTTATTTACCTGATAGAGATTTTCTGGGATATTAATTTCAATCGATATCAAATCGTCTGAGTCTTCCCATGAGAAACTCATGCTTTTATATTCAGTTGTAAACAAATTTGCTTTGTTACCTAATTTTAAATTTTCTATGTAATCAAGCTTGAATGTTTTAAATTTTTTCGATTCAATAGCACCTAAATACCAAGATCCATTAAAAAATCTCAAACCTTGAGGTTTTACTTTTCTATATTTTGATAAATATTCAAAGCCCAATCTTCTTTTTTCATTTATTGCTTTAGTTATGTTAGAAATGATTTCTGTTTTTTTATCATTGTTTCCTTGAAGAGAAATATTGTTTTTTAATAATAGGTACGTGTTAACAAAACTATTCACATTAACATCTTCATTCTTTTTGATATTGTTAAAAACATACGAACCACCCATTGTGTATCCTGATTCATCATGAGACCATTTATCGTTAGAGTATTCAATTAAATATCCAAAAGATCTTAATAACGACTTATCTCTTTCAAAAGCTCTTCTAAAAGCTTGCTCATTTAAGTCACGGTAATCAGGAATTGAATCTTTTATTTTGTTTGTCGATATTTTTGTATCATCTTTAAATAAATTAATTAATTCAATTAATCTTTTTAATACATTTTTCATAACGTTTTACAACTTAATTAAAATCTGCATAATAAAAATACTCAGAAATAAATTTATATAAGTCATCATTATTGTAATATATACATTATGAAAGTTTGGATAGATCAAGATTTATGCACAGGTGACGGCCTCTGTGAAGAAATAGCTCCTGATGTATTTGTTGGGCTAGATGATGGCCTATTTTACGTTAAAGAGGGTGAGAAAATATTTTCCGAAGAACACGGAAATGTAGGAGGAGCAGAAGGTTTAGCAAATGTACCTAAGGGTCAAGAAGATGCAGTTATAGAATCTGCTGAAGAATGTCCTGGCGAGTGCATTATGATTGAGCCCTAATCAAACTTAATATATCTAGCTGATAACAAAAATCCTGTATGAGATATCAGTTTATTATTAGGCCTCGCAATTTTTTTATTTAAATACCAATCTCTTAAAATTACCTCTTTAACTTCTATGTCTTCAAATTTATTTAACTCCAAACATTCCTTCATTTTTATAACCTGAGTAATTGATGGTAAATAAGAAACCCAAAATAGATCGGAGTCAATGATATTTTTATCAAAAAATTCCCAAGGTTCAGGGACATCAGTAATAACAGTATCTATTTCATTGACGTAATCAGAAAAATTAAATTTATTAAGCTCTTGGTTGATAAATTTTAAACTGTAATTTTCATTCATGTCTTGTGTTGATAAATATCGTTCTATTGTTTTCTTCGCTCTTCTCTGGTTTGTCTTGCTGATATCGAGGGTAGTTAAAGAACCAGATCCATTTAAAATATTAAGTAAGTATAAAGTTAGAGCACCTGAACCAGTACCAATTTCCAATACTTTACTAGAAGAGGATATGTTAGCTTCAATAACGATTTGTGAAATATCTTTTGGATATATAATTTGAGGACCTCTTTTCATAAGTAATATAAATTCTTTAAATGTTGGTCTGTAAATTTTAAATGTTTGATCAGTAGAAGACTTTACAATACTTGGAATGGACTTAATGTCTTTGAAATTAAATTTACCTTCATTTGTTATAAATTCTTTTGTAATATCAATAACAGCTAAATATTTATTATTATCAGTTTTAACAATTATTAATTCGTTATCTAGATTCAATTTATATTGCTGATAATAAAGGAAGCAACAAAGTTATAACCATTGCACTGGAGACAACAATAACGATAATTTTTTGTGTTCTTTTACTCATCTTCTTTTTTTAAAAATTCTTTTTTTTGTACGTATAATTTTTTCAAATATTCTTCCAATTACAATACCAAATATTAAATATGGAATAACTTTAGAATCATTATCAGATATTTGATCTTTTAAATTTTTATAGTTTTCTGAAAATTCGCTCATTTTAATATTCTCCATACAATTAATCCGAAAATTAACAATGATAGTAATGCGAATGAAAAATAAATTAATGATTGTATAAAATATTGACCATCAAACATTTGGGATAGAACAATTGATGTGCCTGACAGAATAAATAAAGTAGCTATTGCTAGGTAATTTCCTGCCTTAAAATTTTTACGAGCACCTTTTAATGAATCTTCAATAGGTTCAACTGTTTCTTCTTGTATATGAGCAAGTAAACTATCTAAAGCTTTAATCGCGGAAACAGGGAGGTTAAACACTTTTTAAAATTACTTTCGATTTGAGATAATAGTGCCAAGAACTCCTTGTACAGTAGCAGCTACAGGTAAAGCTAAGATAGCTCCAACTCCACCAAGTGTGTATGCACCGAATAGTGTAGAAAATACTGCTATAGCAGGATGTATCTCCATAGTAGATTTTGTAACTCTAGGACTTATAAAATAATTTTCAATAACTTGATAAATCAATAGAACAAGAATTGTTGAAAAGATAGTTGTTGTACCAAGAGATATAGAAGCTATAAAAGGAACAAGACCACCTAAAAAAGTACCTACTACTGGAATTAATTGAGATAATATTCCTGCAGAGACACCTAGTGCTATAGGTGAAGGTAGTCCGATTAATAGAAAGGCTACGGACAAAACAATACTTGCCAATACACCTAAAATAACTTTAGCAACTATGAAACCACCAGCTTTGGAAACACCAATTGTCCAAACCTGGTCTATCGAACTTGAAACATTGTTAGGAAGTGACTCTTTCAGTTTTATTCTCCAGCCATCACCTTCGCTAATTAAATAGTATGTAAAGAAGAAAATGACAAATATGTGTCCCAAAGTTCTTAAAAGTCCTTGACCTGCAAAAACCACACCTGATCCGACCGTGCTTCCATAGTCTTTAATTAATGTATTAAATTGTGCTTCTAAATCTAGTGACTGGCTTGAAACTGCGAATCCTTCAACATTTAAATAATTTATAAAGTTATCAAAATAAGTTGGTAGTTGTGATGAAAGAAAATAAATTTCTTGAACCATGATTGGTATAATCGAGAAAAAAGTTGCTCCAATGATTATAAGAATTACACCGACAGTGATCAGTGCTGACAATTTTCTACTGAGTTTTTTGGATAATCTATAAACAACAGGTTCGGCTAGTGCAGACAATACAACAGCAACAAAAAGGTCAAAAATTAAAGATTTTACACGTATGAATATAAGAACAGAGATAGAAATAAATAAAATATATAAAAATGCTCTGTTTAAAAGCTCTTGTCTAGTTTCACCTTTGGGGAGATTCACAATTATTTGACCTTACTTACTAATTTATAGTTACGTTTTGGAAGTAATAAAACAAGAAAAAGCAAAATAAGAAAAAAACTAAAGCCATACTCAAAATAAGTAATATTTTCATCGATTATTATCCTGCTGTACAAAGAAAAAATAGTAAAAATTACAGAAACAAAAAGTATCCTCTTTTTGTACATTAAACCTCTTACAGTAACGTTTAGAAGAAGTATGCCGGTAATGATTCTTCCCATTCCTTCAAAAGTGTTGCTTCTCATAAAATAGAATTCACGTAAGTTGAAAAAGCCATTTTGACCAATACCTCCAAGTGTTAAATGAATAATTCCTAGAAGTACTAATAGTGCAGAAACCCAAGCAAGACTAAAGTTCCCAATTGAAAATCTAGCTTTGATAGGAGAAGGCCAGGGTTGTAGAGGATTAACTCTTTTCAATAGATTTGAAGATAATCTAAATACGGATCTTTCATAATTACCAAATATTAATACTGCAGCTAATAGATAAAGGATTCCGATATGTTTAGGTAAATCAAATAGATATATAGAAAGAACAACAATTAAGTGCCATAAATATAATGTATAAATATTTGAATGCAATATTGAAAATACTTTCCATAAATAATTATTGTTTAGTATTTTTTCAATAATATTTTTAACACTGAACAATAAACTCAAGAGACCGATAGTGGCTACAAAATAAACAGTCGTAGGAGGATCTTCGTTATTTATTTCTGAAAGTCTATAGCTTGAAAATGAAAGGAATAATTTATTTACAGAAAGCTGATAATACAAATAGCCATAAGAAATTATTGAAACTGCTGGAAAAATATTTTTTCTAATTAGTTGTAACTTTCCATCAGCATAGAAATAACCAATTTGATGTATTGTTAACCAGAAAAATAAATAGTTGAATACTTTTATATAGGCTAAGTTGATTGGAAAGTTTAATGAATCAATGAGGATTATTAAAATTATAAATATTGTCATGCTCAGATATGGATATTTTTTATGAATGTAAATCGTGAATGGTGCAAACATAACCATAACTAAATAAATAGAGACTAGCCATAAAGGCCATAATGAAAATTCGACAGATGAGATTACTCCATCCTCAAAAGTAGTAAGAAAATCTGGAATCATATTTAGGTTTAAAAGAATATTTAACGATACTGTTATAGCAATTATCCAAACTAGAACAGGACCAATTAAAGCATTTATTCTATCAACTAAATAATTCCATTGACTGCCATCCCTGCCTACATTTGAGTACCAAGCAATTAAATTATTAAAACCCATAGAGAAAATGAATAATGACATACCTATCGTGAACCATGATATAGTCATAAATGATTCAGAAGTTGTTGATAAGTTTGAAATTATGTATTCACCACCAGATTTAGTTACTGTAAGAAAAAGAAATGAATTTATTATTAACAAAAGCAATCCAGAAGTTTTTAAGAAATCAATAAACCTCTCTCTTGAAATAGATGTATTATCAGTTTCGTTTATAACTGATCTAAATGAATTTATATTTGGAAAAAAAAGTTTAAATAATTCTCTCACATAAATATTTTACATATCTCAAGCAACTTAAATAAGAATATAATTAGATAATGGAAATTGTCGTATATCAACCTGAAATAGCAGGAAATGTAGGTGCAATTATACGATTATCAGCTAATTCAGGCATTCCTGTTAATTTTATAAAACCCTTTGGCTTTAATATGCAAGAGAACAAAATACGTAGAGCAGGTTTAGATTATCAAGATTTAGCTTTTGTAAAAAATTATGAAAGTTGGATTGATTTTATTGATAGTAATAAAAATAAATCAATTGCATGTCTCAGCTCTAAAGGAGACAAGAAATACTGGAACGAAGAATTAAATAATTTTGATTTTTTACTTTTTGGACCTGAGTCAGTTGGTCTTCCTGATGAAATTAGAGAAAAATATTTAAATTTAACTATACCTATGAAAGACAGATCAAGAAGTATAAACCTAGCAAATTCTGTAAGCATAGTAATGTTTGAAGCAATTCGACAAGCTAATGTTAAATAAATTATTTTTTGTATTTATTGGAGGCGGTATAGGGTCTGGTCTTAGATATATAATTAATGTTTATACTCTACAAACAAATTATCCTCAATCAGGTACTTTATTTGTAAATATCTTTGGATCTTTTTTGTTTGGTATATTTTTTGTTTTTTTTCAAAACAAGACACCACTTATTAATGTATTTTTACTCACTGGTGTTCTTGGAGGGTTTACAACATTTTCTCAGTTTTCATTTGATGTTGTCCAATTACAGAGCGTTAGTAATTTAAACTCTATTGTCTATATTGTTTTTTCTTTATTTCTTTCAATCTTCGCATTGTTTATTGGGATATACTTAGGTAATAAAATTTTAAATTAAAATGCCTACATTTGACATAACATCAGAATTTAACACTCAAGAAATCACAAATGCAGTAGATCAAGCATATAGAGAAATTGTTAACAGGTATGATTTTCGAGATACTGGTACAAATATTCAATTTAATGAACAAACAATAACACTAAAAAGTTCTACTGAAGAAAGACTCAAAGCAGCAGAGCAAGTGTTAAAAGAGAAATTTGTAAAAAGAAATGTATCTATTAAATTTTTATCAGATATCAAAATTGAAAAAACACCATCTGAGGTTAAACATTTTTATAACTTGAAATCTGGAATAACACAAGAAGAGTCGAAAGAGATTATTAGTTTAATAAAAAAAGATTTCAAAAAAGCTCAATGTGCATATCAAAATCAGTCGATTAGAGTTTCTGCCAAAAAAAGAGATGAATTACAAAATATTATTCAATTAGTAAAAAACTCAGATATTGATACACCAATAAATTTTCGAAATTTTAGAGATTAAATCTAGGTTTTAATTTCTTAAACATATATCTAGAAAATATAAAACTAATAACTAAAAACAATATTGTAAATAATATCCCATCATCATAAGTAGTACTTAAAAAATAAGATATAAATAATACTAGTGCTCCATATATAGCTCTAAACACAGAAAATAGTACAAAGGTTTTAAAAAGTTTATTTTCAAGAATATTTCTTAGTTTAAACATTAAAACTTATTACGATATTTTGAAATAATTTTATAAATATTGTCCCGGATAAAGCGTGGAAAAATTTTGATAATTTTTACTAAATTATAAACTCCTCCAATATCACTAATGGATTGGATTACAGCGTCAGAAAAGTAATATTTACTACCATTCTTTTCATACACTAAGGTGTCTAATTCAATCTCTTCAGGTGTAAGGTTAATTTGAGCATTTAGGTCAATATTTAAATTCTTTGAAGATATCCATTTTCCATAAGAAGTGCACATTTTGCATTCTTCATCAATATAAACTCTATTCATTACTTTGAAAATCCATACTCAATGAATTTACACAGTACCGTTCACCAGTTGGTTTAGGGCCATCTGGGAATACATGACCTAAATGTGCGTCACAAGCTTTACATGTAATCTCTACTCTTTTCATACCATGAGAAAGATCTTCCTTGCGATTAATTTTATTCTCTATAGAATCAAAAAAACTAGGCCATCCAGATCCTGATTCATATTTGGTATCAGAATCAAATAAAGATTCATTACAAACTACACAGAGATATGTACCAGATCTTTTTTCGTTCAGAAGTTCACCAGAAAAGGGCGGTTCAGTTCCGCAAAATTGTGTTACTTGAATTTGCTCGTCAGTCAAATGATGTTTATTTGTAATCATAAGTTTATTTAAGCAGGGATGATGTATAAGTGTGAAAATCTAGAGTCCACATTTTTAATTTGCGCTTCAATACTTTGGTTCAAATCTATAATTTCGAGATCAGTTAAAGTATCCTCATAATTGACTTTTATTAATGCAAGATATTTATTTGAACCTATTGAAATAATCTTTGTATCAATAATTTCAAGAATGTCGTCAAAAGAGTCTATTTCAGAATTAATATTTTTATAAATATTTGGATCAACTGTTTCACCTGTGATTAAATGTTTCATTTCATATCCTAGAAATAAACCAGAAACCATTAATAACAACCCAATCATAATTGAACTCGCTGCATCATATATAGAATTAGTAGTTATATATGTTAATAATGTGCCTATTAAAGCAATAATAAGACCCAAGGTAGCTGCGAAATCTTCAACAACAATTGCTATCAAAGGCCCGTCATTTGATTCTTTTAGTAATTTCATAATTGACTTTTTTTTACTTTTTTCATCTTTTCTTAATTTTGCAACAGCTTTTACTAAGACATAACTTTCTAAAATAATGGAGATGGATAAAATCGTAATTGATACAAAAAGATTTTCTAATTTTTTCGGATGGTTTAATGCCTCAATTCCGTGTTCTAGTGAAACTAATCCCCCAATTGTAAATATCAAAACAGCAACTACTAGTGTCCAAAAATATTCTTCTCTACCTCTGCCTAGTGGATATATAAGTGGTTTATCTTTTTTTGCTTGTTTGATACCAAACCAAAGCAAAAACTGATTAAACGAATCTACAAATGAGTGAACAGCTTCAGAAAACATAGCGCTTGAACTTGTAAATATTGCAACAAAAGACTTTATTAGGCCTATAAAAAAATTAACTGACAATGCTAAAAATACTGTTTTTGCTGAATCTTGTTTATTCATCTAAAAAAACCTTTAGGTCTTGGAATCCACCTATTCTTTTATCATCTATGAAAACTTGAGGTACTGTTTTTACATTATCTCCAATTTTCTCATAAAATTTTAATCTCTCGCTATCATCAGAAAGATCTACTTCATTATAAGAAATTTTTTTTGAATCTAAAAGAATTTTGGCTCTGTCACACCATATACAATTATCTTTTGTGTATATTAAAACTTTCAACTTTTTTCAAAATTTGTAAAAATTTCATTAGTAGTTTGAGTAACCCTAATAAAGGTTGTACATTTTGGTAAATCTTTAAGAGTTTTTGCACCAACATAAGAACAGGCTGAACGTACTCCACCTAAAATTGCCTGAACGGTTGTGTCTAGGGGTCCTTTATATTTTAACCTTACTTTTTTTCCTTCTGGGGCTCTATGTTCGGCTAGGTCACCATAGTAAGTTTGTTGGGCTTTTGTAGATGACATACCATAAAAGTCCTTATACTTTACACCGTTTTCATCTTCAACTAAATCTCCCCCAGACTCTTCATGGCCTGCAAACATACCTCCAAGCATCACAAAATCAGCACCCGCACCAAAAGCTTTTGAAACATCACCGGGATACTTACAGCCACCATCTGCCATTACATGTCCACCTAAGCCATGCGCTGCATCAGAACACTCTGAAATTGAAGATAATTGAGGATATCCAACTCCAGCAACACTTCTTGTTGTACAAACAGAACCTGGCCCAATACCAATTTTTACAATATCTGCACCAGCAAGAATAAGTGCTTCTGTCATCTCTCTAGTGGCAACATTTCCAGCAATTATAATCTTGTCTTTAAAAGTTTCTCGATATCTCTTTACTGCATTTATAAAATCTTCTCGATATCCGTTCGCTACGTCAATACACAAAAACTTTATTTCATTATTTAAATTAAAAATATTTTTTGCAAGTTCTAAATCTTCATCTGATTGACCAACAGTAACAGCAATATAATCTGCATTTAATTTATCGATGTTATTTTTCCAATCATCAATACTATAAAATTTATGAATAGCTGTAATCATTTTGAACTTTTGCAAAGATATTGCGGTTTCAAATGTACCTGTTGTATCCATATTTGCAGAAACGATTGGTATTCCAGTCCATGTTGATGAAGTATGTTTAAATTTTAGCTTTCTTTCTAACTGGACTTCAGACCTAGATACTAAGGTACTTCTCTTAGGTCTTATTAGTACATCATCAAAAGTTAATTTTATTTCGTCTTCAATTCTCATTATTTACAAAAGTATTTTATGCTATTTAACAGGTAAATGTTAGTTGAATTTCCGATTTTTGGTGCTGGTATTAATTATTTCCCAACGGAAATATCTGCCTTAAGAGTTTTCGAGCCTAGATATTTATTGCTTATTGGAGATTCAATTTTAAATAAAAAAAATTTTATAGTTAGTTCTAGCCTAGGTGATGAATATCAAATAGGCTCCGAAGTTGAAATTGTTGAACATCAGGACATTTCTAATGCAGAACAACTTGTAATAGTTAAATCAATAAAACTACATAAAATAAATAAAATTGATTTAAGTAGAGAATATCCATTTTGCATGGCAGAAGAATATACAGAAATAGGTCTTCCACCATCTATTGATGAACTCATTGAGCTTGAAAGAAATATAACAAAAGCAATTGCCAAATTAGTAGAGAATGGAATGGATATTAATTTGCCAAACTTTATTTACGACTCTGAAAATAGAATTAATAAATTAAATGAACTTTGTATCGTTATGCCTATGAATATTGATTTAAGAAATGAAATACTCAAAGAAAATGATTTGTACAAAAAATATGAGATTTTAAATAGTTATACAAAAAATATAAATGAAAATTAAGATTTAAGCCATAAACTATAGAAATCTAACATTTTTTCTTTCAGATTATCAGAATGTTTAAACAAATTTGAAGACTCTTTTTCTACGTTAAAGTTCATCAATTCTTTTTTTGAGAGCTCGCTTGAATACCAAGTAGTAAATAGATCTTTGTTAATCTCAGGATGAAATTGTAATCCATAACTATTTTGAATCTTAAATATCTGTGGAAAATTTGTTTCAGCAATCAAAACTGCTTCATCTGGCAAATCAAATGTGTCTCTATGCCAAGTAAATACTTTATCTGATTGAAAAACATCGACAAGATTGTCTTGCTTAATAAAATTTAATTCTTTTAATCCAAATTCAATTTCTTTTGATAGGTACGCTTCACCGCCAGTTGAGTCTGCAATTAATTGAGCCCCTAAACAAATTCCAAGAATTTTTGTATTATTTTCGACAGCGTTTTTTAACCAATGCTTTTCTGTTTTTAAATAGTCATACTTTTCGTCTTCATAAGCACCCATATGACCTCCAAGAATTATGTAATTGTCATTAATACAAAATTTTTTCCATTCAGCTTCCCAAGCATTAACTGTTTCGATAGAAGTTGGTAATGTACCTAAAGTTACATCTGGATCGTTTATTATCGCAATTGTTTTACTCATTTTTTTTAGTTTGTGCGCGGAAGAGGACTCGAACCTCCACGGGTTTTACCCCACAGGATCCTTAATCCTGCGCGTCTACCAGTTCCGCCACCCGCGCAAACTCAATCAAGAAACCAGAATAAAGATAATGTTGTAGCTGCAAACAAGACTGCAACAACAGCAGTTATTCTACTTAGGTTTCTTTCAGCTAATGTCTGACCAATGTTTCCAGAAGATCCAGGGCCTCCTAACATATCGGATAGACCTCCGCCCTTTCCACTGTTTAATAAAACAAGTGCTACTAGTGCAATAGAAATAATTATGTGAACAGTTATCAGTATCGCGGTTATTGTATCCATAAACTAAAGATTAGCCTTTCTCATCTTTTACTTTTGACTGAAGTTCAACTTCTTTTTGAAGTTGTTCAATCTTATCTGAATCTCCTAAATATCCTATTTTTACATTTTCATTTTCAGATATTTTATATGCTAGTGGAATTCCTGTAGGTATGTTGACATCTACTATCTCTGTATTAGATAAGTTGTCTAGCATCTTAACCATAGCTCTAATGCTATTACCATGTGCAACCACTAATACTTGCTTTGTTTTTGCTAATTCTAAAAGATTTGTAAAAGTCGAATTTACTCTTTCTACAACTTTTTCTAATGACTCACCTAAAGGCAATTCTTCATTAATATTTTCGTATTTTTTATCTGTCTTAGGATCAAACTTAGAACCTTTTTTAGCAAGCGGTGGAAGTACATCATAACTTCTTCTCCAAAGTTGAACCTGGTCTTCCCCGTATTGCTTTGCTGTTTCAACTTTGTCTAAGCCTTGTAATGCGCCATAATGTCTCTCATTAAGCTGCCAAATTTCTTTGGTTTCAATATTGAGTTCAATTTCTTCTTTCATTTTGTTTAAAATTATTTCTGCTGTTGATTTAGATCTTTGGAGAAATGATGTCGCACATATTTCAGGTGTAAATTTGTATGATAAAAGAGTTCTTCCAGCTTCTTCAGCTTCTTTTACTCCTCTTTCTGATAATTCAACATCAACCCATCCAGTAAATTTATTTTCCAAATTCCAAATGCTTTGACCGTGTCTAACAAAAATTAAATTCATAGTTTTATAGAATTTACAATTTTTACAAATTTATCAGAATCTAGTGATGCTCCTCCAACTAAAGCACCATCAACAATATTTAAATTCAATATTTCTTCGGAATTATCTGGTGAAACGCTACCACCATATATAAATCTTGATTTTTCTTGATCATAAAATGATTTAGAAGAAATCAGATTTTTTGTAAAATCCAATACTTCTATTATGTTTTCTATTGTTGCAACTTGACCAGTTCCAATTGCCCAAATAGGTTCGTATGCAAAAATAATTTCATTCATATTATCTTTGCGAATACCCTTTAATCCCTCATTTAATTGTTCCTGAATAAACTCTAGATAAGTATTGTTTTCACGATTTTCAATTGGTTCACCAAAACAAAATATTGGAGTGATTCTTTGTTCTAGAAGTCTTTTTAGTTTTTGATTAATAATTTCATCGTTCTCATTAAGTAAGGTTCTTCTTTCAGAGTGGCCTATTATTGAATAACTTATGTCTAACTTTTCTAATTGCGTAGATGACACTTCTCCCGTATATGCTCCTTCTTTAAACATTGAAACATCCTGAGAAGATAATTTTATTTTTAATTTATCAGTAGATATAACAGTTTGTAATGATCTTAAAGATGTATGGGATGGGGCTAAAACTATATCAATATTTTCTTCAACATCTTTGGGTAATGAATAATTAATTTTTTGCAATAACTGAATACCTTGTAAATGATCAAGATTGAGCTTCCAATTTCCAATAATTATCTTTTTCATAAATTTAGATTATAAGTGGTTCATAAATATTTACACCAGGTAATTTTTTTCCTTCCATTAGCTCCATAGAAGCACCACCGCCTGTTGAGATATGATTAAAATTTTGAATTTCAGAATATTTATTTATTGCACTGACTGAATCTCCTCCACCAACTACTGTATAAGCATTTGATTGAGAAACAGATTTAGTAATTTCTCTTGTTCCATATTCAAATGATTTATTTTCAAAAACACCCATTGGTCCATTCCAAAATATTGTATTTGATGAATGAATTATTTCGTTGAACAATGCTACGGATTTTGAACCAATATCAACCCCAATATCAGTACTCTCAATAAGTTCTAATGGTTTATCTACTCTATTACTTGAAAGTATGTCATTAGAAACACCAAAATCTACTGGTAAAATTATTTTTTTTCCATCTGAAGATTGAAGCAATTTACTTGCAGTATTTAAAAACTCATCTTCACATAAAGAAGCGCCGATTTCATAACCTTGTGATTTGAGAAATGTAAAGCACATTCCTCCTCCAAGTATTAAATTATCTACTTTTGGAAGAAGGTTGTTAATCAAATTTAACTTATCTGATATTTTGGCACCTCCCATTATTACCGTATAAGGTGAATTTGGGGATTTTAGTAATGATTGCAATTCATTTATTTCCTTATTCATTAAAGGGCCTTGGTACGAATTAAGGTGCCTTCCAACTTCAACTATTGATGCATGATTCCTATGTGCTGCTCCAAAAGCATCTAAAATAAAAGTATCAAATGGTTTTGCTAGGCATTTCGCAAATTGTGTATCTGATTCTTTTTCACCTTCGTAAAATCTCAGATTTTCCAAAACATAAACTTTAGATGAATATTTTGATTGAAAAGTTGATGATAATTCTCTTATATCATCATTAATAAAGACAACATCTTCATCTAAAATATTTCTCATTTCTTCAGCTACTGGTTCCAATGTGAAATTTAAGTCAAATCCATTTGGCCTTCCTAAATGACTGGAAAAAGTTATTGTCTCTGAAATATTTTTTATCTGTTCAATTGAAGACAATGCTTGTTTGATTCGAAAATTATCAGTTATTTTTCCATTTGATATAGGAACGTTTAAATCTGATCTTATTAATACATTTCCTAAATTATTTGTCACAGGTTTTATGCTTCTTTCATATCCCTATGTAAAACAACAGCATCATTATTTTCCGATTTTAACCATTTTGATACTTCTTCTGCCATAACTACGCTCCTATGTTTGCCACCGGTGCAGCCAATCGCAATACCAACATATGATTTACCTTCAGAAATAAATCGAGGAAGTAAAAATTCAACCATATCCTTTATTTTCTCTAGAAAAATTTGTGCATCTTCAAATGATAAAACATAATTTCTTACCATTGGTGACTGGCCAGTTGAAGCTCTGAGCTCTTCTCTCCAATGAGGATTGGGTAAAAACCTAACATCAAATACTATATCTGCGTCTCTAGGTGTACCGTTCTTAAAACCAAATGAAGTGACTGATATTTTCAGATCTTGACTTGAAGCTTCACCCTGAAAACCTTCTATAATTCTCTTCCTCAACTCATGAACATTCATATCAGTAGTATCAATTACTTGATCTGCTAATTCTCTTATAGGCTTCAATAGTTCTCTTTCAGATTTTACGGATTGTGAAATAGATTCCATTCCCATAGGGTGTGGCCTTCTATTTTCCTCATATCTTTCAATTAATGTTTCATTACTTGCATCTAGAAATATAATTCTTGTTAAAACTCCTGATTGACTTAATTTATCTAAACTGACTTTTAACTGATTTTGGGCTGAACTATCTTTTGCGTCAATAGTAAGTACTAGCTGTTTATTTGTTTCAGTGACATCATTTGATTGAACTACAGACTCTACTAGTTCTGCTGGAAGATTCTCAATAACATAATATCCCAAATCTTCAAAAACATTAGAACTTGCTGATCTACCAGCTCCAGACATTCCAACTAGTAATAATACTTCCGGTCTTTTTGTTGCCATTGTTACCTCAGGTATATGATAGTTGTGAATAATTTAGATTGGAACAAATAATTGTAAGCTATATTTCAGAATGATTGAAGTAATCATATACTTTTTTTGCTTCATTCTTGCTGATAATTTTTTCTAATTCACTAAGAGATGCATTGGAAAGTTTATTTAAAGTTTTTAAATTTTTAATTAAATCTAAAATAGATGATTTTGAAACGCCTTTTATATTTAAAGTATTATCTAAATCTAAATCTTTAATACGTAATCGTCTATTTTCTTTAATGGCAAACCTGTGTGCTTCGTCTCTAATATTTTGTAAAACAAACAAAGCTTCAGAATTTTTATTCAAAAGTACAGATTCTTTAGTAAAAGGTATAAATATTTCTTCTTCTTTCTTTGCCAAACCAATTACATCAATGTTCATTTCAAAGTAATCTATAACACTTTTAGCTTTTGAAAGTTGCCCTTTACCACCATCGATTAAAATCAAGTCAGGAGTTCTTCTAAAACTTTGGTCTTCTTCTTTTTCAGAATTTAATCTTTTCAATCTGCGAAACAAGACTTCTTCTATGGATCTAAAATCATCTTGGCCCTTGAAAGAACGTATGTGAAACTTTCTATACATTGATGGCTTTGTTAATCCATCTTCCATGACAACCATAGAACCAACTCTGTATTTATCACCTAGATTGGAAATATCATATGCTTCAATTCTGTAAGGTATGTTATTTAGGTTTAATTTATTTTTTAGTTGCTCCAAAGATAGTGCTCTAAATTCTAAATCTGTTCTTCTTTTTAAATCTGAAACTCTTCTAAGTTCTTTTGCGTCACCTAATGCAGTCTCTAATAAATCTTTTTTCCAGCCTCTTTTAGGATTTAACAATTTAATATTTTTATTCCACCTATCTGATAATTGTTTTTGGATTGTTTCTTTAAGTGGAAATTCATGACTGATCAATATTTCATTTGATGGGCTATTTTCTTCAAACAAATTAATAATAATTTGTGGTAAATAATTTTCTACTTCGTCAACATTAATTGGTTCAAATGATCTTTTAACTTCTCCTGTAATTCTTCCATTTCTAATTAGTAAACAAGTTATTACTACATCATATTTACCAATATCTATACCTATTACATCAACATTTTTTTCATTAGATGTCATAAGTGTTTGATTAATTCTTGCGTTCTCTAAGTGCTTTATGATATTTTTAATTTTTTGAGCTTCTTCATATTTTTGAGAGTCTGAAAGTCTTTTCATCTCAAGTGTTTTATCGTTTATATAATGGTCAGAATTTCCTTTATAAAATTCCTTTAAATTATTTAGCATTACTTCATATTCAGTTTCAGTAACTTTATTTACACAAGGACCAGAACATTTTTCAATTTCATACAAAAGACATGGCTTTCCCATCTTTTGATGATTTTTGAACGTAGTATCATTACATGTCCTGACCGGGAATATATTGATTAGATGATCTAATGATCTCTTTGCAGCTCCAATAAATGGAAATGGTCCAAAATTAATATTTTTATTATTTATATTCCTTGAAACTAAAACTCTTGGCCATTCATCACTAGTGATTGTGATATAAGGATAAGATTTGTCATCTTTAAATTGAATATTGTATTTTGGTTTGAATTCTTGAATAAATGAGTATTCAGCTAGTAATGCATTCGCTTCATTTTGAGAAACTACAAACGATATTGAGAAAGCTTCATTAATTAATCTTTTTACTTTCCATGATGTGTTTTGCCCGAAATATGAAGGTACTCTTTTTCGTAAATTTTTAGCTTTTCCAACATAAAGCGGTTCTTCAAACTTATCCTTAAAAATATAGATTCCAGGCTTTTCAGGAATTTCTTTAGTGTCTAACTTATCCATTTAGAATTTCCTTTAAATGCTTTCCGGTTAAAGAGCTTTTTATATTTGATATGTTTTCAGGTGTACCTTCAGCAACTATTCTTCCCCCTTTTTCACCACCTTCAGGTCCAAGATCAATAACCCAGTCTGAGTTTTTTATTACATCTAGATTGTGTTCTATAACTATTACTGTATTTCCTTTATCCACTAACAAATGTAAAACTTCTAACAACTTTTGAACATCTGCAAAATGAAGTCCTGTAGTTGGTTCGTCTAAAATGTAAACAGTTTTGCCTGTTGATCTTTTACTTAGCTCCTTAGCTAGTTTTACTCTCTGAGCTTCTCCTCCTGAAAGAGTGGTGGCTGGTTGACCAAGCTTTATATATGAGAGTCCCACATCATCTAGAGTTTTAATAATCCGATGAATTGAAGGTTGATTTTCAAAAATATTTAAAGCACTCTCCACTGTTGAATCTAGGATGTTAGAAATGCTGTATCCCTTCCATCTAATAGATAGTGTTTCAGAGTTGTATCTAGTACCCTCGCAATCTTCACAAATTACATATATATCTGGTAAAAAATACATTTCAACTTTGATATTTCCATCACCCTTACAATATTCACATCTTCCACCTGGAACATTGAACGAAAATCTTCCTGGTTTGTAACCTCGAATTTTTGATTCTTCTGTTAATGAATATAAATTTCTGATTTGGTCAAAAACGTTTGAATATGTTGCAGGATTAGACCTAGGTGTTCTTCCTATAGGTGACTGATCAATCTCAATTAATTTGTCAATATTTTCTAAACCAGAAATACTTTTATGAAGACCAGGAATAATAAGATTTTTTGAAAACTCATTTTGTATTGATTTTGATAAAATATCAGTTATTAAAGTTGATTTACCACTTCCAGAAACGCCAGTTATAGAAATAAATTGACCCAAGGGGAAATCGACAGTTATGTCTTTTAAATTATTTTCTTTGGCTCCCCTAACAGTTATTTTTGCACCATTACTTTTTCTTCTTACACTTGGATAAGGAACCGTTTGTTTTCCAGACAAGTACTGTCCAGTGACTGATTTTAAATTTCCAGATACCTTTTTCCAGTTACCTTCAGCTATTATTTCGCCACCTTGTTCACCTGCCCCCCATCCTATGTCAATAAGGTGGTCAGATGATTTCATTGTTTCTTCATCATGCTCGACAACTAAGACGGTATTGCCTAAATCTCTTAACCTAAGTAAAGTCTCAATTAATTTTTTATTATCAGATTGGTGTAATCCTATAGAAGGCTCATCTAATACATATAGAACACCTGTAAGACCTGACCCAATTTGTGTAGCAAGTCTAATTCTTTGTGCTTCACCTCCTGATAAAGTAGCCGCTCCTCTGCTTAGTTGTAAATAACTCAAACCAACTTCATTAAGAAAAGTCAACCTTTCACTTATTTCTCTTAAAATTGGCTCTGCAATTTCTTTATCATTACCAGTTAATTTAAGGGTTTTAAATACTTTAACTGATTCAGAAATAGACAAATTGTTTAATTCTCCTAATGTATAGTTCTTAACTTTTACCAATCGAGATCTTGGATTTAGTCTTTCACCATCACAAATAGAACAATGAAGCTCTCTCATAAATTGTTTATAGTAATCTCTGGCTGCTTCAGAATTTGTTTCTTCGTAATTTTTTTTGAATGTAGGAATTATACCTCTGTATGGCTTATGCCAAACTCTTGAGTTTCCGAATCTATTTATATATCGTATAACAGTACTCACTCCATTTGAACCATGAAGAAGTATGTCTTTTTGTTTCCTAGTCAAATTCTTGTAAGGTTGGTCAGTTGGGATTTCAAAATGTTCACAGACACCATGGATTTGAGCTCTAAAATATTTTCTAGTAGACATGTCTGGGAATACATTTTCATTTATTGATAAATCGGTATTTTTAATTAATAATTGCTCATCTATTTCATAACTAACACCGAGGCCATTACATGATTCGCATGCTCCAAAAGGTGAATTGAATGAAAAATCTCTTGGTTCGAGCTTATCAAAAGATAATCCACATTTAATACATCCTAAATTCTGACTAAATGAATAAATCTTATTTTCAAAACTTATATCAACTAAACCAGAAGTTAAATCTAGTGCTGTTTCGACTGATTGAGGCAACCTTCTACCAGGTGTTTTTTTTAATTTAATTCTATCTATGATTACCGAAATATCATGATTGAAGTACCTATCAAGTCTTTTAGCCTCATCTAATCTTATTATCTCACCATCAACTAGGACTCTTGAAAATCCTTGTGATTGTAAATCTTTAAATAGTGTTTCAAATTCTCCTTTTCTTGATTTAACAACTGGTGCAAGAATATCAATACTAGAGTCTTCTCCAAACTCCATAATTTGATTCACTATAAAATTTACAGATTGTTTTTCAATTTTATTATTACATTGAGGACAATAACTCACTCCAATTCGGGCCCACAACAATCTTAAATAGTCATGAACCTCCGTAACCGTTCCCACAGTAGATCTGGGGCTTCTAGAAGAAGTTTTCTGATCTATAGCAATTGCTGGCGAAAGGCCATCAATACTTTCAACATTTGGTTTTTCCATTTGGCCCAAAAATTGTCTTGCATATGCAGATAAACTCTCAACATAACGTCTTTGACCCTCTGCATATATAGTATCAAACGCCAACGAAGATTTTCCTGAACCAGACAATCCAGTAATTACAACAAGTTTATTTTTTGGAATGTCTACCGAAATATTTTTTAAATTGTGTTCTCGAGCACCTCTTACTTTTAAAATATCTTCTTTCATTCTGAAAACTCTTGAATTTCTTTTTTTAATTCTTTTAATTCGTCTCTTAATCTAGCAGCAAGTTCAAACTCTAAGAAATCAGCAGCAGATTTCATTTCTTTTTCAATAGTTTTTGACAATTTTATTAAATCACTTTTTGAAGCATCTGTTATATTCATAGAGGATCTGTTTAAACGCTTATCTGTCTTGCCTCTATTTTTTTCAACTATTTCCAAAATGTCAGTTATTTCTTTTTGTATGGTCTTAGGGGTTATATTGTTTTTGATATTATGATTTTTTTGTAGATTTCTTCTTCTTTCTGTTTCTCCGATTGCATTGCTCATTGAATCAGTAATTTTATCGGCATACATTATTACATAACCATCTTCATTCCTAGCAGCTCTTCCAATAGTTTGGATTAAGCTAGTTTCGGATCTCAAAAAACCTTCTTTATCTGCATCAAGTATTGCAACTAATTGGACTTCTGGTAAGTCCAGGCCCTCCCTTAGTAAATTAATACCGACTAATACGTCAAAATCTCCTTTTCTCAAATCTCTAAGAATTTCTATTCTTTCCAAGGTGTCTATATCCGAATGAAGATATCTTGTTTTAACGCCAGCATTTATTAAATAATCACTTAATGCTTCACTCATTTTTTTTGTCAATGTTGTAACAAGAACTCTGTTGCCATTTTCAACTACAGAATTTATCTCTTCTAAAAGGTCTTGTATCTGATTGTTTGTAGATTTAATTTTTACTTTAGGATCTAATAAGCCAGTTGGTCTTATTACTTGCTCAATGAAATTTTCAGAATTTTCATTTTCCCATTTTCCTGGTGTCGCAGAAACCAGTACTGCTTTATTTACTCTATCTTTCCATTCATCAAATTTAAGTGGTCTATTGTCAAGAGCAGAAGGCAACCTAAAACCGTAATCAACTAAAGTAGATTTTCTTGATTTATCACCTTCGTACTGCCCACGAATCTGTGGTATTGCTATATGGCTTTCATCAACAACCATTAAAAAATCATCAGGGAAAAAATCAAGTAAAGTAAAAGGTGGTTCACCTGGGTTTCTTCCATCGAAATATCTTGAATAATTTTCAATTCCAGAACATACTCCGAGTTCAGTGAGCATTTCAAGATCGTATTTTGTTCTTTGCTCTATCCTTTGAGCCTCCAATAGTTTATTTTCAGATTTAAACTTAGCAACTTGAGTTACCATATCATTCTCAATTTCTTTCAATGCATTTTTTCTAGACTCATCAGAAATGACATAATGAGATGCGGGTAAGATTGCTAGTTCGGTGAGTTTTTCAATTATTTCACCAGTTATTGGGTCAATTCTTGATATGTTTTCAATTTCATCACCAAAAAATTCGATTCTAAATATAGTCTCTTCGTAAACTGGAAATATATCTAACGTATCACCTTTTAACCTGAAATTTCCTCTGTCGACTACTAGATCATTTCTAATATATTGTTGTTTAACTAATTTGATTAATAATTCTTCAATATCAAAATCCTCACCCTTTATTATTGGTATTAGCTTATTTTTATATTCAATCGGGGAACCAAGTCCATAAATACATGAAACAGATGAGACAACAATTACATCATCACGTAACAAAAGAGCACTAGTTGCTGAATGTCTTAATCTATCGATCTCTTCATTAATAGTTGCATCTTTCTCAATAAATGTATCTGAGCGTGGCACATAGGCTTCAGGTTGGTAATAGTCATAGTAAGAAACAAAATACTCAACTCTATTATTCGGAAAAAATTGTTTAAACTCATTTGCTAATTGAGCAGCAAGTGCTTTGTTAGGTGCTAGCACTAGTGATGGAAGTTGGGTCTGTTCAATCAACCAAGCAATTGTTGCTGACTTACCTGAACCTGTAATACCTTTTAAGGTCTGAAAAGTTTTTCCACTAGAAATTCCATTTTTAAGTTTTTTTATTGCATTAGGCTGATCACCTTTAGGAGAAAATTCAGAAATTACTTCAAATTTTTTCATTTATATAGTTGTCGATTTCTTGTTCTAAAGAGGAATGTGAATTATTTGAAATAACATGACCTAAACTGTTCCACCAATCTTCATTTCTTTGTGTTTGAATTCTATTCTTAATATCGTTTAATTTCATCCCTCTATCTAGTAATCTTTCTATTCTTACTGATTCAGGTGTGCTAATTACCAAACATTCAAAATCTTTGTGTATATTTTTTGGAGCTGATACTTCAACAAATAATGTCCCATCAACTTTTGAAGCTTGTTGTTGGAATTCAATTAGAATTTTTGGATGAAGGTAATCTTCTAATATTTTTAATTTTTCTTTGTCACTAAAAACAATATCTGCAAGGGACGCCTTGTCTAATTTTTTGTTTTTAATAACACCAGGAAAATTAATATCTAAAAATTTTATTGAATCTTTTGAGTTGATTATTTCATTAGAAATTTTATCAAGGTCTAAGGTAGGATAACCTTTGTTACTTATTTGTTCTATAGCGGTACTTTTTCCACTGCCAATTGGACCAGTAACGATTATTACTTTTTTTGCCATACTTAAAGATTAAGCATAAAAAAAAATAAAATTAAGAGTTTCCTATTCCTCTTTCTTTAAGTTCTTGAAGGATATTTTCTAAAGATTCGTCAACGCCTTCAACTGTTTGTCTCTTAGGTGCTGGTTCTTCGGTTGCGCTTGAATGAGTTTTTGGAGTATTTTTATCTGATTCTACTTCTTTCCAGTTTGGATCTGCCTGCTTAATTGATAAATTTACTCTCCTCTTTTCAATATCTAATTCGGTAATTTTTATTTGAACTTTTTGACCAAGTGCTAGAGCAAGTTCTGGAGAGTCAACTTTTTCACTCGAAATTTCAGATACGTGAACTAATCCTTCAACACCTTTTCCAATAGTTACAAATGCACCAAAAGGTACCACTTTAGTAACTTCACCTTCTACTACATCACCTTCTTTGTAATGTAGTTCAAAATCTAGCCAAGGATCTTCTTTAACTTGCTTTATTGATAAAGATATTCTTTCTTTATCATTATCAATCTCTAAAACTTTTATTGTGACAGAGTCTCCAACTTTAACAATCTCATTTGGATTTTCGACATGCCTCCAAGACAATTCTGAAACGTGAACTAAACCGTCCATACCACCAATATCAACAAAAGCGCCGAAGCTTACGATTGATGAAATTTTACCTTCTTTGATGTCACCAACCTGAAGATCATCTAAAAACCCTTGTCTTTCTTCTGACATTTCTTCTTCTAGATGAGCTTTTCTAGATAAAACAATATTGTTTCTTTGTCTGTCAAGTTCTAAAATTTTTGCTTCTATTTCTTCACCGATATATGAAGAAAGCTCTTTAACTCTTCTAACGTCAATCAATGAAGCCGGCAAAAAGCCTCTTACACCAATATCTACGATGAGACCGCCTTTGACTGATTCAATTACTGTACCTTTTATAGATTTCTTATTATCTGATATTTCTTGAATTTCACCCCACGCTTTTACATAGACTGCTCTTTTGACGGAAAGAATGAGTCTTCCTTCATCATCTTCTTTGTCTAAAACTAAAGCTTGGATTTTGTCTCCTTCATTTACTATTTCTTTGGGATTGACACCTTTTCTAACAGATAGTTCTCTTGATGGAATAACGCCTTCTGACTTATAACCAACATCAACCATAACTTCATTTCTGTCAACTCTTACAATCGTCCCTTCAATAACATCACCATCGTTGAAAGATACTAAAGTTTGCTCTAGAAGCTCTGGAAAATCCTCAGGTTTTATATCATCTGGAAGAGAAACTACGTTGGAGGGCACTGACGCCTCATCGCTATTATTTACCATTATTTAAGTTTTTTCCAATCATAGTGTTGCGTCAATAAGAATAACATATCTGAGTTTTTTACAAACTAATTATTAAAATTTGCAAGTGATCCAGAAACTTTAGTATTTACAAATAAAGGGACGTCTAATTTCATAGCTTTTTCCATCTCAGAAATAATAGTTTTTTCTACTTTGGAACTTAATGAATTCTTGGTTTCAATAATGATTTCGTCATGTATTTGTAATAGTAATTGTGTTTGGTCTAATTCTTTTATTTTATGCAAAACTTTGATCATCGCAATTTTCATGATATCTGCAGCAGTACCCTGAATTGGTGCATTCATAGCAATTCTTTTTCCTGCAGCTTTAACTTGAAAATTTGATGAATTTAGTTCACGAATATATCTTTTTCTACCAATTAGAGTTTCTGTAAATGAGTCTTTTGTTGCCTTTGTGACTATATTATCTAAAAACCCTTTAATCTCAGGAAATTGAGAAAAATAAGATTCAATTAATTGTGAAGCTTCTTTTTGTTCTATATCTAAACTTTTCGAAAGTCCAAAAGCTTCCATTCCGTAAATTAATCCAAAATTTACTTCTTTTGCTTTTCTTCTCATGTCTGAAGAAACATCTCCTATTGGTACATTAAATATTCGAGAAGCAGTTTCAGAATGTATATCTGATTTTTTATTTTTCAATATTTCAATCATCGTAGAATCTTGACTTAAATGAGCAAGAACCCTCAACTCTATTTGAGAATAATCAGCAATAATAAATGAAAAATTAGGTTTACTTATAAAAAAATCTCTTATTTTTTGACCCAATTCTGTCTTGTTAGGAATATTTTGTAAGTTTGGTTTTTCTGATGACAATCTTCCTGTTGCTGTTCCAAATAAATTGAAGTGAGTGTGGATTTTATTATGTTTAGTTACTTCCGGAATTAAACCATCAACATATGTTGATCTAATTTTTTCTAATTCTCTATATTTTAAAATATATTTTGGTAAGTCATGTTCTTTTGATAATTCCTCTAAAACTGAAGCATCTGTAGACGGCGCTCCTTTGGGTGTTTTTTTAAGAACTGGAAAATTCATTTCATTATAAAATATTTCAGAAAGTTGTTTTGGAGAATTTAAGTTAAATTCTTGATTTGTAATCTCATAACATTTATTGCTTAAGGATTCTAATTCTTTAGATAATTGTTTTGATAGTTTTTTCATTTTAGGTAATGAAACAGATATACCGTCCTTTTCCATTGAAGACAATATATCTAGCATTGGAAAATCTATATCGTTGTATATCTGGAAAAGTTTTCTATCTTTTTTAAAGTCACTGAATTGTTTTTTTATATTATCAAAATTATTTTGAAAAAATAATAGATATTCACTCAGATTAGATTTTTTATTTATGTCAGAATATTTATCAATGTAAGAAACAATATTTAAAAGATTGTCTGGTTTAATGCTTGGATCAATTAAAAACAAACAACAATCAAAAGCTAAGAATCTTTCAATATCAAGCTCAAATTCTGAATTTAAAGCAAATGTTTGTGATGACATTGAAATCACATTATTAAATTGTTCTAATGATTCAAATTCACCAAATGAATTATTAGTCACAAAGTAATTTTTATTTTCAAAATGCAAAATTATACTTTCATCAGCAATTTTTTCTTTAATAAGTTCAATTTCTAGTTCTTCAGAATTATTAATTTGAGTAGTATCTTTTCTTTCACCTAAAAATCTTGTCAGCTCATATTTCATAATTTCATCTTTTGCATTATCGAGTACTTCCTCATTAAAAAAAATAGAATCTTTTATTTTTGTTTCTGGTAAAACAATGTTTAAATCTCTTTTTATTGTTGCAAGATTCTTACTAAGCATTAGCAAATCTTTATTATCTTGGAAAGTATTTCTTAATTTTGGTGTTAAGTCATCAAGATTCTTATATATATTTTCTATATTTTCATAATCAGAAAGCAAATTAATTGCTGTTTTTTCACCTACTCCTGGCAGTCCTGGGATGTTATCTGATGAATCACCTTTTAACCCTAAATATTCAATGTATTGAGAAGTTGAAATTTTATATTTTTCTTCAAACTCTGCTTTACCAAATCTCTCAACTTCTGAAATTCCTCTTTTTGTATAAAGTACATTTGTTTTATCACCTATTAGCTGAAAAGAATCTCTATCCCCAGTTACTATCAAAACTTCTTCATTGTTATCATTGAAACTTTTTGAAAGTGTTCCAAGTACATCATCTGCTTCATAGCCTTCTACAGATACTTGTGGAATATTGAATTTTTCTATTAATTTTTGTAAAACCTTAACTTGTATTTTGAATTCATCAGGAGCAGATTTTCTATTTCCTTTGTAGTCTTTATATAAATCTGTTCTAAAGGTTTTTTTTGAGACATCCCATGTAATTATTAACTTATCAGTATCAAAATCTTTTATAATTTTAGAAATCATCATTAAGAAGCCATGAATTACGTTCGTAGGAAATCCTTCTTTTGTAACAAGAGAATCGGGAAGTGCATAAAATGCTCTAAAAGCAATGCTATGACCATCTATGAGAATTACCACAATATTATTGTAAACTTATAAAAATTTTCTCTCATTCATCTTGATATGAATATAATCTTTATAAAGCCCGGATGGCGGAATTGGCAGACGCGCTGGATTCAAAATCCAGTATCTTCGGATGTGGGGGTTCGACTCCCCCTCCGGGTACTTATTTAATAAAGTAAATCTGAAAACGGCTAATAATATAATATGAACGATAAAACCTTAATCACTTTTATAGTTATTTTTATTATTTCTGTAATTAGTTTTATAAGTTATAGTACTTTTAATTCTGAAACATTTGGTGATGAATTTATCAATCAAGTCAGAATTGCCGATAGCGAAGATACGTTAAATGAACTAAACGACTCTGATTTAGTCAATCTGGGTAAAGAAATCTGTCTTAATGCAGAAAAGTGGACTAATGAAAATGCTTCTATTGAAATAATCACATCACAAATAAATAATTACGGTTTATTAATTAATAAGGATGACCGCATTGTGCCTATATTAAGATTCCAATCTACTTACGAGCTATGTCCTGAAAATATATCTCAACTTGAAAACCTCTTTATAAATAATGAATAAAATAGTCATCAATAGACTTCCGCAACTAATGATAGGTTTGTTTCTTTGTGGAATGGGTTTGGGATTCACAATTGAAGCTAACCTAGGATTGAACCCATGGGATGTTTTTCATGATGGTTTTAGTAAATTAATAAATGTAAAAATTGGTCAAGCGTCAGTTATTACTGGATTTATTGTTTTGTTAGGATGGATACCTTTAAAACAAAAACCATTTATTGGCACAATTTTAAATATTTTAACTATAGGAAATGTTACTGACTTAACTATGCATTACATTCAGAGTCCAGATGACTTAATTATAAAAATTGCCTACCTTCTATTTGGAACTATTTGTTTTGGTATAGGAATTGGTATATATGTCGGTTCAGGACTTGGACCAGGACCAAGAGATGGGATTATGGTAGGAGTTTCAAGACTTGGTCCAAGCATAAGAGCAACAAGGATTGCAATTGACTTTACTGCATTTATAACTGGGGTTTTCCTTGGAGGATCTTTTGGCTTAGGAACTGTGTTTATGGTTATAAGTATTGGACCAATAGTTCAATTATCTTTAAAAAAATTTGACAGAGGAGCTATTTTTTCACTTTAGATATTAAAGACTTTTGGTTTATTTCTTTAGTGTCTTTAGCTCTCAGCTTTGCTTCAAAATAAATTAGTCTTCTAACCGAAGATATAAAATCAAATTTATTGATTTGAGCTTTTTGTGATAAATCTTCAACTTTATTCCACTTATAATTAGTAAGATCGAAGACAATAGAATCTACTGAAATAATATATACTTCATTTTTTATTAAAGATTTACATTTAATTGAGCAAACAAAATATTTTTCAGAAACTTGTTTGTGTAAAATACGACCACAATAACTACATCTATATTTATTTGTAATCATATAATGCTAGATTTTTACTATTTCCTGAGTTGAGTTTGGTAAAGTTTTAAGTATTCTCCTAGGCCTACCTCTATATTTGACCCTCGAAGTTTGTTCCTGTCCCATAAAACACCCTTTAAAATAATCAACAAAATTCTCTAGCCAATTAACTTCATTTGGAAGTATGCCATTATCAATAATATTTTTTAATGGTAGTTCTAGCGACAATCCCAACATATCCCAAGAATTATTATCCTCTAATTTATTTGAAGAAATCACATTTAATTTATCACCATCTATTTGAACTTTGAAGTTACTAACTTCTTTAGATAATTCAATATCACAATCAATTCTAATTTTATATTTATTAAATACTTCCATCATTTTTTCAAGGACGTCTGAGGATTGATACATTTGAAATTCTTGACTGTTTAGTGAACAAATAAACCAAAACATGACTTTTCCATCTGGTCCTAAAAGATATGAAAACTTTATTTCAGATTCTGAGAATGAATTTGAAATAAGTGAATCAACAAAACTATAGGCATCTTTCCCAGAAAACTTTAAAGATACTTCACTGCTTATATTTAATGACATATTTTAGATTGTACTCAGCCAATCAAGATTTAATAAATACAATACCTCTTGAAAAAAAGAAGCCAAAATATACATTTTGTCTGTATAAATAAGAAAACCTATCCCAATTAAAACAAGTCCTGAAAATTTACTGGAGAATTTTTGAAAATTAACAAATAGCCTATTTTTAAGATTGATTCGATTTGAAAGAATCGCTATTGAAAGAAATGGTATTCCCATACCTAAGGAAAACATAATTAAATAAAATATTCCACTATTTATAGTTTCTGCCTTTGAAGAAAGTGTTAATAATGCTCCAAGGACTGGACCAATACAAGGAGTAAAGCCAAATCCAAAAGTAAATCCCATAAGTAAGTTTTTGGATTTATTGAATTTATCAATATTTAATAAATTAGAACCATAAAAATATCGAGAATTTAATTTAGGTATTAAAAGTATTAATCCAAAAAATATAATTATGATTCCACTAACTTGTGACAAAATTGTGGCATTTCTACTAAAAAAAGAGCCTAGAGTAGTTGCCAAAGCACCCAAACTAACAAAGACAAAAGAGAAACCCAGTACAAACTGTAATGATCCAATTATTCGTGAAATTTGATCGTTTTTATTTAAAGAAAATATAGCTAGATAACCAGGCACTAGTGGTAAGACGCAAGGTGAGAAAAATGATATAACACCAAAAAAGAATGCAATTCCAAAATTAAGATCCATTATATAAATATATACTTTGAATTTTTTTATGAATATTTACGTTACTTATGATTATTTAAAATTATTTTTTCTTCTATGTTTAAAGCAAATTATACATTTTTCTAAATTGTGACCTCTAGCTGGACAAAACTCTCTTCCATAAAATATTATTTGTAAATGCAATTTATTCCATTTATCCATAGGAAATAAGCGTTTTAAATCTTTTTCAGTCTGTTCTACATTTTTTCCTGTTGAAAGTCCCCACCTCCAAGCTAAACGATGAATATGGGTATCAACTGGAAAAGCAGGATACCCAAATGCTTGACTCATAACTACTGAGGCTGTTTTATGTCCAACACCAGGTAAATTCTCCAGATCTTTAAAATTTTCTGGAACTTTAGAACCATGATCTTTATCAAGCATATTTGATAAGGTGTGAATTGATTTAGATTTTTGTGGTGATAAGCCACAAGGTCTTATTATTTTTTCAATATTTCTTACACCAAGTTTTACCATTTTTTTGGGATTGTTTGCTTCTTTGAACAAAAGTGGAGTAATTTTATTTACTCTTTCATCAGTACATTGAGCTGATAATACGACTGCTACTAATAGTGTATAAGGGTCTTTGTGAGATAAAGGAATTGGAGTTTTAGGATATAATTTTTCAAGTATTTTTAAAATATCATTAGCTTTTTTTTCTTTATTTGTTAACACATCACTATTTTAAACAATATATTATTGTTCAACCATATGTTGTTAAGTGATAAAAATAAGTCATTGTTTGCGCTGTTTTTTTCAGCAATGTTCTTTGGTTCAACTTTTTTAATTGTTAAAAACTTGTTAGATACCTTTAGTCCAACATTTGTAGTTTTCATGAGATATTTAATTGCTGCAATCTTTTTCTTAATAATCGGTGGATTACCAAAAAAGGAAACTTTGAAACCAGGTGTACTGATGGGTTTTTTCCTTTGGCTTGGTTACATTTCCCAAACTCAAGGTCTAGTTACCACCTCAACAATTAATTCAGGAGTAGTAACTGGTTTTTATGTTGTTTTGACTCCTTTTTTCTCTAGAGCAATTAACAAAACTTCATTAAGTCGTAATAACTATATGTATTCCGTTTTGGGATTTATAGGTATTGTTTTAATTTCAATAACCGATTTCTCCCAAATCTTTGGAAACATTTTTACATTTATTTGTGCAATTGCATATGCAATGCACATAGTTTTTGTTGAAAGATATGTCAGCAACCTTAGTATCTCTCAGCTCATGGCAGTTCAGTCAATAACAGGTGCTATTCTTTGCCTTCCTTTGTTGAATATAAATGAGTTTTCAAATTTAATGGAATACATACTACCAATATTTTTTCTAGGAATAGTTGTAAATGTTGGTGCATTCTATCTCCAACTTTATGGGCAAAAAATTATCAAAGCATCTACATCAGCATTAATTTTGAGTTTGGAGGCAATTTTTGCACTTTTTATTGGAATATTAATTGCGGGTGAAATCTTGGGATTGGTCAGCTGGATTGGAGTATTACTAGTTTTGTTATCAATATTTCTAGTAATTAAAGAATAGAATCTTCTTTATTTAAGTAATTTATAGATTTCATAATAATTCTTAGTAAAAAAACTAGAAAGAAAAAAGCGCTAATAAGAGTTACAAGTAATCTTGGGCCTGCAGTAATTGGAATTGTACAAGTCAAAAGATCTTCACATACACCGAAACCATTTCCACCAGTTGAAATATCAAAAACAATTAATAAGGGGTATGCAAGAATCATGATTAGCGAAATCAAGATTAAAAAAACTATTATTCTTAATAAAAACATATTTTAAATATTTTAATATAGTTACATAAATGAAAGTTAAATTAATAAGTTATTCCAAACCAACTGAAGAAATTGCAGATAGTGGTATAGATGATGCTCAAGAATTGGTTGCTTTTTGTGCAAGGGTTTCTAATCCATCAAACCAATTAAATACTGAGACTAGTGAAAAATTAATAAAATATCTTATAAATAATGCCCATTGGTCACCTCTAGAAATGGTTAGTGCTTGTTTAGAAATTGAGACAACACGAGATATAGCAAGACAAATGTTAAGACATAGATCTTTTAGTTTTCAGGAATTCAGCCAACGATATGCTAACCCTGTAAAAGATTTGGAATTCATAGTAAGAGAAGCAAGAATGCAAGATCCAAAAAATAGACAGAATTCTATCGAAACTGAAAATGATGAAATATCAGAGAATTGGAAAAATAAACAAGAAAAGATAATCAAAGATGCAACTGAAGCCTATAACTGGGCAATTGAAAATGGTATTGCTAAAGAACAGGCGAGATCTGTTTTGCCAGAAGGTAATACTGTAAGTCGTCTTTATATGAATGGAACATTAAGAAGCTGGATACATTACATTGAACTCAGATCAGCTAATGGAACTCAAAAAGAACACATGGAAATCGCAATAGCATGTGCTGATGTGATTAACAAAATTTTTCCAATGGGTGAAAATTTAAACTAATTATCTAATTTAAATTTAAAAATTAAATATTCTTCTGTAATTTCAACTTCTGAATCAGCAATCATCATAAAGTCTTGGTAGTCTGTTTCTGCTTGTTTAATAAATGCCATTCTATCATCTCCCCCTACAGGCGGAATAGAACGATTCTTTACAGCTTCAGCACGTTCTTTATATCTATTTATTAATTCTTCTACATTTAACGACATAATTAAATTCTAGTTATTTTGCCAGTAATGTACTAATTTCATTTTTGAGTTGATTCGTTTTCTTAACTTTTATTTCTTTTAGCTCCAATAATTTAGAACCAGATTTTGAGTTCACTTCCAGCT
>CACHBU010000010.1:0-28437 GCA_902578135.1 uncultured Candidatus Actinomarina sp.
CAACATGATGATATAAATAATAAAGAAGTAAATACAGTTATTATAAGTAATCCAACTATATCTTCGAAAGGTCTTCTTAATTCATACAAATTAATATCACTACTAAGAACATTAAACTTTTGTATTAAAAACAATTTAAAAATCATAATTTTCAATAATAAAAAATTGAATATAGAAAGTTCATTAAATAGCTCATCTTTAACTAAGTGGGCAAATAAGGAGTTAGAAACTAGATTAAAATATGGACCAAACAAGCTGTTAAAAGTGTTTCAATTTGAATTACAACAAAAACTTGAAGATAGTAATGAATTGGTTCTTGGTCCTATAAAAACTGAAAGCGGTTTCAAGTATGAAGTTCAAATAAAATTATCAAAAAATGTAAATTACATAAAATTTATAAATCTATTTAAAAGTCTTAATAAAATTGATTTAACAAGAGTAAGGTATATTTAATGAACGATATAGTTGTCTTCGGCCATCCATCATTAACAAGTAAATCAGAAAATATAATCAATATAGATGATTATGTTGTTAATTTATCAAAAAAGATGATTGATATTATGTATGCTGCTCCAGGGGTTGGTTTAGCTGCCCCTCAAATAGGTATAAATAAAAATATATTTGTATTTGATGCTGGAGATGGGCCTAAAGTTGCTATAAATCCAAAACTTGTTAAAACCGAAGGTTCTATAGTATTTATGGAAGGATGTCTATCTTTACCAGGTTATTATTGGGATATTGAAAGACATGAATACGCTAAAATTCAATGTCTCAATGAAAATGGTGATGAAACAATATATGAAGGTGACGAACTGATGGGTCGAGTGTTGCAACATGAACTTGATCATTTGAAAGGAAAATTACTTCTCAAATCTATGACACGAAAACAACGAAAAGAAGCTTTGAAGGAAATTTCAATTAAAGGTTTTCCTGGTGATAAAATATAAATATTTTTTCGGTTCAGATGAACGAAGCTTAAATTTTCTAAATACTATATATACACAGTACAACAAAGTTAAAGTTGTAACCCTTGAACCAAAGAAAACTGGTCGAGGTAGAAAAATCACATCAAATCCGGTTCAAATTTACTGTGAACAAAATGATATTGAATATTCATACTATCAAGAGAAAAATATATATGAAGATATGGAGTATGGAATAGTTGCTAGTTTTGCAAAAATTTTTACAAATAATTTTATAACTAACAATAAACCACTATTTAATATACATTTAAGTTTGCTCCCAAAATACAAAGGACCTACTCCAGTTGAGAGTGCTCTATTAAATTTAGAAAAATTTTCGGGTTATACAATTTTTAAAATAAATAAAAATGTTGATACTGGAGATATTATTTATCAAAAAACATTAAATATAGAAGGCAAATATGCAACAGAGGTTTATGAACAAATTTATGAATCTTTTCATATTGATATTTTGAATATAGATTTTTACAAAAATGGACAAATTCAAGAGAATATTGTTTCTAATACAAGAAAATTTTTTAAAGAAGATTTTAATATTCAAGATTTACCTATTCAAAATGCTAAATCAAAAATAAGGGCTTTTGACTATCTTGGTCCTGCTTTTATAAAATATAACAATATAAATTTAAAAATTCTTAACTACAGTGAAATTGAACAAGGAAGTAGTATTGAACTAAGTGATGGATTATTGTACCCACTAAATGTAATTCCGGAAGGTAAAAGTAAAATGCTATTTGAAGACTATTTAAGAGGACTTAAATGATCATTTCGGCAAGTATTCAAGCAGCAAATCAACTAAACATCTTACAGAGTATTCAACAACATTCATCTGAGTTTGACCAAATACATGTTGATATTACTGATGGTCATTTTACAAATAATATTTCTATGTCATTTAGTCACATCAAAGAAGTGAAGAATCAAACTGATTACAAAGTAGACGTACAATTAATGGTTGAAGATAATGTAAAACTTGCTCCATTAGCATTTGCACATGGAGCAGATTTAGTATCAATTCATCTTGAATCAACACCTATTAAAGACTTTATTAATTTAAGTAATGAATTTACAAACCTTGGTGTTGCTACATTGCCAAATACCGATAATTCAAAATTAGATGAATATTTAGAATATTCTTCAGCCGTTTTATTTTTAGGCGTAAATCCTGGATTTTCAAATCAAGGTCAGTCTGTAGATTTAATTGATAAAATTAAGAATTTTAAAGTTTTATACCCCACATATGATGGATTAATAATTGCAGATGGTGGCATTCAGAAGAACCACTTAAATTCACTAGAGGATATTGGAGTAGATATAGCTGTTCAAGGTGGAGCAATTTTTGGCTGACCCTTCACACTTTTTAGAGTATCCAAATAGCATGTATTTAGCTGTTATTGAGGCATTAAAAGCTGAAACATTTCCTAATCCTAAAGTAGGTGCCGTACTGTTAAACAAGAATAATAGAGTAAAAGCAATAGGGCATCATAAGGGTAAAGGCACAAATCATGCAGAAATTGAGATAATTAATAATACATCAATAGAATCTACTGATACTTTATATGTAACTTTGGAACCTTGTTTTCATACAGACTCGTCACCTTCCTGCGCTGATGAACTTTTAAAAACTGAAATTCAAAACGTTGTAATAGGTGACATTGATTCTGATAAAAGAACCTCTGGAAAAAGTATTGAAAAACTCAAAAATAATGGTTTAAATGTTACGTTAATTGAAGGTGTGAACAATTTTGTAAATCCAAACTATAACAAAAAAAACTATGGTGACAATTCTATTACCTACATAGGGAAAATAGCTACCAGTGATGACAATAAAATTTTTGATTACTCTAATTCATCTAAATATATTACGAATTCTGAATCACTTGATTTTACGCATTTACTTAGATCAACTGTTGACGCTATTTTGATAGGTAAAAATACACTCATAACAGATAACCCTCAGTTAAACATAAGACTAAACCCGCTTAGCCATATTGATATCTATAAATATGTTCTTTGGGGAAATGATCGTAATGACATAGAGAAATATGCAAAAAAACATAGTGAAAAATTATTTCTAACATCTTTTGATAACAAGTTATCTAATGTTGTTAATATCAATAACTTAACTTTTGAAAATTTAGACTCCCACATGAAGAATCAAAATATAAATTCATTATTGGTTGAGGGAGGAAATTATGTACATAAATTATTCATTTCTTCACAAATATACGATTATTTTTATAAATTTGTATCAGAAAATACAATCATAGAAGGATTATCCATTGACAATCATATTCTTGAATATTTGATGAACGATATGATTCAGATTAAGGAAATTCAACTTAAAGATAATTCATTACACATTTATAATTAGCTTACATGTTCACTGGAATTGTAAAATCTGTAGGAAGTGTAAAAACACTCGAAGAAGATCATTTATTGATCTCAACTGATGACGATAATTTTTATAATCTAGAAACAGGGACAAGTATATCAATAGATGGATGTTGCTTAACGCTAAGAGAATATATTAACAAGGACTTACTATTTCAAATATCTGATGAGACAATATCAAGAACATCTCTTAATAAAGATCATTGCGGATTTGTAAATATGGAGTTGCCATTAACTGTAAACTCTCTTCTTAGCGGTCATATTGTACAAGGACACGTTGATGGAGTTATTGAGTTAGATGAAGTTACTAAGTTAGATAATGAATTATGGAATTTTCATTTTAAATATGCTGATGAAAAATATATTGTAGATAAAGGATCTATTACAATTAATGGAATATCTTTAACTGTAGTAGAACCAGATAAAGATAAATTTTGTGTTGCTGTTATTGAAGAAACTTATAAAAGAACCAACTTAAAACATTTAAAAATAAATAGCTCAGTTAATGTTGAGTACGATATTGTAATAAAGTATTTAGAGAAATTAAATTATGATAAGTGACATAAAAGAAATAATTAACCTTTTTTCAAAAGGGGAAATGATAATTCTCATCGACGATGAAGAACGTGAGAATGAAGGAGACTTAGTTATATCATCTAAGTACTTGACTTCAGACCATATAAATTTCATGATTACTTACGGCAAAGGTTTAGTTTGTGCTCCAATTTCTTCTTCTATTGCAAAAAAATTGAAATTGCCACTTATGGAAGGTGTGAATAACGAAATGCAAACACCATATACACATTCAGTTGATTTAAAGGGTGATGGTGTTACTACTGGAATCTCTGCTGAAGACAGATTTAAAACTATTAAAGGTTTAGCTAGTGACGATTCAACGCGTGAGTCATTTAATGTACCGGGTCATATCTTTCCTTTACAAGCAATGGATGGGGGTGTACTTAGGAGAGCAGGCCATACAGAAGCAGCTGTTGATTTATGTACAATTTCAAATCACAAACAAGTTGCAGTTATATGTGAAATTATAAATGAAGATGGAACAATGGCTAGATTAGAAGATTTAATTAAATTTTCTCAAGTTCACAAAATTCCAATAGGTACTATTAAAGACCTTATACAATATCGACTTGATTCATCTAACCCGGTTGAATTTGTTTCAAAATCTAAGATACCAACAGACTACGGTGAATTTATGGGTCATGTTTTTAAAGATAATGTAGACAATACAGAACATATCGCTTTAACTTTTGGCGATTATTTGTCAGGAGAAGACACAATGGTTCGGGTACATTCAGAGTGTTTAACAGGTGATACTCTTTTTTCAAAAAAATGTGATTGTGGCTCACAACTTTCAAGCGCACTTGAAGCTATATCTAATAATAAAAGCGGTGTCTTACTTTATATGAGAGGTCACGAAGGAAGAGGTATTGGTCTTGGAAATAAAATAAAAGCTTATTCACTTCAAGATGATGGTGAAGATACTGTTGATGCAAATTTAAAACTTGGTTTTAAAAATGATCAGCGTGATTATGGAACTGGTGCTTTGATTTTAAGAAATTTAGGAATAACTAATATGAATCTATTAACAAATAATCCTTCCAAAAGAGCTGGTTTAGAAGGGTACGGTTTAAATATTACGAAAAGAACTCCACTTTTAGGCAAACAAACACCTGAAAATTCTAAATATCTCGAAACTAAAAAAGATAAAATGGGTCATGATTTCGATGAAGAGTAATGTTGCTATTGTTGTTTCTGATTATTACGAAGATATATCTAATGGATTGGTTAATGGTTTTACTAACTCTTTAGATCCAAAATTTACAATTGACACTCATAATGTAACTGGAGCGTGGGAAATTGTTCATAAAATTAACTCTCTTACAGATAAATATGATAAGTTTGTTGCAATAGGTGCAATTATTAAAGGTGGTACAGATCACTACGAATATATCTCACAAGGAGTAATAGATGGTTTAATAAAATTGACGATTGACAAAAATGTATATATTGCAAATTGTGTTTTAAATGTTCATGATATAAATGATGCTTATGATAGATCTAAAGAAGACGCTAACAATAAAGGATCTCAAGCTGCATTTGCTATAAATAATCTTTTTACTTAATTTATTTAATATTTACGTTATAATTTAATCAAGCGAACAATGTTCCACCTACTGTGAATAATAGTAAGGTTAAACAAACGGCTTCGTGCCGTTTTTTTTATGAAAGGGGATTAACATACCAGAACTTAAGATTAATGAAGCTATAAAATCTAAAGAGCTTAGAGTAATAGCACCAGATGGTGTACAGGTTGGAGTTCTAGAATTAAAAAAAGCTTTAATTATTGCAAATGAATTAGAACTTGATTTAGTAGAAGTATCTCCAGAAAGTAAACCGCCTGTTGCAAGATTGATGGATTATGGAAAATATAAATACGAACTAGCTCAAAAAGCTAAAGAATCCAGAAAAAATCAGGTAAAAATATCTGTAAAGGAAATACAGTTAAAGCCCAAAATAGATACAAATGATTTCAAAATTAAGTTACAAAAATCAAGGAAGTTTTTAGAAACTGGTGACAAGGTTAAATTTACAATGAGATTTAGAGGTAGAGAAGCAGAACATCCAGAATTTGGACAAAAAGTATTAGATAATTACAAAGAGGAGTTATCGGATATTGCAGAATTAGAATCTACTTCAAATCCTGACGGTAGATCAATAACTATGGTTTTAGCACCAATTGGAGGTAGAAAATGAAACATAAAACTCATAAAGGGATGTCGAAAAGAGTTCGAGTTAGTGGGACAGGCAAATATATGCGAAGACGTTCTCACAGATCTCACTATAAACTGGCAAAGGGATCAGGAACTTGGTCACGTTTAAAAAGAGATGTTGAATCTTCAAAAGGAGATAGTAGAAAAATTAGAAAGTTGTTAGGTTAATCATGGTCAGAATCAAAAGATCCGTACATAGTAAAAAATCTAAAAAGAAAGTTCTTAAAAATGCAAAGGGTTATACGGGTGCAAGAAGTAAGAGATTAAGAGCAGCAAAAGAGCAGGTAATGCATGCAGGAGCTGATGCATTTACACATCGTAAAGATAAAAAAGCTGATTTTAGAAAATTATGGATATCAAGAATAAATGCAGCAGCAAGACAAAACGGTTTAACTTATTCAAAGTTCATCAATGGACTAACCAAGGAAGGAATTAAAGTCGACAGAAAAATTCTTGCAGATTTAGCTGTTAATGATCCTAAAGGTTTTTCTAAACTTGTTGATGTTGCAAAAAAGAATCTAGATGCCTGAGTTAAATCTTGATAAGATTTTAGCTTCTTTAGATTTAAGAATTTCAGAAGTCATGTTACCAGATGAATATGACCAAATTTCTAAAGATTATTTAGGTAAAGATTCACTTCTAGCTGATGAACGAAAAAAACTTCCTGCCTTATCAAATGAAGATAAGAAAATATATGGAAAAAAACTTACAGAGCTATCTAAAAAAATAGAATCAACAATCGCATCTTCTAAAAAACAATTTATATTAGATACTTTTCAAAAAAAAGAGAAAGATGAATTTACTGATATAACCATAGATTGGAATCGTAATGAAGGATCATACAAACATATACTCTCATCCGTTATGGATGAAGTTGTAAATATATTCTCATCTATTGGATATGAAGTAGCTTATGGACCTGAAGCAGAGACTTCATGGCATAATTTTGATGCTCTAAACACTCCTGACTGGCATCCAGCTAGATACGAATCAGATACAATTTATCTTAATTCTGATTTAAAAACTCTCTTAAGAACTCAAACAAGCACTGTGCAAATAAGACACATGGAGCAAAATGATCCACCTGTTTATATAGTTGCTCCTGGTAGAGTATTCAGATCTGACCAATTAGATGCAACTCATTCTCCAGTTTTTCATCAGTTAGAAGGCTTGGCTATAGATAAAAATCTTAGTTTTACGGACTTAAAAGGTACTCTTGAATACTTCACTAAAGAATTTTTTGGTGAAAATATTGAAACAAAATTTATTCCTCATTTTTTTCCTTTTACTGAACCATCCGCTGAAGTACTAGTCAAATGGAATGATGGATCATGGCTTGAAATACTTGGTTGCGGTATGGTTGATCCTAATGTTCTTGAGAATGTAGGATATTCAAAAGAATACAAAGGGTTTGCTTGGGGTGTAGGTATTGAACGTTTGGCAATGTTAAGATACAAAATTGATCATATCAAAAATTTCTACGAAAACGATATAAGATTTTTGGAACAATTCTGATGAAATTATTGAGATCGTGGTTACAAGACTGGATAGATTTAACAGATATTGATGACGATGACTTATCAACGGCTTTAGAATCATTAGGTTTCGAAATTGAAGAATACAAATTAATTAATCCGGATTATAAAAATATTATTGTAGGTAAAGTTATAGAAATATATCCACATCCTAATGCAGACAAAGTAAGAGTTACAAAAGTTGATGTAGGCAATAAGATCTATGAGATTGTATGTGGAGCATGGAATTTTGAAGAAGGTGCAATTGTTCCTGTTGCATTGCCTAATTCATATATAAAAGATTCTTTTAAGATCGACAAGCGAGACATCAGAGGAGTAGAGTCGAATGGAATGATCTGCTCTGCTTCAGAATTAAACTTATGGGATGAACATGACGGTATTTTAATTTTGGATGAATCATTCAAAATAGGTTCAGATTTTTCAAAATCTTACATTTCTACAGACTCATACTGGGAAGTAGGAGTCACTCCAAACAGAGGTGATTGTATGTCGTATCTAGGAATTGCTCGTGAATTGTCTACATATTTTAACAAAAAACTTAATAAGATTGAAAGACCATTAAATCCTAAATTGAAACCCTTATTAAAAGTTAATAGCGGAAAGTCAAAACTTTGTTCATCCTATCAATCTATTGAAATTGAAAATATCTCGATTAAAGATTCATCCTTTCTTATTAAATACAGATTGTCGAATATAGGTGTAAGAATAATAAATAATGTAGTTGATTATACAAATTATGTTTTACATGACATTGGTCAGCCCTTGCACGCTTTTGATAGAGATAAACTGTACGGAACCATATCAGTCAGAAAAGCTAAAGAAGGTGAAAAACTTAAGACTCTTGATGAGCAAATAAGAACTTTAGATAATGACGATTTAATTGTAACCGATAATAATGAACCAATAGCATTAGCTGGAGTAATGGGTGGTTTTGATACAGAAGTAACTAATGAAACAGTCAATCTTCTTATTGAAAGTGCTTACTTTGACAAAGTCTCAATAATGAAAACTTCAAGGAAATTAAATTTAATCTCAGACGCCTCAGTTCGATTTGAACGCGGTATAGACAGAAATATACAAGCTTATGGCTTAAAAAGGTTTACTAATCTGTATGAATTAGATGAAAATATACAATACAGCGAAATTTCAGATAGCTCTAAACAAACTGAAAGTGAAAATTTTATTACTTTCGAAACAAGTTTAATAGAATCTATACTTGGTCAAGTTATTGACAATAAATTCATTACATCAACACTTAAATCATTATCCATAGAGAGTGAAATCAAAAAAGATACTATAAAGTTTAAACAACCTAGTTGGAGATATGATTTAGAACGACCAATTGACTTAATTGAGGAGATAGCTAAACATTATGGATTTAATAATTTTAAATCAACGTTACCAATAGGAAATAATTTAAATCAAGTTGGAAATTATTGGAATGTACGTAAATATTTTATAGATAAATTAAGTTTAGAAAAATTTAATGAAACCCAATCTTTATCTTTTACTCAAAAAGAATACAATGAATTTTTTGATCCTGATAAAGAAGGAGTCAAAGTTTTAAACCCTATAGATCAAACCCAAGAGTATTTACGAACAAATTTATATTATTCGTTAATCAAAACATACAAATTTAATAACGATCAAAATAGTTTTTCTGGAAAATACTTTGAGATAAATAACATTTATAACAATTCAACAAACAAGAAATATAAAAAGATACCTAAACAGGATTATACGCTTGGACTTTTAGTCCCAGATAACAACTCCGATATTAACCCAATGCAATACATTGCTTCTTTGCTGAGAAAAATTATACCTGGAGTAAGTTTCGATCAACTTTCAAAGCCTGGTTTTCATCAAAACAACTCATATGTAATCATGGTAGATAACAAATTAATAGGACATACTGGACAATTATCTTATCTACTTAAAGAGGAACTAGATTTATCTGAAAATCTGTTTTTGTGCCAAATATATTTAGAGGAACTAAATTTAGAAGGTTTAAATACTTCTAATTACAAGCCATTATCGCACTATCCTTTTATTAAATTTGATTTGTCTTTCAAAGTAAATAGAGATTTAAATGCAAATGACTTAATTCAAGAAGTTGAAAACTTACTACAAAATAATGAAAATTCTATAAAAGTATTTGATGATTATGCTTTTGAGAAAACTCGTAATTTAGGAATTAGAATAATTACTAGAAGCTATGAAAAAACATACAATGAAAAAGAGAATACTGAGATACTTAATATGATTGTTGATAAATTAACTTCAAAATTTAATATTACTCTCAATGAAAAAGGAGAGTAATGGAAACATTAGGTTTAAATAACAGAGTACTAAAAACACTTTCACAGAGCTCTTCAAAAGCTGCTGTTGATATTTTAGGAATGCGTCTTTCTACAACTATTAAAGACAAATTTGTTGAAATTATGATTACGGAAACAGAGGCCTATGGAAGAAAAAATACAGATAAGATGGCATTATTTAATACCTATAAAAATATTCCCACATCATTAACATTAGGACCTCCTTATATGAGTGTATTAAGATCTTATGGTTCAAACAGAGGATTATTTTTGTTAACTGGAAAAAAAGGTTCTGGCGAAGCTGTCTTAATTAAATCTGGAAAAATATTGATTGGCAAAAAGCACATTGAAAAGAGACGTAAAACAAAAATGAAAACTGATAATTTAAATGGTCCTGGCAATATAACAAAAGGTTTAGGCATAGATGATACGTTCGATGGATATAATTTACTTACTGGCATTGTAGATTTGTCACCAAGAATTCATCCTTTAGATCAAGCTATAGCTAGACCAAGAAAAAATGCAAAGAGTAATGATAAGAATCTTTGGAGATTCACATTAATTATAAAATGAAGTATTTAATTGAAAGAGCAAGTGCAATAACACCCAAAGATTCTCTTGATGATTTATTAAACAGTAAAAAATCTTTACGGATTAAGTTAGGTGTAGATCCAACAGCTCCTGATGTAACTCTAGGATGGTATGCAATATTAAGAGCTTTAAGAAAATTTCAAGATTATGGTCACACTGCTGTTTTAATACTAGGCGAATTCACTGCTCAAGTTGGTGACCCTTCAGGTAAGTCAGAAACTAGAACTCAATTAGAAGAAGATCAAATAGATGATAATTCAAAAGGAGTGCTTCCAATAATAAAAGGTATCTTAAATGAAGAAAATCTAGAAATTGTAAGTAATAAAGATTGGTTATCAAAGTTGTCAACATCAGAATTAGTTCATCTATCATCATCAACAACTTTAGCCCAAATGCTAGAACGTGACGATTTCGCTAATAGGTACAAAGAAGGAAATCCCATATCCTTAATGGAATTCTTTTATCCACTATTTCAAGGTTACGATTCTGTAGCTGTAAAAGCTGATATTGAAATTGGTGGACATGATCAACTTTGGAATTTAATGTTAGGCAGAGAGGTACAAAAATTTTACAATCTAGAACCTCAAATTGCTATGACATTTCCATTATTAGTCGGAACAGATGGAAATAAAAAAATGTCACAATCTCTCAACAATTATATTTCAGTTACTGATACTCCATCTAATATCTATGGGAAAATTATGAGTATACCTGATGATATTATGTGGGAGTATTTCACTATGTTAACTGATTTAGAGCTTGATGAAATTAACAAAATGAAACATAGTGTAATTAACGATAAACAAAATCCATTTGAATATAAGAAACTACTTGGTGAATTAGTAGTAACAGAATTACATTCTAAGAATGATGCACTAGAAGCTGAAGATCAATTTAAAAATGTCACAATTAACAAAGATGTGCCAGATGAAATACCTGAATATTATATAGATGACATTGAAATTCTTCATTTACCTAAGGTTTTTACTGATTTAAATATTACAAAATCTAACTCTGAAGCAAGAAGATTGATAACAGCTGGTAGTTTTACCATAGACGGTCAAAAACATAACCAATTGGATATTGAGAAAAGTCTTATTTGTGGAAAAACTCTAAAATTAGGAAAAAGAAATTATTTTTCAATAAATATTAAATAAATACACCACTTAAACAAGTTTATGTTAATCTAAATATACGAAAAAAATTGGCTTTTTGACAACTGAGTAATGTATGAACGCCGGTAGTGCAGATAGAAATATCTAGCACTCTTTTTTTGTCAACTTTTAACTAAGTTGATTCAACTTTTTTAAGTTGAAATGGGTAAAACCCATGTTGATTCTTTGGTCAGATTTAAATTATTCAAAGATTATGTTGGAGAGTTTGATCCTGGCTCAGGACGAACGCTGGCGGTGCGCCTTATGCATGCAAGTCGAGCGAAGCTTTTTAGTAGTTTACTACAGAAAATGACTGAGCGGCGAACGGGTGAGTAACGCGTGAGCAATCTACCTTAGTTACAGGGATAGCCCGAGGAAACTCGGATTAATACCTGATATTCTTTACATTTCGCATGAAATCAAAAGGAAAGGTCAGCCGAACTAAGATGAGCTCGCGTTCTATCAGCTAGTTGGTGAGGTAAAAGCTCACCAAGGCAACGACGGATAGCTGGTCTGAGAGGACGATCAGCCACACTGGGACTGAGACACGGCCCAGACTCCTACGGGAGGCTGCAGCAGGGAATATTGCGCAATGAGCGAAAGCTTGACGCAGCGACACCGCGTGTGGGATGACGGATCTAGGTTTGTAAACCACTTTCAGGAGGGAAGAAAATGACGGTACCTCCACAAGAAGCCCCGGCCAACTACGTGCCAGCAGCCGCGGTAATACGTAGGGGGCGAGCGTTGTCCGGATTTATTGGGCGTAAAGAGCTCGTAGGCGGTTCAACAAGTCGGTCGTAAAAGTTCAGGGCTCAACCCTGAAATGTCGATCGATACTGTTGTGACTAGGATACGGTAGAGGTGAGTGGAATTCCGAGTGTAGCGGTGAAATGCGTAGATATTCGGAGGAACACCAATTGCGAAGGCAGCTCACTGGGCCGCTATCGACGCTGAGGAGCGAAAGCTAGGGGAGCAAACAGGATTAGATACCCTGGTAGTCCTAGCTGTAAACGATGGATACTAGACGTAGGAATTGGATTGACGGTTTCTGTGTCGTAGCTAACGCGTTAAGTATCCCGCCTGGGGAGTACGGTCGCAAGACTAAAACTCAAAGGAATTGACGGGACCCCGCACAAGCGGCGGAGCATGCGGCTTAATTCGATGATACCCGTAGAACCTTACCTGGACTTGACATATAGGGTCTAGCTATAGAGATATAGTGTGCATTAGCGCCCTATACAGGTGGTGCATGGCTGTCGTCAGCTCGTGTCGTGAGATGTTGGGTTAAGTCCCGCAACGAGCGCAACCCCTGTCCTATGTTGCCAGCATTTAGTTGGGGACTCATAGGAGACTGCCGGTGATAAACCGGAGGAAGGTGGGGACGACGTCAAGTCATCATGCCCCTTATGTCCAGGGCTGCACGCATGCTACAATGGCAAGTACAACGAGTCGCAATACCGCGAGGTGGAGCAAATCTCTTAAAGCTTGTCTCAGTTCGGATAGGAGTCTGCAACTCGACTCCTTGAAGTTGGAGTCGCTAGTAATCGCAAATCAGCAAAGTTGCGGTGAATACGTTCTCGGGGTTTGTACACACCGCCCGTCAAGTCACGGAAGTCGGCAATACCCGAAGCCAGTGGTCCAACCCTTTTAGGGAAGAAGCTGTCGAAGGTAGGGTCGGTAACTGGGACTAAGTCGTAACAAGGTAGCCGTACGGGAACGTGCGGCTGGATCACCTCCTTTCTAAGGAGCATAGAACTTCGGTTCTAAGGTCAATCGTCGGTTGTCTACAAGACTGATACATTACTCAGCTGTGAAAAAGTCAAATTGGCTTTTTGAAAATTGTATAGCAAGCGCAATTGCAAAGTATTCATATAGTTCAAGCTACTAAGGGCTATTGGTGGATGCCTTGGCGCTGGAAGCCGATGAAGGACGTGGAAGACTGCGAAAAGCTACGGGAAGTTGTCAAACAAGCTTTGATCCGTAGATGTCCGAATGGGGAAACCCAATTTATTTTAATAAATTACTCCTATCTGAATATATAGGATAGGTAGAGGGAACTAGGGGAAGTGAAACATCTCAGTACCTAGAGGAAAGGAAAGCAAAAGCGACTCCCTGAGTAGTGGCGAGCGAAACGGGAAGAGCCTAAACCAAATTAATGTCAAGACTGATGTCGTTGTTTTTTTGGTGTTGTGGGGTCCTTTAGAAGGAGCATCAGATCTTTCAATGAGTTACAAATAAATAAGTTAGGAAAATTAACTGGAAAGTTAAACCATAGAGTGTAATAGTCACGTATCTGAAAACTTTTTTACTCATTAAGGCCACCCCAAGTAGCAAGGAGGATATTCCTTGTGAATCTGCGAGGACCACCTCGTAAGGCTAAGTACGACCAGCGACCGATAGTGAACAAGTACCGTGAGGGAAAGGTGAAAAGTACCCCGGCGAGGGGAGTGAAATAGTACCTGAAACCAATAGCTTACAAGCAGTAGGAGGGATTTTTATATCCTGACTGCCTGCCTTTTGAAGAATGAGCCTACGAGTTATCCGTATGTGGCAAGGTTAAGGAGTAAATCCGTAGCCGCAGCGAAAGCGAGTTTTAATAGAGCGTCTAGTCGCATGCGATAGACCCGAAGCCAAGTGATCTATCCATGGGCAGGGTGAAGCGGAAGTAAGATTTCGTGAAGGCCCGAACCCACTGATGTTGCAAAATCAGGGGATGACCTGTGGATAGGGGTGAAAGGCCAATCAAACTTGGTGATAGCTGGTTCTCTCCGAAATGTCTTTAGGGACAGCGTTATATGTTGCGCTTTGGAGGTAGAGCACTGATTGATCTAGGGGGCCAACAAGCTTACCAAACTCAGTCAAACTCCGAATGCCAAAGTGTATAAATATAGCAGTGAGCCTATGGGGGATAAGCTCCATAGACGAGAGGGAAACAACCCAGATCATCAGCTAAGGCCCCTAAATGTATGTTAAGTGTGAAACGATGTGAGAGTGTTCAGACAGCCAGGAGGTTGGCTTAGAAGCAGCCATTCCTTTAAAGAGTGCGTAACAGCTCACTGGTCGAATGTTCTCGCGCGGAAGATGTAACGGGGCTAAACATACTGCCGAAGCTATGGGATCTTATTAATCTTGATATTTATATCCAGGAGATAAGATCGGTAGGAGAGCGTTGTATGGACAGCGAAGCAGCAACGTAAGTTAGTTGTGGAGACCATACAAGTGAGAATGTAGGCATGAGTAGCGAAGGAAGAGTGAGAATCTCTTCCGCCGAATGTCCAAGGGTTCCTGGGGAAGGTTCGTCCGCCCAGGGTTAGTCGGGACCTAAGGCGAGGTCGAGAGACGTAGTCGATGGATAACAGATTGATATTTCTGTACCACTAATAACGCGCCCAAATCGAATATATGTTGCTAAGGAAAGCCCTTCGGGGCCTACCGACCCACATATTACTAGATTAGCGATGGAGCAACGGAGAAGGATAGATGAACCCAGGCGATGGTTGTCCTGGGGTAAGTGTGTAGGGTAGTTAATAGGCAAATCCGTTAACTGTAAACCTGAGACACGAGTCCGAGCCGCTTTTAGGCGAAGTCATTAATTCCAAACTTCCAAGAAAAACTTCTAGTTAGTTTTATTAGTGCCCGTACCCCAAACCGACACAGGTGGACAAGTAGAGAATACTAAGGCGAGCGAGAGAACTCTGGTTAAGGAACTCGGCAAAATAGTTCCGTAACTTCGGGAGAAGGAACGCCCAAGTAAAGTGATTAATTAACTTTATAAGCTTGAACGGGCCGCAGTGATCAGACTCAAGCGACTGTTTATCAAAAACACAGGAGGGTGCAAAGTTCGAATACAACGTATACCCTCTGACACCTGCCCGGTGCTGGAAGGTTAAGTGGAGAGGTTAGCTTTGGCGAAGCTTTGAAATTAAGCCCCAGTAAACGGCGGCCGTAACTATAACGGTCCTAAGGTAGCGAAATTCCTTGTCGGGTAAGTTCCGACCTGCACGAATGGTGTAACGATTTGAGTACTGTCTCAACCAGAGACTCGGCGAAATTGCAATGTGAGTAAAGATGCTCACTATGCGCGACAGGACGGAAAGACCCCGGAACCTTTACTGCAACTTGATATTGAATGTTGGTGTGCAGTATGCAGGATAAGTGGGAGACTTTGAAACAATCACGCTAGTGGTTGTGGAGTCATCCTTGAGATACCACTTTCTTCATATTGACCTTCTAACCTAGATCCGTTATCCGGATCAGGGACATTGTCTGGTAGGCAGTTTCACTGGGGCGGTGGCCTCCTAAAAAGTAACGGAGGCGCTCAAAGGTCACCTCAGCGTGGACGGCAATCACGCATTGAGTGTAAGTGCAAAAGGTGGCTTGACTGTGACACAAACAAGTGAAGCAGGTACGAAAGTAGGAACTAGTGATCCCATGGTTGCATGTGGGTGCGCCATGGCTCATCGGCTAAAAGGTACTCCGGGGATAACAGGCTTATACCCCCCAAGAGTCCATATCGACGGGGGTGTTTGGCACCTCGATGTCGGCTCTTCTCATCCTGGGGCTGGAGCAGGTCCCAAGGGTTAGGCTGTTCGCCTATTAAAGAGGAACGCGAGCTGGGTTCAGAACGTCGTGAGACAGTTCGGTCCCTATCCGTCGCGCACGTAAGAAATTTGAAGAAAGTTGTCCCTAGTACGAGAGGACCGGGATGAACGATCCGCTGGTGTGCCAGTTGTTCTGCCAAGAGCACGGCTGGTTAGCTACGATCGGAAAGGATAAGCACTGAAAGCATCTAAGTGCGAAGCCCCTTCTAAGATAAGATTTCTCATCGGGTTAACCGATTAAGACTCCTTATAGAACATGAGGTTGATAGGTCAGAAGTGTAATTACAGTAATGTATGTAGCTGACTGATACTAATAAGTCGAGGGCTTGAGCTGAATACCTAGCATGAACGCTTGCTATAGAATTTTTAAGAAGAGATTTGCGGTGGTGATAGCAATGGGGATACACCCGTTCCCATTCCGAACACGGAAGTTAAGCCCATTAGCGCCGATGGTACTTGGGGGGCAACCCCTTGGGAGAGTAGGACACTGCCGACTTTTATGAAGAGCCCCTAGGAGACTAGGGGTTTTTCTTTTATAATTACTTAATATGAATTACAAAAAATTAGTAAATCTATTTTTGTTTTTTTTGCTTGTAAATAGCTCTATGTTGGTAATTTATTCAGTATTTTTTCCTAATTCAACTTTTCTTTTTTTTCAACATTCATATCTTGAAGTATTAGCAATCACTGATACTGGAGGTAATGGACACTTAAATTTATTAATGTATCCATTAAGTTTATATTTAATGTGTACATTTGGTTGTATTCAATATTTACGGACACAGAAGCTCTTTTACTTTAATTTTTTAACAATACTGTGGACTACTGTTCTTGTGTCAAGAATTATTTCATTGCTGATAAAAGGAAATATCGAAATTGACTTATATTTCTTTTTTGGAATACTTACTGAATTTTTTATTGCTCCAATACATATTTACTTTCGAAGTAAATTAATTAAGTTACGTTAATTTCTTTTACTTAAATAATTTCTGATACCCTCAACCTGCATAACAAAATTACCATTGCCAATATAATTTTTTATTGTTTCATTATCAATACCTAAAGATTCATAATTTTTAATTAACCACTTTAGTAATTCCTTGCTTGCATCATCATTACTCAGATTTTCAATATTCCTAATAAACAAAATCCAATTTTCGATACTTTCCTTTGCATCATTAATTAGTTCACGAGCATTTTTATGTATACCAAAATGAGCAATTGCTAATTGGTTAATTTCTAGTTTTTCAAAACTATCTAGAGTTTTAAATAAAATTTCTTTGTCAAAATCTGGTGGAGGTAGATTAGGTTGAACAAAATCACCGTGTGGGTATATTAATCCAAGTGTATCACCCAAAAATAATGTTCCAGAAAATTCATCATAAAAACTGTAATGATGCTTTGCGTGTCCCGGACTATACAAAGCTTTAAGATTTCTATTAGATTCAAGCTTTATATCTGAACCATGATTAAGTGATTTAATATTATCTAAATGGACAGGTTTTATTTCACCCCAGTTTTTTTTGAGCCATTCTTCTGTATAAACATCACTAACTGCTCTCCATAATCTTTCTGGATTTGGTAAATGTTTCAATCCTAATTCATGTACGTATACAAAATTATCTTTATATTTTTCATTTAGATGTCCTATGCCACCTACATGGTCTAAATGTAAATGTGTAATGGCTGTTCTTTTAATATCTTGAATTCCAAGTGATTCTAATGCTGAAATTAAATATGGAAATGAATTTGAAGGACCAACTTCAATAAGTATTGGATCTGATGAATCAATGTAATAACATGACATTCTTTGAGGTTTACCCTCCATATGAACATCAATTTGATAAATGTTATTATCAAACTTTGTTACGTCAGTGTTCATATATACATTTTTGCATACAAAAGATATAAACTACAATGTTTACAGTGAATGTTTCATTAGCAAGTACAGCAGAATACAGCTCAGAAGCAGCTGAATCAATAAAAGATTTAAATCCTAATGCTGCAGATATATTGATAACAAGTGTAATCACATCAATGGTTACTGATCTCGGTGTTGTTGCGCCTACTGCTTCTGGGCTTTTAACTTATTATGACGGTGATAAAAATTCAACACATTCAGTAGATGGTTATTTTGTAGCCCCGAAAAAATTTGGTGGAAATGATCACGAAGAGCATCGAATTTCAATGACTTACGGTGGTCATGTTGAAACATGTAAGGGTGCGAATACATTTGCTGTTCCAGGTATTTATAAGATTCTTGACTTAATTTTTAAAAGATACGCATCTCTTCCTTTAGATAAATTATTAGAATTCCCTATAAAAACTGCCAAAGATGGTTTTAAATTAACTCAACCGACAAAAGATTACTTTATTCATTCATTAGAACCAATGTTCATGTGGCATGAAGAATCAAAAATTGCTTTATCAAATATTTATGAAGACCTTGATAATGGCATAGTAAAACTTGATAAATTATCTGACACTCTAAATCATATGTCAGATGAAGGATTTAATGATTTCTATATAGGTGATATTTCAAAGTCGATAGTTGAAACATTAGAACTTGAAGGTGGGCATGCAGTGTTATCAGATTTTAATAATTACGACATAATTGAAGATAATAAGTTTGAATATCAATACAAAGATTTAAAACTAACAGGTCATTCTGGTCCTTCAATTGGGGGCTTAATGGTACTTAAGTATTTGAATGCTCTATCTATAAAATCAGAAAATATTGAAGAAACACTCCAAAATATATATTTGGATAGGCAAAATAATTACGAGTTTTTTGGTAACAGGGAAGAACTGATTAATAATGAAATATCAAAAATTTCTAAGTCTCCATCTACAATACAAGTAAACACGTCTGATAAATATAATTTTCATTTTTCAATAACCTTTTCTAGTGGTTATGGATCCGGTGTTTTATGTAAAAATACGGGTATGTATTTCAATAACTCCTTAGGAGAAATTGAACTAAATCCACAAGGTTTTCTTGGAGATACTAAGGGAGATCGATTGATATCAAACATGAGTCCATTAATTATTGAATCAAATGAAGGCGTTAGTACTATTGGTTCTCCAGGAGCTGACAGAATAAGTTCAGCTATAGCTCAGGTTTTAACAAATTACACCAACGGTAACACATGGAAAGAATCAATAAATATGCCAAGATTTCATGTAAATGCTGATGGAGGAGTAAGAGCAGAACCAGGATATGAAAACATCAAGGAAAATACTACAATAACTGATCCATTTGATATGTATTTTGGTGGTGTTTGTGTAACTGGTAGAAATGATGATATTTTTAGCTATGGAGATAAAAGAAGGGGCAATACTTCTTGGCAATTTTAAAAAAACTACCCCATAAAAATCTATTTTACTTTGGCTTTATTGTTGTATTTATATTTATAGGTTTGTCATATTGGCAATTAATGAGGCATCAAGAAGACCAACTGATAATTGAATCTATTGACTCAAAAGACAATATAAATCAAATATCCCTGTCACAGTTATATGATAAAAAGAATAAATTTGAAGAATTCTCAAAAATTCAATTAACAGAAAATATCAAGGATATAGATTTGGTAAGAACTTGGTATTTAAGATCACGTGTCCATAATGGAGAGAATGGATATCACCTAATTAGTTTATATAGGACAGATTTAGAAGAATATTTTTTAATTAATAATGGATGGGTACCCCTCAATCAAAATTTAGATAAGACATCTTTATATAAAAATTCTTTCTTCAGTGGCAGATTATTAAATTATGACATTCAAGGTGTTGGTCAGGATGATATTCCTGATTCAGAATATTTATTCAGAATAGATAAGTCATTTATAGAAAGTGAAGCAGGAGTTGTTCTTCCAGAATTTTATATTGTCTTAATTGATGATTGTGGCAGTGGGGTAGAATGTATAAATTTAGAAGAACCATACGATGCTCCACATTTAAGTTACGCGTTTCAATGGGCGTTTTTTGCTTTATGCCTCACAATTGTTGTCCTAAGGAGAAATAATTTAATTACATGGAAAAAATTAATATAAATAACATATCTTTAACTTATGAAACAAAGGGACAGGGGAGTGATATCTTATTACTTCATGGATTTCCATCAAATATGTTCATGTGGAATGACATTAAAAAAGAATTAATTGAAAATGGCTACAGGGTAACAATTATAGAACAAAGGGGATATCCGCTATCAAGATTAAAAAATTTTGATTTACTTTCTTTTAATATCGAAGAACTATCAAAGGATGTTGAAGAATTAATACTAAAACTAAACCTTAATAAAAATTTAACAATTGTCGGACATGATTGGGGATCTATAGTTGCATGGGCAGTGATATCACGTGAAAAAGTAAATATTAATAAATTAGTATCTGTTTGCGGTGGAACTGAATTTCCTATATCAGAGGTATATAATAATTTAACTTACAATGAAAAACTACATTATATTTCTTCATTTCAAAATGTAAAAGAATCTGCAAATATTGTTGACTCTAATCTAGAGTTATTCTTTAGATCTGCTTATAGAATGAATAACCAATTAGGAGAGAGTGTAGACCTTTCGTTAGAAAACGTTTTTATTAACAACTTATCAGGAAGATGTGTTATGAAAGAAAATGAAATTATTAATTTAATTCAACATTTTGATAAATTCTCACTTGATCAACCTATTTCATGGTATGCGAATATAGATTTTAACTCAAAGCTAAGCTCAGCTTGGAGAAAGATAGTAACAACTCCTATACATTTTTTATTTGGTGAAGTTGATGCAGCTGTAAAATTAAATGACAAGATGCGAGAAAGACTTATGTCTAGTGGAACTAATGTTAAGATAACAGAGATACCCGGTGCGGGACATTGGCTACCAATTACACACAGGGAGAGTGTTTTAAGGGAAATATATGCTTAAGTTAAAATCATCATTTTGTCCTATAATATATATTATGTTGCGTTATGTATAAGCATGTTCTACATGATCACTTAGATGGTGGTTTAAGGCCTTCAACTGCGAAGGAACTAGCAGAATCTATTAATTACAAACCCCTGCTTGATATAGATAACGTAGAAAGTTTTTTTGATAGATCTAGTTCAGATTCTCTAGAGGAATACCTAGAGGCTTTTACGCACACAATTGCTTTAATGCAAAATTATTCTTCAATTGAGAGAATAGCGTTTGAAGCAGCTGAAGATATGCACTTAAATGGTATTAATTTTTATGAGTCAAGATATGCACCGTTTTATTCAGTAAACAATGAATTGACTCCCCTAGATGTTATTGATGCAGTTAATTCTGGCTTTAAAATTGCTGAAAATACATATGGTATAAGATCAGGATTAATATTATGCGGTATGCGTCATGACACAAAAGATGTTTTAAATGTTGCAAATCTATGTTTAGAAGCGAAAGATAAAATAATTGGATTTGATATTGCAGGGCCTGAACTTAATTTTCCTCCTTCATTATTCAAAGAAAGCTTTAAAAAAGTCAAAGAATTTGGTGTTAATATTACAATTCATGCAGGTGAAGGAGACGGTGTAAATTCAATAATAGATGCTCTCGATAATGGAGCTATGAGAATTGGTCATGGTGTAAGAATTATTGAAGATATAAATAACAATAAACCTGGAGAAACCGCTAAGAAAATTATTGAACAACAAATACCTTTAGAAATTTGCATAACTTCTAATATTCATACAAATATGTACGAAAATTTTGATTCACATCCAATTGTTGATTTAATTGCTTTGGGATTTAATGTTTATCTAAACACAGATAATAGATTAATGAGTAATACTTCTATATCTAAAGAAATGGAAATAGCGAAAAGTTTGGGAATAGAAAATGTTGAAAATTTGCTCAAGTATTCAGCTAGCGATAGCTTCTTTGACTAGATTTTCATTGTCCTTAGTTAGGAAATTATAAAACTGTTGTTCGTTTATAAGCTTAAATGTGTTCATTGGGTATAGTTTTCTAGCTAGTTTAATTTTACGTTGCTTTTTCGTTATAAGCTTTTGATCCATGGTTGTAATTTCTATATATATATCCATTTCCGGTAAGTAAAAGTCTGGAGTAAACATCATTTTTATAGCACCACTACCCCACTTCAAAGGAAAACTCTTAGGTTCATAAATCCATTTAATGTCAAATAAATCTAAATGGTTTGCAAATATCTTTTCTGATTGATGAGCAAATTTCATCTATTAGCAGCTGAAACTTTATCAGGATAAAGTGATAGTATTTCAGCTTCCGTTTCAGTGTGTACAGGCCCCAGTGATATACCAAAAACAGCTTGACCTTTTTTTAGTAAGTCAATCATTTGGTCATTGTCAGTTAAAACATAAATAGATGATCCATCAGAAAAAATAGAGACGTCTGAAATATTTGAATTTTTTCCTAATATTTTGTTTACATTTTTTAATGCAATTCTAATTTTTTGTAAACTTATACCAGCAGACCTTAACTTCTTTACTAATTTCACTAAAACAATATCGTTGAAGGAGTAAATTCTATGAAATCCAGAACCTTTAATATTTCTAACAGATGCTTTAATTAATTTTGTTGTAGTCCAATGATCAAGTTGTCTGTAAGATATACCAGTAATTTTACATACTTCTGGACCTGTGTAACCCTGCTGCATATGATTAATCTACTATGATTATTTATTTTATCAAGGTTTTAGGAAAAATCGTTTGGATTAACATTGTCAATGAAATCAATGAATTCTTCTAAATCAACTGATTTCTCATCAAAAATTTCTATAGAATTATTAATAAATAGATCATAATCAACAGATATCTTGGATGAAGTTCTTAATGCTAAAGCAATGGCATCACTTGGTCGACAAGATAATTTAACTTCACCATCGTCAGTTAATAAACTAATTTCAGCAAAATAAGTTTTATCTTGTATGTCCGTGATACAAACTTCAATAATTTGAGAATTAAGTGATTCAATAATGTTTACTAGTAAATCATGTGTTTGTGGACGAGGGTGAACAAAACCTTCTTGTGCATATGCTATGGAAACAGCTTCTATTGTACCAATCCAAATTGGAAGAACTTTATTAGTATTCGGCTGCTGAAGAAGCATAATTGGTGTCTCAGTTTCTTCTTCTAATCGAATTGAACCAACTTCAACGTAAACTTTACTTTGCATAATTAAATTCTAATTAAAGTGTTATAAAAGATTATTTATTGAAGATATTATTTAGAAATCTATTTGACCAATGAAAATTATATTCAATTTTTTTTGTAGCATTAATTTTATATTTTCTTTCTTCATTTATTTCTGGATAAAATATTTTAAATATATTATTTTTAATAGAAACTGAATAAGTTAAATAATCTTCTTCTAGATTTTTAAATATATAGAAATCTTTATTATTTTTTATCATGTTTACATTATTAGAATTCTTAATTTTAAATATGTCAGTTTCTTTATCAAGTATTTGAACATTATCGTAATTATTCTTTGATTCTTGATATAAAATTTTTGTATCTAAAAAATGGTTTAACTTCTCTTCATCAACAACAGATTTATTTACAATAGTTATTATTTTTCTATTGTTTTCTTGATTGAATCCAATAAACGTTAATCCTGCATTGGATGTCCATCCTGTCTTAAGTCCAATAAACCCACTATTAATTATTAAGTTTGTATTTTTATATAATTTTTTATCTAATTTATCTAATAAAATATCTTCTTTACTTGTAATATCCAGTAACTTAGTATTTTCCAATATGTAAATGCTTAATTTAAGTAGATCATTAGCTGTAGTGACATGATTTACTTCATCCAATCCATCAGGATTGACAAAGTTTGTAGAATTCATCGACAACTCTTTACTTTTGTTGTTCATTTCATTAATAAATTGCTCATAACTTGAATAAACAGAATTAGCTACAATAAATGCTGCATCATTAGCGGAATAAACTAATAATAACTCTAAAAGCTCTTCAGTAGTGAGTGAGATGCCCTCTGGTATATATGCAACTTTACCCGAATATGCATAATTTGAGGGATATGAGGTGATAAATTCATGATTTAATGGGAAATTTTCATATAGTAAAAGAGCTGTCATTAACTTAGTTATAGATGCAGGAGCAATACTTGTATCAATATTTTTGGCATACATAAGCTTTTTATATTCATAATCATATGAAAGATAAACCTCAGCAGTTATTGGTACTTCTACTGATTCAAGAGCGTTTACAGGTTGAATAAAGAATATTAAAACAAACGAGATTAAAATTATTTTTTTAATATTAAGCCTTTAATAATTTTTGTTAAATTCTCAACAATTAATTCTTCGTTTGTATTTTCATCTTGAATAGTGGATATCAAATAATCTGTAAAACCTTCCGTTCTATCAGATACGGATTTAATAGTTGTAAAATTTCTAGGTTGAAGTCCTAATTCTAAAAAATAAGACCAAGACTTTAATCTTTCAAGATCAAGACTATTATAAATTTCTTTCTCATCTTCAAACTCATACTTTACTAATTCATCGAATTCTTTATCACTAATTCCAGAATTTTTTAAAACATCATGTTTGCTATATTCTGATATAGTAATTTGTTTAGTATCCTTTTTAGTTAATAAGGATGAATTATTTTTAATTGCTTTTAAGCTATAAAATTGGTTTTCTTGTAGGTCTAATATCTTATTTAATTTTTTTAAATCCTTTTCTGTAAATATTCTTGTGCCACCAGAGGACCTTTTTGGTTTTATCAATCCTTCCTTTTCTAAAAATCTTATTCTAGATATCGTTACTGATGGGAAACTTTTCTTTAATTCTTTTACTAATTGACCGATATTCATAATTAAACTTTTGTGAATAGTAGTTGAAACTTTCCAATTTGTAATTTATCACCAGATTTTATATTTGCATGATTCTCAATTAAGTTATTATTGATGTAAACACCATTTGTGGAATTATTATCATAAATTTTGACATCCTCATTGATTATTTCAATGGAAGCATGGTTTCTTGAAACAGTTACATCATCAAGGATAACTTGGTGGCTTGATAATCTACCAATAGTATATTTACCATTTTGAAGGATCCAAGATGAAGACATCAATTCTAAATTTAATAATGTTAGTAAGAACTTAACATTATTATCGTTATCTTGTTTTTCAAGTGGTTTTGTATGATCATCCATGTTTATATATTAAGTTATATAAATATTCAAAAGCAACATAAAAATATAATATTAATGTTGCAATAGCTAACTCATCTATAAATACAATTGAAATATCCATATTAAGTACGTATAAACAAATAATAACAAACATAAGTACCGTTGATACTTTTCCTTTTTTAGAAACTTTTATCTCTCTTTTTGTGAACAAGACAATCAAAGAACCAATCAATATTAGTGTTTCTCTGACAATTATCCCAATTAAAAAATAAGTTGGAATTATCTCGCTTATCCAAAATAAAAGAAGAATAAATACGACTCTGTCTGTGAATGGATCAAGAATTGTACCTAACTTTGAAACTAAGCCAAATCTTCTAGCAACAATGCCATCTAATGAATCACTTAATCCAACTATTGCAATGAACACTATTAAAGTAACAACTTCAAAATCATTAGGGGTAAATTGAAAGAAAATGACTATAACAATTATTAGACGTGATAATGTTATTAAGTTTGGTGCAAGGAAAATATCCTTAAATTTCAAATAAGACCCTTAACATCATGGGTTGCGACGTAATGTTGATTGCCAATATCAATCATAGGACTGTCTGATCCATGTTTTTCAATAAGTGAATCAAGTTCATCAAAATTGATATCATATACTTTTCTATCATATGTTGGATCCGGAACTGGTATTGAGGAAATTAATCTCTTTGTATAGGGATGAACTGGATTGTTTAATAACTCTTCAGTTTCTGCGATTTCTACAATTTTTCCATTAAACATCACTGCAATTCTGTTACACATGTATCTTGCCACTGCTAAATCATGTGTTATGTAAAGATAAGAAACTTCTAAATCTTTTGCTAGATTTAACATTAAATCCATAATTGAAATTCTTATTGATACATCTAACATAGAAGTAGGCTCATCACATACTACAAATTTTGGCTTCATTATAAGAGTTCTTGCAATAGATACACGTTGTCTTTGTCCTCCAGATAATTCATGTGGATACCTTGGCATATAATTTTCAGGCGGTGTTAATCCAACAGTTTGCAGTATTTCAGCGACTGCTTCTTCTCTTTCATCTAAATCACCAATGTTATGTATGTTGAGTGGTTCAAGGATAATATCTTTAATTGTCCATCTTGGATTAAGTGATTCATAAGGATCCTGAAAAATCATTTGGATATTTCTTCTGAATTTTTTTAATTCTTCGCCTTCAAGTTCATCAATACTTTCCATCTCTGATTTTTCATTATTATAAAAACTGACTTCTCCCCCAGTTTTAGGATCTAATAAACAAAGTGCTCTAGCAGTAGTTGTTTTACCACATCCGCTTTGACCAACTAGGCCTAAACTCTCACCAAAAGGTATTTCAAAAGTAATATCATCTACTGCCTTTACGGTAGCTTTTTTTCTAGAAAAGAAACCACCGGATACTTCAAAATACTTTTCTAAATTCTTTACTTCGATTACATTTTTTTTCATAATTAATTCCTACTAGCACTACAAATATCAACGAAATGATCTGGACCAACTTCAACGAGTTCCATGTCTAATTCTGGATGACATGTTGTGTTTCGGTTAGGACATCTTGGAGCAAAAGAACAACCTTCAATTTGATCGATAAGACTTGGGGGTTCACCTTCAAGAGAATTAAGTTTCACTTTATCGCCAACAACAGAAGGAGTTGAAGCGAGTAGTGACTTAGTATATGAGTGCTGCGGATTAGCAAATATCTCACTAGTAGGACCTTTTTCAACAATACTTCCTGCATACATAACGGCCATTTTATCGGTCATTTCAGCAATCACAGCAATATCGTGAGATATATAAATTAGACTTAATCCGAGTAGTTCTTGAACTTTTTTTATTTCTTTTAATATTTGGTCTTGAATAACTACATCTAATGCAGTAGTTGGTTCATCAGCAATAACAACTTTTGGATCGCAAGATAAAGCTAATGCAATAACTGCCCTCTGTTTCATTCCACCAGATAATTCATGTGGAAATCTATCCATAATCGTAGAATCTAAACCAACCATTTTAAATAAACTTTCAATTTTTTCAGTATTTTGAATTTTTGTGTTGTTAGGATAATGTTCTCTAATAGCTTCTCTAATTTGTTCACCAACTTTTACTACAGGATTCCATGCGTTCATAGCTCCCTGAAAAACAATACTTATGCCATCCCAGCGAACTTTTCTTAATTCTGATTCAGACATTCCCACCATTTCTAAACCATCCAGCTTTATACTGCCACTTGATATTTTTGCATTGTCAGCTTGAAGCTGTAGTAGAGACATAGCAACGGAAGTTTTTCCACAACCAGACTCCCCTACTAATCCAAAAGATTCTCCCTCCTTTACAGTAAATGATACGTTCTTAACCGCTGAAACATCACCAGAAAGAGTTTCATAATGCATATTCAAATCTTTAACTACTAAAACATCTTTAGACATCTTATCTCTTTCTCAATCTAGGATTGAATACGTCATCAAGTCCTCTACCAACTAAGTAAAATCCACCTGCTAAAAATGTAACTGCAAGACCAGCAGGTAAAATTAGCCACCAATATCTCATGCCAGAAAATATAAAGCCATCAGTTTGTGAAAGATAAATCATTATTCCCCAACTCATGTCTATATTTAATAGCCCAAGGAATGATAAAACTGACTCAGAAGCAATAGCGCCTGTGACACTAAAAACCATAAATAATAATGCTAATGGAGCAACATTAGGTAGAACATGTGAAAATAATATTTTCATGTTAGAACCACCTGTTATTCTTGCAGAATCTACAAAAGGTTTGACTTTAACTTGAAGAGCTTGTGACTTGATAGTTATCACAGATCCACCTAGTCCACCTAAAACTCCAAGAACAACTGCTAAGTGCCATACCTT
>CACHBU010000011.1:0-23335 GCA_902578135.1 uncultured Candidatus Actinomarina sp.
AAAGCTCGTGCTCTAATTGCTGCAGGATACCCAGCAGATTTCAATGGAGAAGCTTATGCAACAGTATCTGGACAAAACTCAAACAACTCTGTGCGTGTCCCATCGGATTTTGTCAAAGCAGTTGAAGAAGATGGAGACTGGGATCTAATAGCAAGAACTGATGGTTCAGTTTTTAAAACTGTTAAAGCAAGAGATCTTTGGAATAAGATTGCAGATGCGGCTTGGAAGTGTGCTGATCCTGGAGTTCAATATGATACTACAATAAATGAATGGCATACATCCCCTGAAGGTGGAAAGATTAGAGCATCGAATCCTTGCTCAGAATACTTGTTCTTAGATAACACAGCTTGCAACCTAGCAAGTCTCAACCTTGTTAAGTTTTATGATGATGAAACACAAGTATTTGATATTGAATCATATAAACATGCTCTAAGAATCTGGACTATTGTGCTTGAAATATCCGTAGAAATGGCCCAATTTCCATCAAAAGAAATTGCGCAAGGATCATACGACTACAGAACGCTCGGTTTAGGATATGCAAACTTGGGTTCTTTGCTTATGAGAAAAGGTATTGCATACGACTCTGATTTAGGAAGAGCAATTGCTGGTGCATTAACAGCGATGTTAACTGGTGAGGCTTACAAAGCTTCTGCAGAAATGGCAGGCATTGTTGGTCCATTCCCAAAATATAAAGAAAACGCTACAAACATGCTTCGTGTAATGAATAATCATAGAAAAGCAGCATATGATTCAAATGATTACGAGGGATTAAGCCACGACTTGATTGCTATAAATCAAGAGCTTTGTCCCAAGGACTTATTAAAAGCTGCTCAACTTTCATGGGATGAAGCTGTAGAGCTTGGCACAAAGAATGGTTATAGGAATGCACAAGCAACAGTACTAGCTCCAACTGGAACTATTGGCCTTTTAATGGACTGTGATACAACTGGTGTTGAACCAGACTTTGCACTAATGAAATTCAAAAAACTTGCTGGCGGTGGTTATATGAAGATTGCAAACCAATCAATTGGCCCAGCACTTCAAGCTTTAGGATATGAAGAAAATCAAGTACAAGAAATTATTCAATATGTTATAGGATCGATGTCTCTTGAAAACTCACCTTATATTAATAAAAAATCATTAATGGAAAAAGGCCTTAGTGAAGAAGATATCATTAAAATAGAAGAAGCTCTTCCAGGAGCTTTCGAAATCCAGCATGCATTTAATGTTTTTGTTTTAGGTGAAGAAACATTAAAAGGTCTAGGTATAGATGAAGAACAATATACTTCTTTTGACTTTAATCTGCTTGAGAGACTCGGCTTCTCAAGAAATGAAATAGCTCAAGCAAATCTAGAAATCTGTGGAACACAAAAAATAGAAGGTGCGCCATATTTGAAAAATGAACATTTAGATGTATTTGATTGTGCTAACAAATGTGGAAAAGATGGTGAAAGATTTATTCATTACATGGGACATGTGAAGATGATGGCTGCTGCACAACCATTTATATCTGGTGCTATCTCCAAAACAGTTAACATGCCTAATGAAGCATCTGTTCAAGATATTGAAGACTGTTACTTTGAATCAGCAAAAATTGGTGTTAAGGCAATTGCAATTTACAGAGATGGTTCAAAAGCATCTCAACCACTTTCAGCTTCATCAGATGAAGGCGACTCAGACGAAAGTGATCCAGAAGTTAATAAAATTCTTGAAGAAGAAGCAATGCTTGTGCAAGGAAATTATGCACCAGGAACAAGTCCAACAAAAGCTTATGCAGGTGTAAATAGGCCAAGATTCCTTCTTCCTGAGAGAAGAGAAGGTTGGACTCAAGAAGCTAGAGTTGCTGGACACAAGATTTATTTGAGGACAGGTGAGTATCCTGATGGAACTTTAGGTGAAGTCTTTATTGACATTGCAAAAGAGGGTGCAACACTCAAAGGAGTTTTGGGATGTTTTGCAATTGCTGTTTCTAAAGGCCTACAGTATGGAGTTCCTTTAGAAGAATTTGTAGATACATTTACATTCCAAACTTTTGAGCCTAGGGGCATGGTTGAAGGTCATGAAAACATAAAGATGAGTAATTCTATCGTAGACTATGTTTTCAGAGCATTAGGCCTTGAATATCTAGACAGAACGGATCTTGTACAAGTTCCACCAAAGCAGACCCCTAATGAGGTATCTGAAACAGTAGAACCTGTTCAAGAAGTTGAGCCTGCTCCAAAAAAAACTGAAACAGTAGAACCTGTTCAAGAAGTTGAGCCTGCTCCAAAAAAAACTGAAACAGTAGAACCTGTTCAAGAAGTTGAATCACCTAGTAATATCCAAAATAGTGAAACAAAGTCGATTACGCAGGAAACCCAATTTGTAACAAAAATTGAAGAACATGATACTGTAGAATCGTTCGAAGCTGTCTCAAACTCTGTTACAACTGTCCAAGAAGTGCTTGGGGATATGATGGGTGATGCTCCAGCTTGTTACGACTGTGGGCATATAACTATCAGAAATGGTTCTTGCTACAAATGCCTTAATTGTGGAAACTCTTTGGGTTGCAGCTAAATTCTAAGATACAAAAATATACATACTGGTTAACATTTTCAGGCATAAACTTAACGAGTATCTATTTTAAATTAGGTGACTTAGATTACGTAGAATACAAATACGACCAACAGTTTGCGTTCGAAGTTTTAAATAATTGTCGTAATGGAAAAATATTCAATTATATTGATAGTTCTGCTGGGGTTCCAGCAGGTCCATTCTTATATCTTTATGAATGTATTGGAGGAGTCTCAGGAATAACTTCTTACAAAAATTTATTAATATTTGAGATTCTGATTTCACATATTTTGATAATTCTTTTATTTTTTATTTTAAGTAAACAAATAAATCCCTTCTCTAATTTATTAATTCTATCTTTTCTATCCTTAAATCCTTACCTTATTGTTATTGGAAGAAATCCTGGAGTTACAGCTCATTATGAACTATTTACTGTACTTTTCTTTTATTTCTTTATTTATAGAAATAAAAATAAAAGAAACAGTTTTTATCTTGGGGTTGTATCAACAATAACTTTTGCGGCTTATATACCAATATTTGTCACAAACATAAGTATTTTAACTACTGCTTTATTATTAAAAAAATTACAGCACCTCAAGAATTTAATTTATGGATGTTTATTTGGTTTAATAATTTCATTATTATCTTTTGTTCCGTATTTTATGAATAATACATTATCTGGACCAAGGTTTAGATCAGGTTCTTGGGGGTTAAGCTCATTTTGGAGAATTTTGTTAGATCTAAAGTCTGGTAAGTCAATTATTGTAAAAGTTCAACATGTAGATGATTACGCTTTACTAAATAGTTACTATCCTGAATTTGACTTAATTGTCAATATTAATTATTTCCTAGTTTTGGCAATATTAGTTTTTTCAATGCGAATTTTTGTAAAAAATTTCTATAAACAAAACATTTCTGACTTTGACATTCTTTTTGTAGGTTGTTTAGTAATAAGTGGAATTATTTTTACAATATTTGATATTCCACTCTATCCTCACTATCTATTATCGTTAATTGTTTTTATGTACATTTATACGTTCAGCAGTATCAATAAAAAATCTGTTGCCATTTTGTTAATTATTTTTTTTGGATTAACAAATACTTATCTAACTTCAAGTTTCTTTGGTTTTATTGAAATAAATAATGGTGCTCATAGAAGTGACTATGGAAAAGTTTATAATATTTGTGGTTGTTGTGTAGAAGATGTTAAAGAATGCAAAGGGCAATAAGCTAACTGTATTTTTTTATAGTTTCAACAACTCGTTCAATTTCTTGGTCTTGCATTTTTGGAAAAATAGGCAATGAAAGAAGTTGAGAAGAGTATGAATCAGCCAATTGTATTTTCTTACCATACTGTTTATGTTCTTTATATGCTTTTTGTTTATGTATGGGAACTGGATAATGGATACCAAATTCAACTTTATGAGAATTGAATTCATTTAGTACTTTATTTCTGTTCTTAATTCTTATTACAAACAAATGCCAAACATGATAATTTCCTTCTTTAATTTTTGGCAAAACAATGTCTTTGTTTTCGGCTAAAGCTTCAATATATTTTTTTGCAACGGCGTTTCTTTGTTTGTTCCATGAAGATAATTTCTTAACTTTTTCAGATAATACAACTCCCTGGAGTGGTTGAAGTCTAGAATTAAAACCTTTTTCTTCGTGATAATATTTTTTTACACTCCCCCAGTTTCTAAGCATTAATATTTTTTCATACAATTTCTTATTGTTTGTTGTTACGGCTCCACCATCTCCCCATGCTCCTAAATTCTTACCAGGATAAAAGCTATATGCTGCTGCTACAGAATAATTGTTTGAAAATGATACATTTGAAGCACCGTGCGACTGAGCAGAATCTTCAATTAATTTTAATGAATTGGCTTTTGCAATCTTATTGAGTTCTTTCAAATTGGCAAGCTGACCATATAAATTTACAGCGATAATTGCTTTTGTTTTTTTTGTTATTTTCTTCTCAACTTCTTTTGTGTCAATTAAATAAAATTCATCATTATCAACAAAAACTGGAGTGGCTCCACAACGAGTAACTGCTAATGCAGTAGCTATAAATGTGTTTGTAGGCAATATGACTTCATCATTTTTACCAATCTCTAAAGCTCTTAAGATTAACTCAAGAGCATCTGTACCACTGGCACAACTTACTGTATATTTTGATTCAGTAAATTCTGAAAACAAACATTCAAATTCACCAATTTCTTTATTTAAAACAAATCTATTTTCTTGAACTACTTTAGAGAACTGTGCAAAAACTTTTTTGTGAATAGGCTCATGTATTCTCGATAAATCATTAAATGGTACTTTTTTCATTTAACTAGAAATTTCTTTTTCAATATTTTCTAAAAGTGAGACTGTTCTTAAAGCAATCTCATTGTTGTTGTTTGAAATGAACGTTTCGTCATTTTTGATAGACGACATAAAATGTTTAACAACCTGTTGAAGTGGTTCAGAGTTTTGGATAAATGGTGAAACAACATCTCCAATAGAAAAAGAGAAGAAAGAATTGTTATTGTTTTGACTTATTTCTTTATCGTAAATTTGGTCAAATTTTTTGTCATAGATTTTTATTGGTTCATTAAAGTTTAAGTCATCAAATACAATCATTTTTTTGTCACCAACTATTTTAATTTTCCTTGTTTTCTCTGGATGTAACCAGCTTGAAAACATGGTTACAAATAAATTGTTTTCATAATTTAATGAGACATTTACCATATCAAATGCTTCTGTTTGACTTGTATTAAAACTTGATGCTCTGATTTGTGTTGGTTCATTTGGGGTTATTGCATTAAGTATTGAGACATCGTGTGTTGTAAGATCCCACAAACAACTAACATCACTTCTAATTGGACCAAGATTTGTTCTTTCAAAATTTATATGTAATAGTGACCCAATCTCCCCATCTTGGATGCTTTTAATTGCAAAATTGATTGCCTCATTGTACAAAAATGTATGATCAACTAAAAGTACTAAGTTTTTTTCATCTGCAAGATTAAGTAATTCACTTGCTTCATCTGCTTTAGTAGAGAGAGGCTTTTCGACCAAAACATGAATACCATTGTTGAGGAGCTTTTTTGTTATCGCATAGTGAGTATTTGTTGGAGTAGCGATGATTGCTGCATCTATATTTATTTCTGAATTTAAGAGATCTTCTAAGTCTGGGAAGTGTTTTATCCCCTCATCTAGATTGATATTTTGATTTGAATCAACAACTGCAGATAAATTAATTTTGTCATTCGAATTTAAGATTCTGTAGTAGTTCTTTCCCCAGTATCCAAGTCCTATAATTGCAAAGTTCATTTTTTCATTATAAATAATTGTTATTAATATTCTAAATCTTTAAATTTTCTTGGAGAAACTAATGCATATAAGTAAGGAAAGAAGAGACTTGGATAGTCTATAAATGGTTTAATTTTTGTGTACTTTATTTTTTTTTCTGGATAATCCATTGTCACAGGTACTTCTATTTTTCTTATCTTTTTATCTAAAAGAACATTTGAAAAAAAGTAAGGTTCAAATGCATATTTTTTTAACCATTTCGCATGAATATCAAACGTACAAGATTTGATGAGTCTTATATCAAAAGCTCTAAACCCACATGTTGCATCTGAAAATTGGTAATTGAAAAGAATTGAAAACAGTTTTGTTATTAAAGGAATAATTAATTTTCTAAAAAAAGGCATATTGTGATTTTTGTAGTCAATGTATCGACTGCCCTGTACGAAATGATAATTATCCTTAATGATAGGATGGGTTAAATCATTTATGTATTTCGGTCTCATTTTTCCATTTCCAGCAATAACACAAATAATCTCATATGCATTATCTAGCCCATACTCAATACCATTTACAATTGCATTACCAACCCCTAGATTTTTTTCGAGAGAAATGTAGGAGAAATTAGATTTTTCAATTAATGCTAGGCTGTCATCTTCTGAACCAGAATTAACAAATAGTAAGTCTCCTAAAAAATCAGTTTGTTGAAATTCTTCAATTAGTGTTTCTAAATGATGTGCCTCATTAAATACTGGACAAATTATCAGAATTTTTGACATATAGTTATTTTATTTTCTTTGCAGGGTTTCCGACATAAACCCCAGGTTTTGAAATATCTTTAGTCACAACACTTCCTGCGCCAATAATTACATCATCACAAATTGAAATAGGCAAGATGGTAGCATTTGACCCAATTAAAACATTGTTGCCAATAATTGTATCTTCAAAAGGAGGATCAAAATTTACTTCTCCGTTAGCAAATTTATCGTTTACAAACATAACACCATGTCCAATAAAACAATCGTTACCTATTACTACTTGTGAACAAATAAAAGAGTGGCTCTGTACTCTAGTGCCTGAGCCAATTTTTACATTGTTTTGTATTTCTACAAATGGGCCTACAAAAACATCGTCTTCAAACTCACAATCATATAAGTTTACAGGTTCAACATACTTGAAATTTGAACCATGCTTAACATTATTTATAGGCATTAGACTCCAATCGGATTGATTTCATTTTAATATTAAATGTAATAATTCAAACGTAAATTATTAGTCATTAATTTAAAGCTTTAACTAATATTATAAAGTTATATTAAGGGCGCTTAGCTCAGTCCGGCAGAGCGCTTCCCTTACAAGGAAGAAGTCACAGGTTCAAATCCTGTAGCGCCCACAAGGGTTTTTCAGAAATCTTTACATATATATACTCAAAAGACCCACAAAAGACCCACATTCTGTCTGATTTTGTTTGTTAGAATCTTAATATGAAAAAATTCGCTCTGTTATTTCTAATGTTTACATTTTGTGGAGGCAATAATCAGATCGAGGTTACAGATGATGATGTTAACTCTTCTAACTTAACTTCCGCCATCACAAGTATTAAAACTACTGAAACTACTGTTATGGTTGATGAATATCTTGTGGACAATTATGAAATTTTACCAGAGTCACTTGTTCGCATTGTTACAAAAAAAATCAAAACTGAATACGTAAATGGGAAAAAAGTTGACATAGAAAGTGGAAGTTCAGGTAGTGGATTTTTTGTAACTTCTGATGGTTACATCGTTACTAATAATCATGTTACTGCTGGGGCAATAACAATTGAAGTAAACACACAATTTCGAAGCATCCCTTTTAGTGGTAAATTAATAGGTCAATCTGAGTGTGAGGATGTATCAGTTATAAAAATTCCTAATACAGAAAACTACTATCTATCGTATGCATCTGAGCCCCCAAAACTTGGTCAAAATATAATTGCTGCAGGTTTTCCTAAAGGCGATGTCGAAGTGACTTATTTAAATGGGATTGTATCTAAAGAGGAAACTAATGGAGATACTTACTGGTCTTCATTAGATTATAGATTTGAACATACTGCTGAAATTCTACCTGGTTCTTCGGGAGGGCCAATTGTTGATGAAAATGCAAAAGTTATTGGTATTGCGTATGCTGGAAATGTTGATAGACAAGAATATGGAATTCCTATTAACCTCGTAGATAAAACAATTAACAAAATTATAAAAAAAGAATTTGTTCCAACTTTTAATGCAGATTTAGAACAATATGAAGGTTTAGGTATTTATATATCTTCTACTGCTCCATCTTCACCTCTAAGATACTCAGGATTAGAGGGTGGAGAGGTAATCACTCATATAAATAAAATTGATATTACTGACGAAACAACTCTGAAAATTTATTGCGATATTATTCAGAACACATCTTCAACTTCACCAGTTAAATTTGAGGGTTACAATCCAATAACTAACAAGTCATTTTCTATTGATGTAAGTATGAAATTAAATAGCAGTATAGAAGCCACTCCCGAAACTCCAACAACCACTACTCCAACAACCACTACAACAACAACCACTACAACAACAACCACTACAACAACAGTTGATTCAAGTATTAAAGATTCTAGTTTGCTTAATTTCTCAGATTTAATGAATGAATTTCCTGAAATCCCTTACTGTAAATATAAATATGATGAAGTGGCACAGGAAATTAACAAACATTTTCAAAATCAAGGTATAAGACTAACTATCAGAGAAATGCTGGTTGAAACAGATAATACGGATTGCCATGGTTTAGTTTCGGGTTCTAATTTCTCTTTTAAAAATACAGTCCAAGATGGAGATTTTGTAGAAATTACTGTTGAGTCAACAAAAACATTAAGAATTTTTCCAACCTATATTGCTAATAGCCCCAATGCTAAAGGCAATAACGAACGTTGGAATCTTTATTGTGATTTAACTAATGACGGATATTTGGAAAGAGATTGGATGGGTGAGTTTAGTGGAAATGCGAGCGATGTATATTTTTATTATGGATTGTACACTAATTTAAACGACCCCAACACGAATTGTGTAGCAGAACCTATGGTACAAAAACTATGTTACTGGGGTTATGGAAAATTTGATTCTGGTGATCCAGGAGGTCAAATAGTAAGTGGAGGGGGAAGCGTTGTTCAATTATATTACAATGTATTTAAGCCAATTCCAGAAAATTTTGACGAATCTAAAGTTATTTATAGTTGCTCAATTGAAGAAATGGAAAATATCATTCAAGGGTCTTAAAGAATTATTGTGAATTCTAGAAAGACCCACAAAAAACCCACAAATTATCTAAAACTGTAGAAACTCTCTGATAACTTCTGATATCTTTTTGAAAGAGCTTAAGTTCATTGACGATATGAATTGATACTCTGTGATAGTACCTAGTATTAATTGGTTCTTTCCTTACAAGGAAGAAGTCACAGGTTCAAATCCTGTAGCGCCCACAAGGGTTTTTCAGAAATCTTTACATATATTTATATCAAAACCGCACAATAACCGCACATTTATAGATAGCGCTTAAGCTTTTTTAGCTAACTCTCTTCTTGAGAAATAAATAATAATAGGGGTTCCAACAATAGTTGGGGCAACCCAGTTCAACCAAAGTGTAGCAAACGGATCTAAAGTCACAATAAACGCGGTTGTGGTTGCAATAGTTCCAGCAAGCATAAGATTTAGATGAAGATTAGTTCTGTCATAGAAATTTGGTCGCTCGACTATCTTCATACGACGAAAATCATTAAAACCTAAAGCTAGAGCTATAGACCCAAAAAGTATAGAGGTAATCCACATAGAATCTTTGATTAAAAATAAACTTACAGCCATAGAATAAAAAAGAATGCCAGTAGTGGTAATGAATACACCTAGCACTTTATCTATTTTCTCGCGTGCTCCATTTCTATCTCTTCCCTGACGATATCCCGAAAATGCTAAGTAAAAAGAAAAGATAGCAATAACAAACAGGAATGGGTTAAACTCACCTAACAAACTTAGTGGAATTGCTGTCACAAAAATAGTTGACATCCCATATACATAAATCATCCCTAATTTTTTATGTCTTTTATTGCCTTTTTTAATAAACAAAAGAAAATATGCAATACCTAAAGAAATAAACCCTGCAAGGATATGAATATAAAGAAGTGGTAGTTCAATGTCTAAATAATCATTATTGACCATAAAGAAAATTCTAGTTATTTAACCTCACAAAAACCGCACAAATTTTCTAAAACTGTAGATAGTCTCCGGTAACCTGAAACACTAAGAAAAGAGTGATAAAAATACTATGAAAGGTAGAGATATCAATGCGAAAGAAATATAAATTAAAAAACCAATTATTAAAACAATGATTGAACCTATAAATATTTTGTTGGCATTCATAAAAATTTATTTTACAACTACTCTTTTTTTTTCATAAATTAGATGATTCAAAGAAAAAATAAAAATATAAACATTAATTAATAGACCGGTAAGTAATGTTGGGCTATTTAAACGAAAGAGCTCACAGTTTAATAAATGCGACTTACAAAGCTTTAGGGTAGTTTTATGGAATATTAAAAATAAATTGATCTAAATAGTAAGCATCGTGTGTACTTTTATCTGATGTATAGTCGTAAGTAACTTCTTGATTGCTTCTAAAAATAGTTTTAGAAGCTTCATCGTAAACAATAAAAGAATCAAGCGTATATTTGTATCCTGATTCCCAGGTATTGGAACTGATTGTACTTGACGAAGTAATTTGATTAATATCTATCTCAAATACAAAATTGTCAGTGATGTCAAAAAATATGCTTCTAGTCTTTGATAGTTTGTCAGATGACCCGTATGGATTCATTTTAAATTTAATTTCAACAAATTTTGGTGTGCTAGTACCTGGAGTAAGACCAGAAAAATTAAAAGTTACTTTTTCACCTGTACTTACATTTGTATTTTTTGGTCCTTCGTTAATGAAATCTCCATTTGTACTTGTACTCAATAAAGTAGGCGGGCTGTAATTATAGGAGTTATTTATCAAAAATTGTTTGTCAAAAATAGGATTGTTTCTATCTAACTTGGTGCTGGAGTAGCCTACTGAAGAACCTTGAGGACGCCATGAGAAGATTGTTATTTCTTCAAATGAATAAAGACCATTAGGACATTTACTGGTGGATAAAATGTTGGTTGATAATTCTCGTCCTAAAGCGACTTGGTATTTGATACCTGATTCAGAACGAATTACAACATAAGCGAAACTACTCTTTACTGATTGTTTTGAAGGATTGTCTATAGCTCTAACAATTGAGCCAACAGAATGAGATTGATTTTGAGTTCCTAAATATCCTCTTTCAACAGTAAAGTTACTTCCATCCTTGCCTGTTACAAGCATTAACTCACGACCTATATGAAGTACTTCACCAATAATTGCTTGGTTTTCGTTTGCGAGAGTTATTACATTTGTACCACCTGATATTTCATTTGTTGTGTTGCTTCTTGAGTCGTAAATATTCTTTGTTGTGTAAATAATATTGATGTCGTTTGAGTCATTTATGTTTAACCCTTTTGAAATATTTTGTTTATTTTTTAAGAAAAATATTGTATCAATTTCATTATCTGAATTTTGTGTTTGTACAATATCTTCAGATATCAAAATTTCTCTCAAGCCAGCGGATTTGACAATTTGACCAGAACTGTTTTCAGCAAAGCTAAAAAACCAATATCCTTGATCTAAATTAGTTTTATCAAATATAGCAGTTGTTAATCCTGGGGATGTTGAAATGCTACTCGGTGTAAGTTCAACTAAGTTGCTTTCAAAGGGCTTGATAAAATAAAATTTAAATTTTAGATCTCCATTGCCTATAACGTTTATAGAAAAGCTACTTGAAGTAACATTGACGATCTCGGCTGTTGAAGTTGATTCAGTATAAATTGCATTTTGAATTGCAGAGTATTGTAATTTTCCGTTCTGGTAAAGATTTATTGATTCTGAATCTAAATTATTTATATAAGGAACTCCGCATATAGATGTTGAATCCTCAACTCCTTTAAATACACTAGCTATTTGATTTGTTGTTAATGAAACTGAAGGTGTATATCCGTATGACGCCTCAAAATTAGTTGATACTTCAGAAGGAGGAAGTGTCGTTGTAGTCGTGGTTGTTGTTGTAGAGGATGTAGTTGTAGAGGAGTCGCTTGAAGTATTCTGAGTTTCTTCTTTATCGTCTTTGACATAGGGAGTTGCTTTCTCCTCACAGCCTGTCCAATTATTCATCGCTCTCTTTGTTACTGGACCAACATCACCATCTGGATTTAGTCCGGCATAGGTTTGGAAATCTTTAATTGCTGAAATAGTTTTTGCACCTAAATATCCGTCCTCTTCGCCAGCATTGTATCCGTACCTATTTAAAAAATTTTGTACATTTTTCAAATTATCAAAATCTATATTTAAATTATTTTCCTCGGCGCAAACATAGATTGTGGTAGTAGTTGTAGAGGTTATTGAAGTTGAAGTGGTTGTAATTTCATCCTGAACTGTAATCGGATCATCTGACTCTAATTGAACTTCTGTAGTGCTTTGTTCAGATCCACATGCAACGAGCACGATTGTTAACAAGACTAAACTAACTTTTTTTTGCATATACATAAAGAATTCTATTACTTATTTAACAAATATTTTGATTTAAAAAAAAGAATTATAAAGTATTAAACTTTTTGTATATTGAAATACAAAAATTCTGTTTTACTAACCTCAATAGTTCATACTTTATTATTTATACCTTTCTACCTGTCTGGATTTATAGGAGCTGACTGGGATTCCTATGCATTAATTGGCTCAGCAAAAATATTTATTGAACAAGGTATATATATACCTTCTCGACCTCCTGGATTTCCATTATCAGAATTACTAACTTTATCTGTAATTAATGTTTCTGAAATTTTCAATATTCATTTTGAAAAAGTTCTTTTAGTTATTCAGTATTTATTTTTATTATTATCAAATATTCTTTTGAGTAAATTATTCAAGATAAATAACCAAAAAATAAATTTTTACTATCTAATTGTGATGTTCTCGCCAATTTATATTATTTCTGGATTCACAGTGATTGATTATATGGCAGGTTTGGTTTTTGGATATATGGGGGTTTATATATTTAATAAACATAAAAGTGCTAATAGCATTGTTTTAATTTCTTTTTTATTTTCTATTTCGATTGGTTTTCGATTATCTAATATCATTTTCCTTATTTCGCTTGTTGTTTACATTATTTTTATAAAAAAAGAATCTGTTCTTGCTTTTAAAATGATATCTTTAACAGCACTTTTATCATCAATTATTTACGGGGTTGCGTATTGGTCTTTGTGGAGTACATCATTAAAAATAATATACGGAAGTAATATTTCAGAATTGGTTTGTATATTCAATCTTACAAACACAGATCACACATTACTTTCTAGGCTGGGAAGGTTTGTTATAAAACAAACCAATTATCTTAGCGTTCTTGGCTCAATTTTATTTATAATTAATATTCCTAAATTAAAGTTTATAAAATTATCAGAAAATATAGTTTTCTTCTTAATTTTTATTTTTTTTCAGTTAAGTTTTGTAAGACTCCCAACTGAAGAGGGGCACATGTTGCCTGCATTTATTGCACTTTTCTTAATTATTTCAAATAGCAATATAGATTTTTCTTTTACAAAATTAATTTTGATATTAACTTTTATTTCAAATTTCTTAAATTTGAATTTTTATGTTGTTGATGAGGTAGATAGTGCTAACTCAATTTTATTTACCTCCGATATAAGATCTGGATTGTTAATTGAGGATTATGAAATAAGGGCAGAAAAGGGAAAGAATAAACTGTATCATTATCAAAATTCTGTTGATACACTAAATATTGCTTGGAAAAATGGTTGCCCAAACTAACTTTAAACATATAGGTCTTCTTGTGTACGGAAGGTTTCCCACAGAAAAAGCATACGGGGGGCATGTGTTTGAAATTGCAAAATCCTTCACAGAGCTTGGTATCAAAACAACAGTTTTTTTCTCAAAAACTAATAATAAAAAAAGTATCTATGAGGATCCACATAAATATTATGGAATTAATTCAGAAATAAATTTTGTGGAAGTAAACAACTTTGATTTTACGAGATTTAAAATTTACGATTTAGTACCAAGTTTTTTAAGAAAAATATTTTGGAATATTGGAAGCGTTATCTGGTCAAAAATTCATTCAGATCAATTTTTAGAATGTGATCTTTTATGGTCTACAAATCCAAATCTTTTAACTCCTCAAAGGAGAAAGAATAAAGTATTGATTTATGAAAAACATGGTGCTGCAAAATATTTTCAGAAGATAAGTATTAAGATTCTCTCAAAAGATAAAAATTGTTTTTTTGTTGGAACATCAAAAACTTCTTACAATGAATTAAACGATCTCAGTAGTAAAAATACAATTTATTTACCTAATGGTGTTGATCTTGAAAGATATTTACCAAACTCTAAAACATTTTCTTCAACAATAAATATTGGCTATATTGGGATGCTTGAAACATACCAAAATGATAAAGGTGTGGCCGATTCATTTAAAGTGTTAAAGAAACTTGCACATAATTATGATATTTCAGTTACTCTCATTGGTGATCCTGAAAATTATAGACAAGCTATCGATAAAGAATTTGTTGATTCTGGAGTTAAATATCTCTCTAAAAAAAGAGTTCCTTTAGGAGAGGTCGCAAAAGAAATTAGTAAATTAGATATTGGAATTGTTCCTTATCCTAGTGAGTATCACATGGAGACTTATGCTTCACCAATGAAAATATTTGAATATGCTGCTGCTGGAGCAGTAATTGTTGCTTCAGATATAAAAAGCCATAAAGATCTTTCTGAATTAAATCTTGGTATTAAATATTTTGAAAAAGATAATTTTGATGATTTTGAAAATAAAGTAAAAGAACTGCTGGAAAATAGGAACTTAATTGAAGAATTGCATAATCTTTCAATAAATAATATTGCTAAATTTACATGGAATAATAGATCAAAAAAATTAATTAATTTTGCGTCTGTAGCTCAATTGGATAGAGCACCTGACTTCGGATCAGGGGGTTGAGGGTTCAAGTCCTTCCAGACGCGCTTATTTGAATAAATGTAAAATTTTATTAACTCTTGCTGTCATTGAATAATCTTCAACTGATGTTATATTTTTATTTTCTTTGTTAACCGCATTGATGAGCGCGCTTTCAAAAGATTTTACATTACCTTCATCATAAAAGTTAATTTCTTCACTCAATGGTAATTTTCTATGACTTATTAAATCAGTAGCAACTACGTTTAAACCTGCTGCAATATATTCAAAATATTTTAACGGTGACGAGTATAGCTCTGCGTGTTTTGAGGAATTGTTTATTAATAATCCAACTTTTGCGCTAGATAGTATTTCACCTACTTCTTTTTGATTGAGCTTTCGATAAATTTCTAAATCAATATCGAAATTCTCAAAAGATTTAATTTCATCTTCATCAGATGAAATAATAATAATTTTTAGATTATCTATTTTCAATTCTGATAAATTTTCAAAAAGAATTTCTAAGCCTCTAGATTTTCCAAATCTAAATAAGGACCCTGCATAAACTATATGATTTTTTTTCTCAGATTTCTCATAGAAAAAATCATCGTCAAACGCACTACTAAAAATTTGAACTTTACTTTCTTCAAGCGGTGATATTTCGTTTTTTATTTCATCTGTTAAAGCTATAACCTTTGACTTTTCTTTTTTTAAACTTTTATTTATTAGTATTTTTTTGAATTTAGAAATCTGGTGACATTCATATATAACATTTGCATTTTTTTTTGATAAAAAATAAAACACCCACTCGGAACGAGTAAAGTACATTTCATTTTCAGATGAAAAATATTTTTGGACAGTGAAAAAAGACCACAGTAAATGACTTATCAGATACCAATATTTTTCAAAATACTTTATTTTTTTAAAAGGTAGTGGATGAATTGTTCCTATGAGGTTAATTTGATCTTCAAAATTATAATGTTTTTGTATATCAACTATATTATCTGAGCTTTGTTTATTCCTCAGGGGGTAAATTAATGTAGTCTCCAACTCAGTCCTGCTTAAGTGTTTTATAGTCGATATAGTTTGAATTGAATTAGCAGTTCTTGCGGGAAAAGTCTGATAAGTAATATACCTTAGTTTTTTTACCATGTTTTAATCTTATGCTAAATTTTAATTACATATAAGACATAAAGCATAATATTATTTTTTCATGAAAGCAGACCCAGGATATTTTGGTCCACAATCAATGATGTGGAAAGTAAACAAGGAAATTACCGTGCTTTTTGGAGGTGCTAGAGCCCTTCTTATGCATGCTGCACACCCTTTAATTGCTGCTGGAGCTAGACAAACCTCTTTTTATCAACGTGACCCCTGGAAACGATTAATCAGAACATTATCTTTACAAAACTCTGTTACATTTGGAACAAAAGCTGAAGCTGACGAAAGTGCTCACAGAATAAATAAACTACACGAAGTAATTAATGGTGAAGATGAAGTATCTGGAGGATATTACGACGCGTTAGACCATGAACAATTACTTTGGGTACATGCGTGTTTACAAATATCTTCAATTTACTTTTATGAGAAGACTGTCAAAAAGCTTTCGAACGAACAAAAAAATCAATACCACATTGAGAACATGAAGTCGGCTGAGCTTGTTCTTGTAAATATCGACAAAATGCCAAAAACTCATGAGGGTTTGAAAAATTGGGTAATTAATAAATCAAGACAATCTGAATACTTGATTTATACTGATGTTGCAAAAGATGTTCAAGATATTATTGCTGGAGGTCCTGTTCCTACTCATATAAAGCCAATATGGCCATTCATTGCCTTTACAGCCTTTAACACTCTGCCAAAAGAATTTAAGTCACTTTATGGAATAGAAGAATCAAAATTAAAAAATATGATTTTAGAGTTTAATTTAAAATTTTTAAAATACACACGACCTTTACTGCCCCCATTTTTTCGTTTAATTGCTCCTGCTAGATGGGCAAAACAAAGAATAGTTAAAAATCCTGATCTTAAATTTAAAGACAAAGCAAACTTTTAATCAGTCAATATAATATTAAATTATGAGCGAAGAAAATAGTTGGAAAGAATTTTCTGATGATATATCTAATATGTCAAAAAAGATCAAATCTAACATGACAGATGAAGAAAATATTGAAGATTTGAAAAACTCATTAAAAGCAACAAGAGAATCTATCTCTGATAGCTTTGGTGAACTTATTCAAATTGTAGAAAATACTGTCAAAGATGATGCCATCAAAGAAGACGCCTTAAACCTTGTTAATAAATTGAAACATGAAATGTCAAATTTTGTAGATTCAGCAAGAGAAAAAGTCTCTGAAGCAGTAAATTTCAAACCCTCAGAAGAAGAATAGTTTTAATTTAATATATCAAATAGTGTATTATTCAATGAGAACTGGGTCGGTAGCTCAATCGGCAGAGCAGGAGCCTTTTAAGCTCAAGGTCGTGGGTTCGATTCCCACCCGACCCACTTTTTTTTATCTCTTTTAAAATAAACATATAGTATTCTTATTAAATAGTTGGGGGCGTGGTGAAGTCTGGAGTTCACGCCTGCCTGTCACGCAGGAGGTCGCGGGTTCGAATCCCGTCGTCCCCGCAATTAGGCCAGATAGCTCAGTCGGTAGAGCACTTGTCTGAAAAACAAGGGGTCGGCAGTTCGATTCTGCCTCTGGCCACAATAAATATAGTTTCTATTAATCTTCACAACTAAACTAACCAAAACTGACCGAAAAACTGTCTGCTTGAATTTACTACAGTTGTTTATAGATGGGCTTATTGTTTGAATAACGCCTCTCTTCAACAATTGTCATATACAAAATTGTAAATAACGAAGATAAAAACATTACTAAGAAATAGTGAGGTATATCTCTTTCAAAATTAAAAAAATATTTTTCTGAGCTTTGTTTAATGTAACCTCCGTTTACATAGTTGATACATTCATAATAATTACCAACAGTTACAGTATTTTCATTGAATACCAAATTTCTTTTTTCATACAATTCATCAGGAGGAAATACTAAATAATCATCTTTCGTAATAGGTAGCAAAGATTTATCATATGTTCCTTTGCATATAGATTTAGTAATATCTTCAGAAGTGCACCATCCATCCGGAAAGGAAATAACTGATCTTAAGGGGTCTCCAATTGAACAGGGGCTTAATAGGTGAAGTTTGTTCAGTGTAGACGGTTCGGAGGATAAATTATCAACTGAGGTAGATTGAAGAATCTGCAATGAAGTCAATACGTATAAAACTAAACAAGAGATTCCAAAAATTTTATAAGACTTTGAGGTCAAAATCTTTATTAATAGATACGCAAATGATAAAGCTAAAAAAAATGATAAATAATGAGTTTTTATCGGATCGCCTTTCAGTGGGTTAAAATTTTTGGTTAGAAATGGAAAAATGTTAAAAATCGTAATCAGCAATACGCTTAGTCCAACAATTGATAGCTTTCCTATACTTTTCAATTTTTGATTACTCTCTTTGTATAAAAAATAAAATAAGAAAAAATAAAATAAAACTGATAATAATGTTCTAATTCTTATTAAGTTTATATTCCCTGGATGCTGATTGTTTAACCATGCACTTTCATGAAACCAGTATACTTGCCAGTAATCTCCGAATGTATCTAATAAAAGTATTCCAATCATTGATGTTGACTGTGAATTTCTATATGGATTTAAGAATAAATCTGAATTTAATGAAAATAAAAATTTTAGATTTGCAACATTATCATATCCATTTGGTATTGTGTGTTCCCACACAAATCTATTATTTATTACATTACTTTCATATATGAGTAAAAAAAATAAAAATAATACTGGGACTATTAAAAAAATTACTTTGGTTTGAAAAAATTGTTTATTTAAAAATGTTAATACGGCCAAGAAAAGCATTAAAGCAAGGCTTGCCTTAGATGAGGAAACAATTAATGCCATTGGAATCAATAACAACAAATATTTTAAATTATTAGAATCTAAAAATTTGTATATCAACAAAATAATCCATGGTAGATACGCAAACATCACTATTTCTGGTTTAAGAATTAATCTTGCACCAAGTACTGGGGGGAATATCGCCAACATATTAATTATGATCAATGAGGTTATTGGAGATATCTCTAAATATTTAAGTAAATAATATATCCCAACACACCCAATAATAAAAAATATGAAGTTACCAATTTGAATACCGAAAATGTGGAGTAAACTTTCAAAATTTGGAGATATTTTTAATGAATTTATCTTTAATTTTGAGATGTAAGATATAAACCAAAAATATCCAATACCTTGTTCTTGTAAGGGTGCTTCCAAACCAAAAGTAAAAAAATCAAGATACGGACCGTACTTGTTAAAGTCTGTTCCTTCAGTTGAATTGTAATTAAAATAATTAACTAAAAAAATATAGCAATTGAAAATAATAGTTATAAACAGCATGGCTTGAAATTTTGTCAGTTTTAGAATTTTCATTATTACAATTTTTGTTGATTAGGATATTATATATTGCTAATGAAAAATCTTACAGTAATAGTTCCCGTTTACAATGAAGAGCTTTTTTTAGAGGAATCAATTAAAAGGTTAGCTGATCTAGAAAAAGATTTTTCTATCATAATTATTGATGACTGCTCAGATGATAATAGTCCCAAGATAGCTCGACATTATGAAGAGAAATTTGAATTTATAACTTATATAAGAAAAGATAAAAATGAAGGCAAGGGATCGGTATTAAAGGAAGCAATTAAGCATATACATACTGATTTTACAGTTATACATGATGCTGATTTGGAATATTTTCCAGAGGATATCTTATTAATGTACAAAAATATTGATATTAACTCATTTGTTTTAGGTTCAAGATTCATAGGAAATAAAAAACGTAAAAATATTTACATAAGAACATTCATTGCTAATAAAGTTATGTCGTACTTTTTTTCATTAATTTTCTTTACAAAAGTTACAGACATAGCAACTTGTTATAAAATGTTTCCAACAAAAACTTTAAAAAACTATGCAATAAAAGAAAATGGATTTTCGATAGAAATCGAATTGGCAGCAAAGCTTTTAAGATCAAAATTAAACTACATAGAAGTTCCAATAAAATATGAAGGTAGGAGTTATGCTGAGGGAAAAAAGATAAGATTTTATGATGGAATATTATACTTTTTTAACACTTTGAAATATAGGATATTGTGAATACGCAAAATACCAATAAATTGACTTTTAATGATAAGCCACCATACATTTTTCCTATTTTTTTAATAATTGCTTTAAACTTTTATCAATATTTTGCAGTAAATAATTCTATTAGGTATCTATTTACAGATGATTTGTGGGTTCTTATTGGAAGTAATTATGGAAGTTTGTTTGAAAAATTTTTTTGTTGTAGTATTACCAGCCCATTTGCTTCATTATCATTTCAAGGATTATATTCGCTTATTGGTTCTGATCCTGCATTCATAAATACTCTTTTTATTATTGGGCAATTAATACCCTTTAGTATTTTGTTCTTTAAGTACATTCCATTAACAAAAATTGAAAAATCTTTCACAATAATATTTTTACTATCTTCACCAATGTATTTAAATTTTTCATTAAGGCCTAAGCCCTACATATATGAAGTAATTATTATTTTTGCTATTGCAAATCTATATTTCAAAATACGAAATAAAAAAACCATTACGGTCAGCGACTTTCTTTTACTGAACATCATGACAGCATTCTCCTATGTAACTATTATTGGAGCTGTCTCTTGTTTTCTTTTGCTGTTAATAGAATTTATAAATAAAAAAGAAAAGATTTATCTTTCAAAATTTGGATTTCTAACATTTTCATCTATCTCAATTGGCATGTTCTATCTAGCAAATATCTTGAAAGATGACACATTAAATAGATTTTGGTCATCATACTTTATGCCTCTTGAGGGTGGAATATATCAAAAAATTAGGTGGCTTTATTATTCATTTATTCGCTTGTTAAGTGAATCTGATGCAACAAATCTAGGATTTTCAAATTTTTCTACAACCTTGGCAATTTTTATATTTTTTGTATCAATTTTTCTTCTTATTAGAAATGAAAAACGGCTTCTATTTTTTGTTTTTACTTTGTTTGCAGTTTCTTTAGTTCTTGCAATATTACAAATTTATCCATTTGGAGGTAGCCGAACAAATATTTATTTATACAGTGCATTAGCAATTAGTTTTGGATATGGGGTTTCATATTTATTTAAGTTTAAAATAAAATATAAAGCTACTCTGATGTTTTTAATAGTTTTACCAATCCTGTTATCTAATTTTTATAACAATACAATAAGTTACAAAAATACTACAAATACTCTTGACCAAGATATGACAGAATTAATAATCGATGACATTATTAATGAAGATACAAAAGTTATAGTCCATCATGGGTCCCATTGGTTTGTAGGCTTATATTTACCGGTAGAAATTCAGATGGAGAGTATTCAACTTTTTCCTAAAACAGATAGGGTTCTTGGTTCTGGTAGTTTAAATCTTCCTGCTCCAGTAATACTTAATGATAAATTTATTCAATTGTGCTTTGATTTCCCAAAAACAAGAGGAGAGAACTGCAATGAAGTAATAGAAGATTATATAGAAAGTTCTGGAATTAATAATTTTAAATTTGTTGGTTTTTATACAGAAGAATCTGATTTACTATCCTCGCAAATGAAAAACATTGAGATTGTATTTAATTTAGCTGCTATGCATGGAGGTAGAGGTTATATTGAAACTCATCCTGTAGAATGTATGAACAATATGCTTCTTGATCATGTTGTTTTTGATACAGCAGTAAAACACGGAGTTGAAACAATAGTCCATGCTAGTTCAGCATGTGTGTATCCTACAAATCTACAAGACGATGAAGAGGATCGTTATCTTCTTTCAGAAGAAGATGCAAATTTTGAAGAACCAGGAAAAGCATTTTCAGATGGTGAGTACGGTTGGGCAAAATTGATGGGGGAACTCCAATTAAATGCCTTTCATAAACAGTACGGAGTGAATGGGGCTGCAGCAAGAATTTTTACAGCTTATGGAGAAAGAGAGAATGAATCTCATGCTGCTGTAGCTTTGATTGCAAAGGCCCTACTTAAGCTAGACCCTTATCCAATCTGGGGAAATGGACTACAAACTAGAAACTTTACTTACGTAGCAGATACGGTAATGGGTCTTGCTTTGGCAGGAACGCAAACTAAAGGATTTGAAACATTAAATGTTGGGACATCTAGTCACTATACAATTATGGAACTGTGTGAAGTAGTGTTCGATTTTTATGAATGGAGACCTGAAAATTTTGACTTTCAATTAGATAAACCCGTTGGTGTTAAAAGTAGGGCTTCGGATAACACAAAAATACAACGCTTATTTAATTGGGAACCAACCATTGATCTTCAAGAAGGTGTGGTGAAAACAGCAGATTGGTATAGAAGTAATATAAAAGAAGATCAATTAGCTGATCTAGAAGTTAAATTAATGGAACGATGAACGACAAAATTAAAGTTACTATTGTAACTCCAGTTCACAATGAAGGCGACTCAATTAGGCATACTCTGAATGAATTTTTTGAATTTTATCAAGATTCTAATTTTGAGGTAAGTTTTGTTGTGTCAGAAGACGGATCTTCTGACAATAGTGTGGAAGAAGTTAAACTTGTCTCAGAAAATTATCCTGTTGTATTAATATCTGAACCTATAAGAAAAGGTTACTCAAAAGCAGTAATAGATGGGCTTAGTGAAGTAAATACCCCTATTGTAAGTTTTATTGACTCAGATGGTCAGTGTCACCCAAAAGATCTTCAAAGTCTTTATGAAAAATTTGATGGTGACAATTTGGTAATTGGGTACAGAAATCCAAGACAAGACAGCTTTGTTAGAAAAACAATGTCACAAGCATTCAAATTTGTATATGAAAGATACTTTGATTTAAGATTAATTGACCCTTCGTGTCCATTTTTTGTAACTTCAATACAGAACCTCAAAAATATTCTTGACACACCAGATATTGGAATTTTAAAACAAGGGTTCTGGTGGGAATTTTATGCTCGTGCATATAGCTTAGGTATAGACATTGTTGAATCACCTATAGAGCATCGGGTTAGAGCTGCTGGACAGACGGTAGTTTATAGACCAACAAAAATTCCTTCAATTGCTTATGAGCATATCAAGGGACTCAGGACTTTAAAAAATACATTAAAAAACGTCTAAATTATTAATTTTTCTTTTCTTAAAATGTAAATAATGTAAAGAAAAACTGAAAATTTTAATAACGCCATAAGTATTGAAAATATATAGTTAAACGGCATTAAACCAATAACTAAAAACTGAAGTTGATAGATTAAGGAAGCATAAACTAAA
>CACHBU010000012.1:0-21405 GCA_902578135.1 uncultured Candidatus Actinomarina sp.
ATTTAACAATCACAGAAACTTAGTTGAAGTAGCACTAATAACAGCTGAAGATTTACATGGAAGATATCTTGCTGCGTTAAGAAATAATGAATATGATGTTGCTAAATCTATAGTTTCAGCAATTAATTTGAATAAATCAACAGAAATTAAAGCTTTTGAAAATTCATTGGAAGATTTTAATAATAAAAGTTTGAATGCCTATAATAATTTCGAAGATTTGCCTTAATCTATAACTCTGCAACTTCTTTTTCAAAGTCAGAAGCATCGGAAAACTCTTTATAAACAGACGCAAATCGTAAATAAGCTACTTTATTGATTTCTTTTAAGTGTTTTAATACTGTTTCACCAATAAATTCAGATTTTACTTTTTTTCCACTCGACTTTATCTCGTTATGTATATTATCGACAAGTGTTTTTAACTTTTTCTCATTGATATCTAAACCACCAAAAGCGTTATCTACACCTTGATATAATTTTTCATAGTTAAATTCTTCAACATCACCACTTCTTTTTAGGACCATTACGCTAATATCTGCTTTTTCATAGGTGGTGAATCTTAGGCTACAGGTAGAACATTCTCTTCTTCTACGAATACCTTCATTCGTTTTTCTAGAGTCAATTACGCTAGTATCGCATTCGCTTCCAAAAGGACATACCATATATTGTATTTATTATAATTAAATCTAAATATTGTATCAAATATTTATTGGAATAACTAAAATTTTGTTAACTTCTAAAAGATATGAATCTAAATTATTAATAATCATGAGTTCATTTATAAAAATTTCCTTATTTGATGGATTAAAATTATCAGCAATGTCCCACAATGTATCACCTGACCTAATTTTGTAGTGAATTGTTGTAATTTCATGATCATAATTATCAGAATTTAAAGGTTCTTTTGCAAAATTTACGACAAAATTACTTAAAAAATACATGATTACCAAAAGTTTTATAAAATATTTCATATTTTAAATATAAAAAGAAGGTACGACATTTTTTTTCGAACATTTGTTCTAATTTATGGTATAATTAATTATGAAATTAAATAAACAACAGGAAATATTGCAATTTATCCAAAATAAGCTTGAAAATGAGGGCTACTCTCCTTCAATCAGAGAAATAGCAGAAGAGGTAAATCTTAAATCTACAAGTTCTGTCCAATATCATTTAAATAATTTAATTGAAAAAGGTCTATTAAATAAAAAAGCTAATCAATCTAGGACACTTACTAGTAATAGATTAATCACTAATTTTAAATCAGTACCTGTAGTTGGGGAAATTGCAGCCGGAGCGCCATTATTGGCTGAAGAAAACAAAATTGGTGAAATATCTGTTCCTCAAGAAAAGTTTAATAACAACTTATTTGCTTTAAAAATTAATGGTGATTCTATGGTAGATGCAGGAATTTATCATGAAGATATTGTTGTTATTGATAAAGGAATAGAGCCAAAAAATGGTGATATAGGTGCTTTTATGATAAATGAAACAGAAGCTACAGTAAAATTTCTAGATACAATTTCAGGTAAAAGGTATTTAATACCAGCAAATAAAAGCTACGAAAATCAGGAAGTAAATTCAAATATTCAACCTATTGGTAAAGTTGTTAGTTTATTTAGAGATATATAACTTCTCCAGATAAATATAAATCTTCGTTCTCAAATCTTAAATTAAGTTCTCCACCAGGATAAAGAATATATCCGTTTGTTGAAATTTTGTTGGTTTTTGAGAGATAGTTAAAAATACATAATGCTCCAGATCCACATGCATCTGTTTCCCCAACTCCCCTTTCGTATACACGAGCTTTTACATATTCCTTATTTATAATTTCGTAGATTTCTAAATTAACTCCAGATGCAAAAATTTCGTTTTTATTTACTGACTGATATAGGTCTTCAAGCTCAAAGTTGTCAACATTATTTACTTCAACTATAAAATGTGGGTTACCTACAGTAGATACAATTCCTTTATGATTGTTTATTTCAACATGTTTTTCATTGTATTCAGGAATAGGTGCCAACAACTCAACATTATTATCATTTACGCTAACTTTTATATCAGATACCGGAGCAGTAACAACAAATTCATTATTTGTAACAAATAGATTATCAAGAGAGTATTTAGCTACGCATCTTACACCATTAACACATAGTTCGGCTTTAGAGCCATCATTATTGAAATAATGCATTTTCACAGTTAATTGATCGATTTGTTCAACGAATATAACTCCATCTACATCAAACTCTGAATCACTTACTAAAGCAATAATTTGAATATTAGATACAGGTCCGTCGTATTCACCAACAAGAAAGTCATTACCGGTACCAGACATATAAGCAAAGTTACTCATTTATGATTTCCATTATAACTTTATATACATCATCTGGGTTTTCACTATTAATCATTTTTAATCGATCTTCTTTTTTAAACCATGTAATTTGTTTTTTACCAAGTCTTTTTGTTTTTATATTAATATTTTCTTCTATATCTTCTGATAAATTTAATCCAATGGCTTGTAAAACAGTCTTTGATGGGTATGAAATTGAATTAATCTCAACAAGTAAGCCATCCGCAATCATTTGTTTAGTTCTTTTCTCAATATTTTCTTTATAATTTGGGTGATTCCAAAATACTCCAACTGATTCATTAGGTAAATTTAATTGTGGAAAAATATACTTTGCTTCATCAAGCATAAAATTTTCAATATTTCTCATTAGTCTTCTTTTGTTTAATTCAATATCTGGAATAGGAATATTGTTTAGATTATGAAATTTTATTAATTGATCATAATTCAACTGTTCTAATTCAGACCTTATTGTTGGATCTGTAGGTCTGAATTCGTATCTATCTATCATAGCTTTTATGTAAAGACCTGATCCGCCGACAGCTAAAATATCTTCACTATAAGTTTTTTCAGGAATATCTTGATCTATTAAATAATTCAGATAATCAATAATCGAAAAATTCTGATCCGGATCGGCAATATCAAGACCGTAATATTTTACCTGCGCTTGCATTACATCTGTTGGTTTGGCTGTAAGAATGTCTATTCCTTTATATACTGCCATTGAATCAACAGATAAAATAGACATATTTTTCTCTAATGCAATCTTATGTGCTAAATTGCTTTTACCCGATGCTGTTATTCCAGTTAAAAAATATAACAATTATAAAAGTTCTGCCTTTAAATAAAATGGAGTTGTATCAACAATCTTAACATTGACAATATCACCAACTAAAATATTATCTTTTGATATATGGGTTAACTGCCCCCCATCAATTCTTCCAGTGAATATATCAGAATTTTTTTTAGAAGTTTTTTCAATTAATAGTTTTTGTTCAGTGTTTAGAAATCTTTTATAACTTTTTTCACTTATATCTGTTTGCAATTCTTTTAATCTTAAAAATCTATCATTTATAATATCATTACCTATAAATTCATCTTTCATATCATAAGCTAAAGTTCCTGGTCTGGGTGAAAACTTAAACATATAAACCAAATCAAATTTAGAATATTCAACAACGTCTAAAGTGTCTTGAAAGTCTTTTTCAGTCTCTCCAGGAAATCCAACAATGATATCTGAAGTTAAAGACACATCAGGGATAATTTCTCTTATCATATCTACTTTTTCAATGAATCTCTCTTTGTTGTATCCTCTATGCATTTTTGAGAGAATATTAGAACTACCACTTTGAAGGGGCACGTGAACTTGTTTGCAAACATTTTCTAATTTTTTAACACTTTCAATAGTTTCTGCTTTGAAATCTTTAGGGTGTGGTGAAGTGAATCTAATTCTTTCTAAACCTTTTATTTCATTTAGTTGTTCTAATAGTTGCGAAAAGTATGGTCTTGCTTTTCCTTCAATTTTTAAATCTCTACCATATGAATTTACGTTTTGTCCCAGTAACGTGATTTCTTTAACCCCTTCGTCAACCAATTTTCGTGCTTCATTTACAATATCGCTAGGTCTCCTGCTTATTTCCTGTCCTCTGACTGATGGAACAATGCAAAAAGTACAAGAATTATTGCATCCTATTTGAATAGTCAACCATGCTGAATACTCTGATTCACGTATTGATGGTGCTTCTGTAGGAAGAGTTTCAATCTCATCAATTATTTCGGTTAAAGGACCCCAATCTTCAGATCTATTTAACAAATCAACTACATTTGTTAAATTATGAGTACCAATAACCACATCAACCCATGGAGCTTTCTCTCTTACAAGTTCTTTATCTTTTTGAGCTGCACAACCACCGACTAGTAATTTTCTGTTATCTTTTTGCGATTTCCATTGTTTTAGTTGTCCTAATGTTCCATAAAGTTTGTCATCAGCGTTTTCCCTAATGGTGCAGGTATTTACAAAAAGTACATCGGCATATTCTTCAGATATAGCTTTTGACATACCATCTAACTCAAACATGCCAGAAATTCTTTCTGAATCATGTTCATTCATTTGACAACCAAAAGTTTTTACAAAATATTTCTTACCAACCCTTGAAGGGTTAATCTGTATTTTTGACTTTATTTCAACTAATTGGTCCACATGTAGAGTATAAAATTAAAATTTAATTAATTTTTAAATTTATTACTCGGAAGTAGTATCTTCTGTTTCTTCCTCTGAAATGTCTTTATTGGATTCAGATTCTATTAAACCTACAGCTTTATAAACATCGGTTTCTAATTGTAATGCAATATCTGCATTCTCTCTAAGAAAACGTTTTGAATTTTCTTTACCTTGTCCAAGTTGGACTTCATCATAAGTAAACCATGCTCCTGCTTTTCTTACTATTCCGTGATCTACGCCTACATCTAGTAAAGAGCCCTCTCTTGATATTCCTTGACCAAACATAATGTCAAATTGTGCTTCTTTGAATGGTGGAGCAACTTTGTTTTTTACAATTTTAGCTCTTACTCTATTACCAATCATCTCGGCACCAATTTTGAGAGTTTCAATCCTGCGAATATCAATACGAACTGAAGCATAAAACTTTAATGCCCTACCGCCGCTTGTTGTTTCAGGTGAACCCCACATTACTCCAATCTTTTCTCTAATTTGATTTATAAATATAACTGTTGTCTGTGTTTTATTTATTGATGAAGTTAACTTTCTCAAAGCTTGAGACATTAATCTTGCTTGTAATCCTACGTGTGATTGACCCATCTCACCATCAATTTCTGCTTGTGGTACAAGTGCTGCTACTGAATCAATAACAACTACATCAACTCCTTCAGAATCAATGAGCATATTTGCAATTTCTAAAGCTTGTTCACCAGTATCTGGTTGTGAGACTAATAATTCATCAACATCTACACCTAATGCACTTGCGTAAATAGGATCCAATGCATGCTCGGCATCAATAAAAGCTGCTACTCCACCAGCTTTTTGCGCTTCAGCTGCAATATGTAATGAAAGTGTTGTTTTTCCTGAACTCTCTGGTCCATAAATCTCTATTACTCGACCTTTTGGAACACCACCTATTCCCAATGCTAAATCAATTGATAATGCTCCCGTTGAAATTGCCGGTATTTTTTTTACTTGTTCGGCACCAAGTTTCATAAGCGAACCTTCGCCGAATTGTTTTTCGATTTGAGAAAAAACTGTATCTAGTTTTTTTGCCCTGTCTTTATCCATTTTTAACTCCTTTAATAACAATAATTAAAATATATTAAAACATCTAACTATGACATATTTTAATCGAACATATGTTCGAATACAACTATTTAATAAAATTAATTAGGTCCCAAATAGCATTATTTACTGCTCTATTAATAATATCTTCTCTACTACCCCTTAATTTATGGTAGAAATTAACTGTTTCCTTATTGTTAGATATTGCAATAAATATTTCTCCAATTTTGTAATTACTTGAAGGAATTGGCCCTGCTTCCCCGAGTATGGCTAAAGAAATTGATGATTTATGCTTTTTAATTGATTTTTCTGAAAGTTCTTTAGACAAAATCTCCCAATCATCTGAAATATCATCAGAAAGGTATTCTTTCTTAGCTTCATTAGAATATAGAGTATTCGCAGCTAATAATATTGAACTGGCACCAGGGTAATTTATTATTTCAGAAGATAAGTTACCGCCCGTAATGCTTTCAACTAAAGATAAAGTTAAATTCTTTTCTTTCAATAAATTAAATAAAGCTTTAGAAGCAGGAATGTTTTGATAACCAAGTATTGAATCTTTAAAGGTATCTTTTAAACGAGTTGAAAATTCTTTTAGATTAACTTCGTCAATTGAATTTTTATCATATCTGAGTTTAATAACTCCTTTACTTGCTAAGTAAGCTAAATCTAATCCTTCAGGTTTAAATTTATTGATTTCTTCAGCTAATGATGATTCTGCTTGATTAAAAAATAAAACAAACTCATATTCTTTATTAGTAGTGGAAAAATTATCTTTTAATAAAGGTACAACTTCATCAACTACTAAAGGATTAAATTCTCTGGGAGGACCAGGAAGAATAAAAATATATTTTCCACTATGATTTATTAGTATCCCTGGAGCTGTTCCTTGAGAGTTGATTAATTTTGTTGATCCCACAGGGATTTGAGCTTGTTTTATGTTTGTTTCTGGCATAGAGAGACCTCTTGATTCCCATCTAGATTTCATCCAAGATAAGTGCTCTTCGTCAACTTCTAAATCTATCTCTAAAGCACTGCAAATAACTTCTTTTGTAAAATCATCTTCTGTTGGGCCAATTCCCCCACATGAGATAATTACATCATTTTTATCGAATAATTTTAAGAACTCGTCTTTTATGGTTTCTTTTTTATCAGGTACAGTAACTTCAGAAGATAATATAAAACCATTGTTGTAAAGTGTTTGCCCTAGAGACGATAAATTTGTGTTAACAGTATCACCCAACAATAATTCTGTACCGACGCTTAATAGTGCTATATTCACAGTATTCACATTAGCAAAGTTATTATTCAATCATATTATGATTATTCTATGAAAAAATTTATTCTTCTTTTTCTCACGTTTATTGCTTGTTCACAAGTAGCAGAAGTTGAAAATCCTAATCCAGTTAGTGTGGTATCAGACACATCATTTACATTTATTAACACTGACCTCGTTCAAGACTCAGAAAATTTTACAAACAAAAAAACTATAATTGTTTTTTGGGCAGACTATTGAAGTATTTGTCGACAGGAGTTGCCTGTCTTAGAAGCTGAATTAGACAATTTAACAGATGAATATGATGTAATCGCTCTTGCTCACAGCGAATACGGTCCGACATTAGATTGGGTAGATAAAAATCTAAATGGTAGTTTGAAAATTGGTTTTTCTACTCCTCAGTTACGAGATTATTTTAAAGTGGTGGGACAACCAATTACAATAGTTTTAGATACAAATGGTGAAATTATTCTTAGAGAATTCGGTGAAATTAATTTTACAAATTTTTAACTAATAACAATACCCTTAGTCTTAGGTGTAGTTGGCGCAGGAGGTGTAGGTCAAGAATTAATTAATCAACTGAGATTCAGAGATTTTCCTAGAGCTGGAACTGTTCTTATTTGTACAATTGTCTTGGTAGTTACTGCGGATGCAATTTCAGCTGCAATAAGAAATAGAATTATTAAAGGTAAAGTTATTAAAAGCTATTTATTCTTCGTACCAGTTATCTTCTGGTTCTTCATCATTATCAACAATATCTAAATTTTCTGATTCATTATTCTCAGTTAAATCATTTTTAGAGTCAGCAATAGAATTTAAAGATGCTGATTCAAATTCTTCAACAGTAACCAAAACTTCTCTGGCTTTTGATCCTTCAGAAGGGCCAACTATACCTTGGGCTTCTAAAATATCCATTAATCTTCCAGCTCTTGCAAAACCTACTCTGAGTTTTCTTTGAAGCATAGATGTAGAGCCTAATTGAGAACGTACAACTAATTCTTTTGCAGAAGATATTAGTTCTTCGTCTTCACCAAAATCTTCAGATGAGGAGATAGATGAAGTTTTTTGCTCCTCAGTAACAGCTGGATTATAAACAGCTTCTTTTTGATCTTTCACCCATAAAACAACATCTTTAATTTCACCTTCTGTTACCCAAGCGCCTTGAATTCTCTCAAGTCGTGGGTTTGAAGCTGTAACAACTAGCATGTCTCCCAATCCAATCAATTTTTCTGCACCGGATTGGTCGAGTATAACTCTAGAGTCTGTTGTTGATGCTACAGAAAATGCAAGTCTTGAAGGTATGTTTGCCTTCATAACACCAGTGATAACATCAACTGATGGCCTCTGTGTAGCAACTACTAAATGTATACCAATTGCTCTTGCCATTTGAGCAAGTCTAACAATTGCAGATTCTACTTCTCTACCAGCAACCATCATAAGGTCATTCAACTCATCTATAAAGACAACTATGTAAGGGAATCTGTCAAACTTTTCTTCATCAAGTAGGCCTGCGTCATATTTTTCGTGATAACCATTGATATCTCTTACTTGACCGTCTGCTAATAAATCGTATCTTCTGTCCATTTCCGCTACAGCCCATCCAAGTGCATCAACAGCTTTTTTAGGATTTGTAATAACTTTTGTAAGTAAATGAGGAACATTATTGTACTGACCTAGCTCAACTCTTTTTGGATCAACCATAACCATTTTTACTTCATCTGGATTAGTTCTTACAAGAAGTGATGTAACTATTGAGTTAATACAAGAAGATTTACCAGCGCCTGTTTGACCTGCTATTAAAACGTGAGGTAGTTCTGAAAGATTTAAAAGCCTAGCTTTACCTGCAATATCTAGACCTAATCCTACATTAAGGGGATGTGTAAATTTGGTTGCTTCATTTGAAGACAACACATCTCCTAATGACACAAGTTTTCTTTGTCTGTTCGGAATTTCAATACCAATTGCACTTCTACCAGGGATAGGAGCGAGCAACCTAACGTCTGGTGTTGCTAATGCATATGCAATATCATGTGATAATGAAGTAACTTTTGATACTTTAACACCAGGAGCTAATTCAATTTCATATCTAGTTACAGTAGGACCCGGAACAACATTAGTTAATTCAGCTTCAACTCCATGTTCAATTAGTAATTTCGTTAAATCTTTAGCTGTTTCTTGCAATAATTTTTTAGATGTAGATTGTGAAGAACCTTGTTTCAACAAACTTAACGGAGGTAACTTATAATCTTTAGAAGACTTAGCCTTGTTGTTGGCTTTTGAAGTTAATTTAACTTTTTTCTGTTTGAAATCTGTAAAATTTGAAACATTTTCTACTTTTTCTTTAACTTTATTCTTTCCGTTTTCATTATTTTTTACAGTACTATTATCCGATGGTGATTCATCAGATTCTAAAATATTTTCAAATTGTAAATTATTAGCTTCCTTTCTTGCTAAAAAGAAAGCATAAATAAATTTATAAATATATTTACAAACTGCCTGTACTCCTCCAATAAGATCTTTTAATTCAATATCAGTCATATATAAAACAGACATAACTAGTCCAATTAAAAGTAGAGTATGCGTCATTTCCAAACCAAAAAAATTGGTTAGTGGATGAACAATAAATGCTGATATGTGACCACCAGATTTAGTTATTAATTCTGAACCAGCACTAATTGGTATAGGTTCAGAATGAATAAGGGAATGAAAGGCAGCTGATGATATTATTTGTACATAGAAAGTTCCTGTCAAAACTTTATCTGCTTTCACTATCTCTTTATCACGAATCAATATTGCTGAACCGTATAAGAAAAGTACAGGCATGGCATAAATTCCATAACCAAAACACCATTCAAGAGTTCTGTAAACGATTTCTCCAACAGGACCGCCTTTTTGAAATATAGATAATGTAATTAACGCAGCAAATGTAAACATAAATATCGCTACTGCTTGATAAGAGTGGACGAATTTAGATAAAGTATTAGAAGTTGTAGATTTAAGTGAAGTTACTGCCCTGTCTACATTTATTAACTTGTTTTGTTTAGACACCCGCTTACGCCCATTCACCCTTTTGCGAGTGGATGTCTTTACAGCCACGGAAGTATTATACCATAAAAAAAGGTAGAAAAAGTCTAATTATTCTTAATTTTTTCGAAATATTCTAATAATTTACTAGCTAAATCATCTGAAACATCAGTTATAGGCATTAGAGGTGATCCAACATCTTCCCAAGTTTCTGTAAGTAAGTATTTGACTGGACCTGGACTAGGTTCTTCAAATAATAAATCAAAAAAAGGTAAAAGTTGAGTTTGCAAATGCTCTGCTGATTCAATCTCATCGTTAAGAACATGATTTATTAAATTAAAAATTTCATTTCCAACAACATGTGAAGCAACAGAGACAACACCTTTTCCACCCATCTTCATGAACTCTATAGTCTCACCATCATTACCCGAATAGATATCAACTCTGTCCTTAAGCACTTCTAGTTCAGTTTTAGAAAAATTTAAATCCCCTACTGCGTCTTTTATTGAATGTATTCCGATATCATCAACAAGTTTTTCTAAAGTGTCGATTTCTATTAAAGTTGCTGTTCTTCCAGGAATATTATAAGCCATAATCGGCAAATCAGTATTTTTTGAAATCTGTTCAAAATGTTGCAAAATTCCAAATTGTGATGGTTTTGAATAATACGGTGTTACAATCATAATTCCATCTACACCTAGATCATTTGCCATTTTTGTATACTCTATAGATTCTCTAGTTGAGTATGTACCAGTACCAGCAATTATCTTTGCCTTGTATCCAACTGAATCTTTTGCTGTTGAATAAATGATTTTTCTATCTTCTTTTGTTAAATTTGGAGACTCTCCAGTAGTTCCTGATAAAACTAATCCATCAGATTTTTCATGAACTAATTTTCTACATAGTCTCCATAAAGTATCCGTACTAAGCACACCACTAGAATCAAATGGGGTTATCACTGCTGTTAATAGCTTTCCGAAATCATTCATAATTAGATATTAATCTTTTTAGCTATTAAATTTTCTAAACCTAGACTAAAACCTTGCAGGTCATTATAAAGATCAAAAACAACTTTTACTCCATATAGATAAGCTTTTCTATCATTTACTTTGTGATCTAAATTAAAAGATTCAAATTCATTTTCAAAATCTACTTCTTGTTCAGCTAGAAATTTATCGTCCCTCAATGAATAAATATTCTTGTTGTTGACTTTGTTAGTTTTATAAAAATCTCCATTTTTTTCGTGAGAGATTAATTCTGATGGTAAATAATTAGCTAAATCGATAGCAGTTCCAGATGGTGCATCTTGTTTTTTACCATGATGTTTTTCAGTTATATTTACTGAATCAAAATTTTCAGATAGTGATGCTGCGAAAAGCTTTTGATAGGCAGCGCCTATTGAAAAGTTCGGAATAACAATTATTTTTCTATCTGTTGTTGTTTTTAATTTTGACAACATTCCTGCACTTACTCCGGATGATCCAATTATTAGATCTACATTTGAATCTAATAGTTTTTCTATATTTTTATTTATTACTGAAGCAGGCGAGAATTCTAGGACTATATCTTCTTCTATATTTGTTAAATCTTTATAGATTTTATATTCTTGTCCATCATAATTAGGATCATGAATTGCTGTCATGATAAAATCGTTTCTAGAGCTTATGTAATCTGAAACAAGTTGGCCCATTGAGCCTGCTCCACCAGATATCAAAACAGTCTTTTGCACGATTTCATTCATCTTTGATAATTCCTTATACTTATAGTTGTTAATGATAATGATAATTAGATGAATTCAAAGAAAAAAAACATCGAAGCTCAAATAGTTGAAGATTTTGAAAAGATCAGACCTGCTATTACGAGATTACTGCAAACTCAAATGAAAAATGATGATTTATCACTTCGATATGGAAGATCAAAATCTAACAGCAAGAATGATATTGTAATAAATCCATCAATACTTGTTAATACAATCTCAAAAACAAATCTTGATAGAGATGAGGTTATGATTGGTACTGTTGTTCACGAAGCTATACATGCAACAAATAATTACACTCTAGAACCTGAATCTATAAACAAGCTATTCCCAGAAGAACTGGATGATGTAGAAGATATTGATGACATTCTGGAAATTCTTACAGGACCCTTTGGAAAATATGTTTTTGATATTCTAATTCATTCAATCGAAGAAAAAATCTTTGTTAAACAATACGAAGGTCTAAATTCTATTCTTGAAGATATTTATACTGAGTCGTTTTCTGAGATAAAAAAGCTTGGTAATTTTAGTCAGTACCTATCATTACTTTTTCACTCAATTACTTCGTATATAGATCCTGAGTTTGAAAATTATAAAAAGCCAGTAGTAAGTTCGTTAAACGAATCTTTGCATATTTTAAAAACTTTAAATTATGAGGATGTGAATGTATCTGAATTAATTGATGCAACAGTTCAGATGGTTGATATATGTAAACGGTACAATATTCTTCCAGACTTAGACAACTACACACTAGGAGAACAAAAAGAAATTGAAGAATCGCTTGATGAAAGTGTAGTGAATGACTTAAACAAGGTTCTTATACCCTCCTCTAACAATGTAACAACAGGTAATACTCTTCAGAAGTTCCTTGGTCAGACGGAGTCTAAAACAACTGATGACAAATTAAATCTTATGGATGATCATATTTCTAAAGTAGGGGCATCAACTACTATCTATTTTCCATCAGGAAATACTGCGAAAGTTGTTGAAAATAGAATACCTGATAATTTTAAGAATTTATTCAAGAATGGTCTTGAAACATACGAATCGTTATTACAGCAGTGGAATTTACCTATTTATAAAGTTACAAACAAGATAAAACCCTACTTTATACACAACCAAAAAAGACAAAGAATTAGTGGATTTGATCAAGGAGACTTATCTCCACATGTTCCAATCATGCTTGCTTCTGGAAGATACGAGAGAATGTTTGAACAGAAACAGCGACTATCCAATAAGTCATATGCAATATCTCTTTTAATTGATGGAAGTGGTTCGATGATTGAAAAAAACAAAGAAGAACTTCATCCTTGGTCTCTAGCCTCAGCATTAATTGGTGCTAGTTACTTATCGCAAATATGTTTTGAACTTGATATTGATTTTGAAGTTTCTATTTTTAACAGAGCTTTTGCTTCAGAACATACTGAAAATGAAGATACATATAATAAAAGAAAATTTGCAGTTTCTTCAATGTTAAATAGAACATACGGTTCTTCAGCTCAGGAACTTTACAATACCGCAAATCATTATTTTATTAAAGAATTTAAAGATTCATGGAGAGAGAACTATCAGCAATTTATTGGTCTGATAGAATTTTCAAGAAATTTAAGAGATTCAATAGATATTGGTATAAGTGAAGATTCAATTCCTCCTGTAAGCATGTTTGAAAAAGGGACTAACATCGATGAAATAAATATCATGCATGCAACAAAAAGATTGTTAAATCATCCATCGAATACAAAGATGTTAGTTGTACTGTCAGACGGTATGACTAGAGGATCATTGAATGAACTTCAAAATAGTATAAACTTTGCAACTAAAAATGGAGTCGATGTAATCGGAATAGGAATTGGCAGTAGAGGTTCATGGAGAGAATATATTAATAATGTACAAATTGAAAAACCTGAACAATTAATTCATTCCATAGTAAACATCACAAAGGATATACTTATAAAAAACATTAAATTAGTATCTGGAGTCGCCTAATGGGTAAGAAAAAATTTGTAAATCCTGATAATGAGAAAAAATCTGTTGAAATAGAAGAATGTAAATTAGATAAAAAACAAGATGATTTTGAATCGAGAAGTAACAGAATTCCAGAAGTAGATGAATTCTATGTAGACCTAGGAATGCAATATAGACTTGCTCAGGTTATGAATTCAAAAAGTAAATCATTTAATAATGAAATACCTATACACGTTGCACTGATGGGTCATATGGGTACAGGAAAGGATCATGATATAGAACAATTCGCAGCAAAACTTAAGTTTCCGTATTACAGAATTCCTTTATCTGGAGAGGTTAGAGACGTAACACTTTTAGGATCTGTTCAGTTGTATGGAGATGGTAAGGGTGGGACCGAAAGTAGATGGCAAGATGGTGAATTAACAAGAGCATTGAGAGGACCAGCAATTGTAAATTTATCAGAGCTCAATGCAGCGGGCCCTGAGGTTTTATTTGCTCTACATTCATTACTTGATAGGCACAGAAAGTTAGAGCTCCCAAACGGAGAAGTGCTTTCGCTAAGAGAAGATACTTATATTTTTGGAACAATGAACCCAACTAGTTTAAGAGATTATGCAGGTACCCAGTCATTAAATAAAGCTTTTGCGGATAGGTGGGTTATATGGGATAAGCCTTTCCCAAATAAAGAACAGCTAAATACTATTTTTGAAAAAAGATATCCGAAGCTTCAAAAAGAATACAGAGATTTAATAATTAAACTAGCAACAGAAATTAACAACTCATTTATGTCAGATGATATAAGTATCAATATAGAAACACCTATGAGTTTAAGAACAATTGTAGAGAGAATCCCTATAGGCTTAGATGTTTATGCAGAATCATCAGACCCTCTAAAAGACACTTGGGAAAACTTTGTACTACCTCATGTTAATAAAGAAGACTTAGATCATTATAAAACTTTATGGAACACAATAGTTAGAAAAGGGCCGTCTATAAAGCCTCAACTTTAGAAAATTTAATTAGAGGTATGTTTCTATCAGTTCTTTTTCTATACATTTGAAAAGTTGGATAGACTTGATCCAATAAACTCCAATAATATTCTTTATCAGAGGATTCTATTAATTCATAAGTAGCCTCAAATCTTTCATTATTAATTGTTATAAATGGATTTGAGGAAGATAGATTATAAAACCAGTCTGGTGTTTTATCATTACCGCTGTAAGAAGCTGCAACTATATAATCATTTTCGCAATTAGCGTAAGTTAAAGGTGTCTTTCTAAGTTGATTTGTTTTACTACCTATAGTTTCAAGTAAAAGAATGTGATCACCTATTATTTTTTCACCTAAAAATGAATGATTAAATTTTATAATTTTAGAGTGGATTTTTGAAACTGTCTTATAAAGCCATTCTGGCCAGAGATGAGCTGACTTCCCTAGTAATCTCCACATTGATTATTTACTTTAAAAATCTTCTTGATTTTCTTCTTGATCTTTAAATTTTGGATCGTACTTTTTAAAAAAATCTTTAATTTTGTTTTCTAAATCTTCAGTTTCCAAATTAGCTAATTCATTTCTAAGTTTCTTAATTTGAATCTTGATATCAACATTTTCATCCATAAGTCTTAAAACATACCTGAACCCAAGTATTACTACAACAAATTTTAAGATTTTCTTCATAAATGCATCATAAATACAAACTTAATTTAAAAAAAGGGTTTTTTGCTCAAATTGACACTGGAGTTAATTGTTTACCTCAAGTAAACTTATTATGATGCAAGAAATACTAAGTAACCTCGTCGCTGAACAGCAATTATTAGATCAATATCTTCAGAGTATTCCTGTTAGAAATTGGAATACAAAAACTACATACAAAAATTGGGATATAACAGCTCATGTTAGTTATCTTGCAGCTCTTGAAGATCTTGCTAACAATGCTCTAAAGAAAAAAGGTACTGAATTTAATAAATATAGAGGACCTAAGGGTTTAGAGAAATTTGAAAAAGAAGCAATCAAAAAAGGTAGCGATATGAGACCACAAGATGTTATTGAATGGTGGAGAATGTCTAGAGCTTCTGTTATTGAAATATTAGCTAAATCTTCTCCTGGGAAGAAATTAACTTGGTGGAAAAATGAAATCGATTATAGAACGTTCGCAGTTACAAAATTAGCCGAAACATGGGCACACAGTTTAGATGTTTATGATGCAATGAAAAAAGATTATGAAGACACCGTACGAGTTGAACATGTAGCTCTTTTTGGATGGTTAAATGCACAACAAGCAAGTAAAGTTAATAAAACTAAATATCAAGATCTAAGAATAGAACTAATCGGACCTGAATACAAAGCTTGGCAATTTGGAGACGAGCAAAGTGAAAACAGTATAAAAGGAAATGCAAGTGACTGGTGTAGGGTTGTCACTGGTAGAGTACCTAAAGGTCATAAATTAACACTTTCAACTGAAGGTGATTTTGCCAAAAAATTCGTTAAATTTAATCACGTAAAAATATAATGAAAGTTTATGGGGTAGTTCACTTAAAAAGCCTTCCTGGCTCCCCTTCTAATAGATTGTCTATTGATGAAATTATTGATGCTGCTCAAGAGGATGTAAATAGCTTGGTTTATGGTGGTGTTGATGGAATCATAATTGAAAATTTTGGAGATACACCATTTGTAAAAAATGATATTTCTAAACGTACACTTGCAAGCTTCACTACAGTTGTAGAAAATCTATCAATAGAACGAGATATCAAAGTTGGAATAAATGTTTTAAGAAATGACGGTTTAGCAGCTCTTGCAATTGCCGAAGCGACTAAATCTCAGTTTGTAAGAATTAATGTTTTAAATAATACTATGTATACCGATCAAGGCGTTATAGAAGGTGATGCTCACGGAGTTAATCAGTTTAAATCGAGCCTTAATAGCTATGTAGAAATATATGCTGATGTATTTGTAAAACATGCTGTACCTCCTCCCGGTTCAAAAATTGAAAACCATGCAGATGAGTTAATTCATAGAGCTGGTGCAGATGTAGTGATTGTTACTGGAGATGGAACTGGACATGAAATAAATCTTGAAGATTTACAAAAAGTAAGAAACATAGTTCCAACTGGAAAACTAGCTATTGGATCTGGTGTGACTTCAACAAATGTTGACGCTTATCAAGATTTGGCAGACATACTGATTGTGGGTACAAGTTTTAAATTTGATAATGATGTTGCTAAAAAAGTTGACATCAACAGAGTTGAAGAGTTAGTAAGAAAAATAAAATAATTTTTATTACTACAATACAAATCTATTACCTAACTATCATTTTTATTTGAATGGAAGTCATACTTAATCCAGCACTACTATTATTCCTTTCAGGAATTCTGATTGGAATTTTATTTAAATTAATCCTTCCCAACTCTATTTCTAAATACTTAGGTTACTATTTACTTCTTTCGCTAGGACTTAAAGGTGGTTCAAGCCTTCAAGAAAATGGCTTTATAAATGAAGTTATAAGTGCATTAACACTAGGAGTAGTATTTGCTCTTTTAATTCCACTTATTGCTTATTTTTATCTTAAAAATTTACTTAATAGCGATGATGCTGCCGCACTCTCTGGTACTTATGGATCAGTAAGTGCAGTGACTTTTGTAACAGCCATTGCATATCTATCAACTACTAATCAAGAGTTTGATAACTACATGTCTGCTGTTTTAGTTGTAATGGAGTTTCCGGCAATATTTATGGCACTCTATTTAGTTACGAATAATAAGCAAAATAAAGGCAATAATTTAGACACTATTAAAACAGCATTTTTAGAAATACCAAATATTATTTTGATCTCATCATTGTTTGTTGGATACTTTCTCAATAAAACACTTTTATCTAATTTAGATTTCATAATTGTTGAAATATTTGACTACGTTTTGTACGTATTTTTATTTGTTATGGGAACAAGAGTTGCTAAAAGAATTGGAGAACTTAAAGGTAAAGGAGCTAGCCTAATTGCTTTTGCTTTATTCACACCATTAATGGGTTCACTCATCGCTCTGCTTGCATCCGTAAACTTTAATTTTTCTGTAGGCAATGCAACATTACTTATGGTGTTAACTGCAAGCGCAAGCTATATTGCAGTACCAGCGGTTGTAAAAGATGCTATACCCAATGCAAATCCAGCTATATACCTTGGACTCAGTTTAGGTGTCACATTTCCATTTAATATCATTGTTGGAATACCTTTGTATAACGAATTAGCTAAATACTTTATTGGCTAATTAGAGGAGAAATCCACCATCAATGGTTACAACTTCACCCGTAATCCAAGATGCATCATCACTTGAAAGAAAGTAAATCAAACTAGCTATATCTTCTGGTTCTCCTAATTTTTTAAGAGCATGAAGGTCCGCACTTCCCTGCTCATCCCCAGCCCATAGCATTTCTGAAAGCTTAGTTTTAACCACAGCCGGAGCGATGCCATTGACTCTAATGTCAGGAGCAAGTTCCATTGCTAATTGTTTTGTCATATAAATTAATCCTGCTTTTGAAATATTGTAAGCTCCCATATAGTGTGCTGGCTTTATTCCACCAACAGAACAAACATTCAGAACTGATTCTTTTAATCCAACCTTTACAGCTTCTCTTGTCCACATTAAAGGACCCATTAAATTTACATCCCATGTTTTCTGCACTGCAGATAAATCAACATCAAGCAAGCTACCACCGGATGGATTTGTACCAGCATTGTTAATTAAAACATCTAAAGAACCTGTTTCATCGAGGATTTTTTCACAAGTCTCAGTTGCAGCAGCAAGATCATCGGCTCTTGCAACAAATCCCTTTAACTGTGAATTTTCAGAAAGTACTGCTTCTAGATTTTCTTCTTTTCTAGATGTGATGTAAACATTCCATCCTTGATCAATAAATTTTTGAGCTGTGGAAAGTCCAATTCCTCTTGTCCCGCCAGTTACAAGTGCTGTTTTCATTATTGTTAAAGTATAGTAGTTATTTCTCAATTCAATTAGAGTTGAACTGCAAATGGAAAATTTTCAAAAATACAGAGTATTACTCACGCAAAACCAAAACTTTCGTAAACTTTTTGCAGCCCGTTTAATTACACTAGGTGGAGACTGGTTATTAACCGTTCCTCTTTTAGGTATAATTTACGAGTTAACTGAAAATCCATTTATCACCTCTCTAGTTTTAGTTGTTCAGAGTGCACCGTTATTTATGCTTGGGAGCTTTGGCGGTTACTTAGCAGATAGATTTGATAGGAAGAAAATAATTGCAATCTCAGAATTCTTATCAGGAATGACAGTGTTATTAATTCTTTACGCAGTAACGACCGAAAATGTTGCATTTATTTTGTTTTCATTTGGATTACTTTCCGTTGTAGGTTCTCCATACATGCCAACTTCTGATGCAGCTTTGCCTAACGTTGTTAAAAAGGAAAATTTAGCTGAAGCAAATGTTATATTTTTTTCTAGTTGGGGTGTGATGGCTGGTTTAGGTGCAGGTCTAGGAGGATACTTAACAACAGTAATCAGCAGAAATATGTTATTTGCAGTAGATAGCTTAACTTTTGTACTTTCTGCTTTAATAGTCTTCTCAATAAATAAAAATTTGAGTGAGAAATCTGAAGATAAAGATGAAGAAGAAGATATAAGTTATAAAGAAGGTCTTAAATATGCTGCATCTAAAAGAGAAATTTTTTCCTTAATTATTACAAAAGCTACATTTAGTATCTCAGCTAGTGGTTTGCTGTCTTTATTTACTGTTCTTTCATATGATATATACAAAACTGGTGACTTTGGTACAGGTCTTATGTTTGGTGCAAGAGGTATTGGCGCATTAATTGGTCCCATTGCAATTAGGTATTTTTTTGGTAGTACTGATGGAAGACTTCTAAATACGATTGGAATAACGATAATGGCGTGGGGTATGTTTTATTTCTTTATACCGTTTTCAATATCTCTATATCTAACAGTGTTGTTATTAATCCTTGGACACTCTGGTGGTGGATCTCAGTGGGCATTTTCTACATATGGACTACAAGTACTTACACCAGATAGGCTGAGAGGGAGAATAGCTGGGATTGATTACTCTTTGTACTTTCTCATGAACACTATTTCAACACTTATGATTGGATATTTAGCATCTATTTATGGAGTACTATTTGTCTTTAAGCTATTCCCTATACTTGGATTCTTATTTGGATTTGTTTGGTATATATCAACTAGAAAAATCTGGAGGAATCTGGATAAATCTTAAGGTACTAGCTCTGCAAATATAATGTAGTCACGATCTGAGCTATCCCAAAATGTATCACCTGTAAGATGGTTCCACTCAGGAGCATGAAAATCACCCGAGTCTCTTTTATAAACAAAATTTGCTGCTCCAATAAATCCAGAACAATTACCACCGGGAATAGATGATGAATAATCAAAGTAATCTGATACTTCAATATCTGAATCACCATCATCATAATCACCAGTTAAAGCAATGAGTGCAAACATATAATTACTAGCAGTATTGTAACTTCCCCACCATGGATTGGCACGAAACCTAGCCTTTGTACTATTATTCCAATTTCTACATTCTAAGCCCAAAGCATATGTCGAACCATCGACATTTACGTAATACCCATCAGGACAGTCAACTGTGACAACACTTAGTATTTCATAACTAGCATTAGAGAAATCATTTGATGTTCTTGAATCTTTAAATCTCCATATAATAGATGAACCATCTGATACAACAACAGAGTTTGCTGTATTTGTAGCACCACCAGAAATCGATTGATTTGTTTGAGCAGTGGAGTAACTACTTCCACTATTCGTTGAGTATTCAATTAAATAATATGCTGTGTAGGTTTCATTGTTTGTAAGGCTTAAAGTAGAGGTTCTTGTACCTGATGGTCCAGAACAAGAAGTTAGGGATTGGGAGATTGACGAAGAAGGATCAGGAATAGTAGTTGTAGTGGTAGTCGATGTAGTGGTAGTGGATGTAGTGGTAGTGGAGGTAATTGATGAACTAAGACATTCATTTTCTAATGCTGTTTTTGTTTTATCTGCTTGGTCTTTGGACATTCCAGATGAGTAATCTATGCTTTCTGAATTTACAGGTACTAAAGTATATTTACAACTCCCTCCTCCAGTAACAATATATTTAGTAGGTAAAGACGGAAGTTTAACCTTAGAGGTTGGAACAAGAGTTGTAGTCGTTGTAGTTGTAGTTGGAGGAAGAGTTGTAGTCGTTGGAGGAAGAGTTGTAGATGTAGTCGTTGTAGATGTAGTCGTTGGAGGAAGAGTTGTAGTCGTTGTAGTTGTAGTTGGAGGAAGAGTTGTAGATTGTATATCATCTGTAAAATTAATATCTTCTTCTTCAACAATTGTTTTTGCGCTGATGCCATTTTTTGTACAAGGTAATTTATCATTTGATTTGTAGGTAGAAGTTTCGTTGATTTCTTTATCCCCATATCTATATTGAAATTTATACTCAAAAGTCTCAATATCTTCTCTCCCATCTTTTAAGATTCGTTTGTACTTAAACTTAAGTTTTTTATTTTTTTTGAAAGGAAATTCTTTCCATGAATTACTTTTTTTTGGAATATCTTTCAATTTTCCATTATTTATGCGATAAGAAAATTTATATCTTAAATCTCTAGTATCACTATCAATTGACGTTAGAAATTGAAAGTAGTAAACACCATTCTTATTTTCTTTACATGTAGTTTTAGTTTGAATTATAGTTTCAGAACTTGGAAGTTCAAT
>CACHBU010000013.1:0-20919 GCA_902578135.1 uncultured Candidatus Actinomarina sp.
AGCTCATTATTTTGAATGGCGAATTGAATATTTAGTAATCCTATTACATTTAAACCAAGTGCTAACTGAATACTTTTATTTTTAATTTCTTCAATCATTGTTTTATCAATACTAAACGGAGGAATAACTGCAGTTGAGTCTCCACTATGTACACCAGCTGGTTCAAGGTGTTCTAAAATTCCAGCAATAAAAACCTCTTCTCCATCTGAAATTAAATCAACGTCAATTTCTATTGTGTCAGTTAAAAATTGATCAACCAACAAGGGTCCAGATTTAAATGGATTACCATCTTCATCTGCACTTGCCAATATATCCAGATAATTAGTGAGTTCTTCATTGCTTCGTACTACTCTCATAGCTCTTCCACCAAGAACATAGCTAGGTCTTAAAAGAACTGGAAACCCAATGTGGTTAACTGAATCCACCAATTCAACTTCACTGTTTGCAATTCTTGATAAAGGTTGTTTGATGTTTTGCTTTGAACACAGCTTTTGAAATAAGTCTCTATCTTCTGTGGAATCTATAACTTCTAATGAAGACCCTGCAATGCTAAATCCAGCATCGTGAATATTTTTTGCAAGTTTAAGAGGAGTTTGTCCTCCTAACTGAATAATTACTGAATCAGGTTTTTCTCTATTGAGGACTGCTTTTACTTCATTCCATGCAAGTGGTTCAAAATATAGTTTGTCTGCGGTGTCATAATCAGTAGAAACAGTTTCAGGATTTGAATTAATCATGATTGCTTCATAACCATTTTCTTTTAATGAACTTACTCCGTGTACACAGCAGTAATCAAACTCAATTCCTTGCCCAATTCTATTTGGACCTGACCCAATAACTACGACCTTCTTTTTATCAGTTGTTGTATCGTCGTTGCTTACGCCATTTGTAGAATATAAATAAGGTGTTTTGGATTCGAATTCTGCAGAACATGTATCAACTAACTTATAAACTCTATTTTTCTCCAATTCATTTTTAGACTCTTTATTATCAAGATCTTCTTCCGTCCATCCAAGCATTTTAAGAACTGTGGAGGGTGTATTTTCAGGATTTACATTAAAGCTCTTTTCAATTTCTTGTAAAAACCATATGTCCACAGAAGATATTTTTGCTATGTCTTGAAGTGGCCAGTTTCTCCTAATTGCCTCAAGAATTGCAAATATTCTTCTAGGCCTAGGTGTTCTGATTTCATCTTGTAGGATCTCTTTTGGCATTCCAATAAACCTATTGTCTATATTTCTTATTCCTGATTTACCAATCTCAAGAGATCTAATGGCTTTAGTTAAGCTTTCTGTAAAAGTGGAAGCTATAGACATTACTTCACCCACACTTTGCATTGATGTGCCAAGGACATCATCTGTTGAGGGAAATTTTGGAAAATCAAATCGTGGAATTTTAACTACGACATAATCTAGGACGGGTTCAAAACTAGCAGGTGTTGTTCCAGTTATGTCATTTTCAAGTTCAGTTAAGTTATAACCCACTGCTAATAAAGCAGCGAACTTGGCAATAGGAAATCCAGTTGCTTTTGAAGCTAGAGCAGATGATCTTGATACCCTTGGATTCATTTCAATTATTCTCCGATCTCCGTTTTTAGGGTTTACAGCAAATTGAACATTACTACCCCCAGTCGCTATTCCAATAGTATCCAAACAAAGTAGCGCCTCGTCCCTCATAGTTTGATATTCTTTATCAGATAATGTTTGAATAGGAGCAACTGTTATTGAGTCTCCAGTATGGATACCCATTGGATCAAAATTTTCTATCCCACAAACGATTACCCCATTACCATCACTGTCTCTCATAACTTCAAGTTCGAATTCTTTCCATCCATAAATTGATTCTTCAATTAAGACTTCCTGTGTAGGAGATGCATTAAATGCATCAGATAATTTTGATTTAAAGTCTTCTTCATTATTCACTACACTTGTTCCACCACCTCCGAGAATGAATGATGGCCTTAGCATTAAAGGAAAACCAATTTCTTTACTTGCATTTATTCCCTCATCAAAAGATTTAGCGTAAGTTGCTTTAAGTGTTTTAATACCAACGCCATCCATAGCTTTTTTAAATTTCCATCGATTTTCTGCAATCTCAATAGCATTGGCTGAGGCTCCAAGAAGTGTTGCATTATTTTCTTTCAAAACACCACTTTTTTCTAATTCAATCGATAAGTTAAGTGCAGTTTGTCCGCCTAATGTTGGTAAGACTGCATTGGGTTTTTCTATTTCAATTATTTTTTTTAGATAGCTGTGAGTCAAGGGCTCGATGTATGTAGCATCTGCCATTTCCGGATCTGTCATAATAGTTGCTGGATTTGAATTAACAAGAATTACTCGATATCCTTCTTTTTTTAGTGCTTTTGCTGCTTGAGATCCTGAGTAATCAAACTCACAAGCTTGACCGATAACTATTGGTCCCGAACCAATGATCAAAATACTCTTAATTTCTTTATTTTTTGGCATAGTTTTTCTCAATCATTTCAAAAAAAGGGTTAAAAATTTGCAATCCATCAGTTGTACCAGGTCCAGATTCAGGATGAAATTGAACAGAGTACGCCATAGAGTCCCAAATACTGATTCCTGCATTAGTTCCATCATTTAAATTTGTTGCATAAACATTTATATCCCCGAAATTTTCATGTTTGATGGAATCACCAAAATCTTCAATAGAAAAACCATGATTTTGAGCAGTAATTAAGGCTCTTTTTGAACCCTCGATTTCTACTGGATGATTAGAACCGTGATGACCAAATTGCATTTTTTTAACATTGAGACCGCATGCTAAACCAAGTATTTGATGACCAAGACAAATTCCAAATATTGGCAGTTTTCCTATAAGATCCTGAACTGTATCAATGACTGTAAGTAACGATCTAGGGTCACCTGGTCCGTTTGAAATCAAAAGACCTTTAAGATTCATTTCTAATATCTCATTTGATGTTGTCAAGGGTGTAATCATTACAACTTTGTAATCATGATCTTCAAGCACTTTTATAATGCTTCTTTTAGCTCCAAGATCTATAATTCCAATCTTTCCTTCAGTTGGAATGTTTTTATTATTCTGGCTACCTGCAGTCATTGCTGAACTATCACCAAGAATATTTTTGGCTTTTGATAAAATTTCTTTTAAATCTTTTGTATCAATATCAATACCAAGTGCAAACATGCTCGAACCATAGTCTCTTAGATATTTTGTTATATTTCTAACATCAAACCCACCACTATATGGAATCTCATATTCTTTTAACCACGACGTTATTGATTTCTCAGACCTCCATGATGATGGAGAGCTTGTAAAAGAATTTCCAATTGCTGCTTCAATTTTTGGTTTATTGGATTCAAAATCATTTTTTGACATACCATAATTGCCTATGTGTGAGGAAGTAAAAGTTACAATCTGATTTATATATGATGGATCACTTAATATTTCGACAAATCCAGTCATTGCTGTATTGAAAATGAGTTCTCCGGTTGTTGGCTGAAATGTTTCAGTTGTCCAACCAAGAAATTCATCACCGTTTTGATTCAGAAGTATAGCTTTTTTATACACTTGATAGGACTCTTTCAATTTCTATATTTTCATTTTCAAATAATGAATTTTTGAATTTTGATTTTGTAATAAAGACTGACTTTGATTTTTTCCATGTATTTACTGTTTTGGGTATTTCATAACCAAGTTCATTGAGTATTTTTGTTGGATTTACTACTAAAAATTTTAATATTTGATCTATATCAAAAATATTTGCACTATAAATCAAGGGAAATGCCGATTCCAGACCAACAACACCACGATTAGCATCCTTAAAAGGTACATTTTTAGTTTCTGCCTTATGAGGTGCGTGGTCTGTAGCAATAACATCTATAATTTCGGACTGTAAGCCCTCAACCAATCCTTCTCTATCTTTTTCTGTTCTTATGGGTGGATACATCTTAAAAAGCCCATTATTCGTATCTAAATTTTCATTATTTAGAAGTATGTGATGTGGTGTTACTTCCGCAGTGACAGGAAGACCCTCTTGTTTTGCTTTTTTTATCAGTTCAACACTTTCAAAAGTTGAAAGGTGTTGAGCATGGTATCTTGTTCCGTATTTATCCGATAATCTTAAGTCTCTTTCAAGAACTTCCAGTTCCTCATCGTTGTTTATTGGAATCAAGTCAGCATCACTATTTGGTGGAGCAATGTCACCAGGATTGGAATGACAACTTTTTTCACAATGTTGAAAGACTGCACCACCAAGTTTGCTAATTTGTTTAAATGCCTCATCAGCTAGATTATTATCAATAAGAGATTTTCCATCATCTGAAAAAATTGTGATACCATTTTCAATGAATTCTTTATAATTTACAAGTTCTTTACCTTCTAAATTTTTTGTTAATGAGGCAACACGGTGTACCTTTGTTTTTAATTTTTTATCTATTTCCTCTGCAATTTTTAAGTTTTTGATTGAGTCAATGGGTATATCAGAATTTGGCATAGCAAGTATTGTTGAGAATCCACCGTTAATTGCTGAATCATCGATATCGATGAAAGGAAAATTCTCATTGTCAGGATATCTTGTGTGGGTGTGGAGATCAATAAATCCAGCAATTTCAATCATATTTCATCCCTTACATATTTGAATGCTACAATCCGTGATGGTATTGCGTGTGAAAGCTGGTCCTTGTATTTTATTTTGCTATCCTCAATAGCATCTTCAGAAATCTCAATGCCAATATTTATTGGCATTGGATGAAGAACAGCCATATCACTTTGAGATTTATTTAAAACGTCTTTTGTAAGCTGATAACTATTTATATATTCATCAAAGTTTATTTCTTCATTATCTTGCAATCTTTCTTTCTGTACTCTTAGAAGTTCAATTGCATTAGAATTTTCAAATACCTCACCCCATGATTCATAAATTTCAAGGTCATTTTTATTGTCAGGTAATAGATTTTTATCTGTAAAGACACCAACTTTGAATCCTAGTAAATTTAGAAGCTGTCTTCCGGATTCAAACACTCTTGAATGTTTTACATCTCCAACATAAGTTATTGGGGTTCGTTTTTCATTGATTTTATTCAAACTATACAATGTAGATATATCAACCAGTGCTTGAGTTGGATGTGATTTATTCCCAAAACCAGCACTTATAACAGCAATATCTTCAAATACTCGATAATCATCAATATTATTTTCTTTTGTCCTCAGTACTAGAATTTCAATACCCATAGAAACGTATGTCTCTACTTCATGCTTAAGAATCTCCCCTTTTTGCTTTGCTGATATAATATCTGAAGATTCGAAAGTTTTAATTCCAAGCTTTTCTGCTGCTACTGCAAAAGAGAGTCTTGTTCTTGTTGAAGGTTCGTCAAACTTTAAGAGGGCCATACAGTCTAGATTTTCTGGTTTAACTTCTAGACTTCTGGTTCTTTCAATTAGATTTTCTAGATGATTTTTATTTATATCTTGAAAATCTAAGAGATGTCTCATTTCTATGTAACCTCGACCTTGTCTTCATTATCTATTTCTTTCAAAAAAACGGAAACATACTCATCTTGATTTGTCGGTATATTTCTACCGACAAATTTAGGGGTAATAGGTAATTCCCTGTGTCCTCGGTCAATAAGACATAGAAGTGAAATAGACTTCGGTCGGCCAGAGTGGATTACAGCTTCAATAGATGCCCTCAGTGTTCTACCTGTATAGATAACATCGTCTATTAATATGACTTCTCTACCTTCAGGCGATATATCAAGAATATTTTTTTCTAGGTTCTTATCTAAATCATCTCTAAAAGGCAAGTAATCAACTTTTCCAATGTCATGTTGAAATTTTTCGCTGGATAAATTGTTGGATATCCTTTGAGCTAAAAGATCACCTCTTTTAGGTATACCTAGTAAGTATGGATTATCTGTATTAGATTCAATGATTTCTTTACTGAGGCGAAATAGAATTTTGTCTATAGTCATTTTATCCTTTCAATGCTCACTGACATTGTTTAAAGCTATATCTATATTACCAAATAAGATTTGTAATTAATATTATTTATCTATTTTCTCTAAAGAATGCAATTCCAATATTTTTGGGGGCACCAGTTTTTCCACCTTTATAAATTGTGAGTAAGACTAAAACAAGAATTGTTATTATATAAGGAGTAATTTTTACAATGTAAGGATTTAATTCAAAACCGTATGTTTGTAATCTTGGGACTAAAGCTTCAAGAAATCCAAACAAAAGTGCACCTATGGCTGTTCTATAAGGTTTCCATCCTCCGAAAATTACCAACGCCAATGCTATCCAACCTCTACCGGCAGTCATATTATCAGTCCAATATGGTACGTAACTTAGTGTTAAGTAAACTCCTGAAAGTCCAGCAAAAGCTCCACCAATACAAGTGGCAATAAACTGTGTTTTTGTAACATTAATCCCCATTGAGTCAGCTGCTTTTGAATCTTCTCCAACGGCTTGAAATCTTGTACCAAACATAGTGTTCTTTAGAATATAAGAAACTGCGATTGTAAATGTAATTGCAAGATAAAAAATTATGTTTTGACTTAAAAAAACTTCAAGAACATTTGACGGGTTCTCAATAGAAAAAAGACTTTCAAGCTTTGTTTCAAGTTTTTTACCTACATAATTTTTTCCTAGTAATGATGAAACAGCTAAACCAAGTATTGTTAATATTAAACCCGAGACAGTTTGATCTTGTTTAAGAGTCACTGTCACTATTGCATGAATAGAAGCGAAGATTGCCGACGAGAGGACTCCTACAATTATTGCAAGAAAAATATTATTGGTATTAACTGCAGTTATAAACCCTGCTACAGCCCCTATTGATATCATTCCTTCTACTCCAAGATTTAGAATTCCAGATTTCTCTGTAATCAACTCCCCAAGTGAAGCAATGAATAAAAGTGTTGCAGCTTGCAATGTTGCATTTAGCAATCCAAGAAATTGTATGTCAACCATCATCAACTCTTTTTAATTGATAATTGAAAAAAAACTGAATTATTAATGCACCAAAAAGCGTAGATGCTTGGATGATATCTGCAATATATGTGCTTACCCCAATTGTTTGAATAACTGAACCTCCAATAGATAGAGCTCCAAATAGAGATCCAACCAAAAAAATACCAATAGGACGCATTCCGGTTATTGCAGCCACGATTATTGCTGTATAGCCAAATCCTTGTGAAATTCCTGTTGAAACACGATGGGTTTGACTTAATAATTCTACTCCGCCAGCTATTCCTGCAAAGCCACCACCAATTAGCATTGCAAAAAAAGCTTTTTGTTTAGCATTTATTCCTGCATAAATTGCAGTCATTTCTGATCCACCAGCAATTCTCATTTCATAGCCAAAAACAGAATTGTTTTTAAGATAATGTGCGAAAGCAGTGAATAATATACAAATTAAAAAACCATAGCTTAATTTTCCAAAAATATTTGGCAGATATACTTCTTTTCCTACGTAAGCTGCAGCAGGAAAATTTAATGAATCAGGATCTTTCCAAGGCCCATTTACGAGATATATAGTTAAACCTATAACTATATAATTTGTTAACAATGTTGTAATTATTTCATTAACACCAAATAGAACCTTTGTAACAGCAGGAATTAGTATACAAAATGCACCTCCTAGAAATGATGAAACTAAAAGTATAAAAATAAATGAAGTGGAGTTGGAAAATTGAAAATTAATGTAAATTAAATTTACTGCAATAGCACCCATAAATATTTGTCCTTCTGCACCAATATTCCAAAGCTTCACAGTATTTATTATCGCAATTCCTAAACCTGCAAGAATTAGAGGGGTAGCTTTATTTAAAGAGGAGCTTAAGCTATTTACACTTCCAATTGATAATTTAAACATAAGTGAAAAAGTGTCACCGGGGCTCTTATCCTGAATTATTAATATAACCGAACCAATTATAAGGGCAATAAGAAAACCCAGTAGGAAAGAATAAAAGGTAGATAGTTCATTAACGACTTGGCGCTTTGATAATGTATATTTATTCACTAACACCTGCCATGGCCAATCCAATATCATTGATGTTTGCATCAACAGTGTTAAAAGATTTTACAATTTTACCTTCAAAGATCACCAGTAATCTGTGAGATAACTTAAATAATTCATCTAGATCTTCAGAAATTAAAAAAATTGCCGATCCTTTATTTCTTTGGTCAATAAGTAGGTTATGAATTGCATCCACTGCATTGACATCTAGACCTCTTGTTGGTTGGGAGGCAATTATTACATCTGGATTTCCAACTAATTCTCTACCCATCAACAATTTCTGCATATTTCCTCCAGATAATGTAGATATTTCAGCTTTTGGATTAGGAGCTTTAATTGAAAATTGTTTAATCAAGCTTTGCAAATAATTCGATGTTCTGCTTTTTGATATATGTGGACCAAGTTTTGTAAAAAAATAATCTCTTACTATTGAGTTATCTATCACTGAAACACCAGGAGCTAAGCCAACCCCAAGTCTATTTTCAGGAATATAAGATAAATTAAGTTTCTTTCTGGAACGTACTCCTTTTTTTGAAACATCATTATTGTTAATGATTATTTTTCCTTCAAAAATTCTTTCAATGCCTGAAATGATATTTGCAAGCTCCACTTGGCCATTCCCAGACACTCCAGCTAAACCTAAAATTTCCCCGGCTTTAATTTGAAAATTAATCTCTTCCAGTTTCTTTATATTGCTAACTGAGTCGAAAAAATTTATATTCTCAACTTTTAATTTAGTTTGGCCAATTTCATTATCCTTATTGATTGTAGATTTTTTTACTTCACCCATCATGAGTTCAATAAGTTGATTATCTGTCACGTCATTTGTTGGCAAATCTTTAGCAACCATCTTTCCATTTTTCATTACTGAAACTATTTCAGTAAATTCTTTAATTTCTTTTAATTTGTGAGTAATCAATACAATTGTTTTCATATCTTCTTCTGCCAAAGTTATGAGGGAATTTTTAAGTTGGGAAGTTTCTTGAGGAGTCAGAACTGCTGTTGGTTCATCGAGGAGCATAATGTTACTGTCGTTGAAAATTAGTTTCATTATTTCAATTTTTTGTTTTTCTCCTACTGATAAATCTGAAATTATTTCATTTTCATTTGCATTCAGTGCAAAAATTTCTGAATATTTTTTAAAAGATTTCAAGAAATCATCTTTAAAAATATTTGCTTTAGAAAGGGTTAGATTATCTTTAATACTGAAGCTTTCAACTAATCGAAACTCTTGGTGAACCATTCCGATACCAAGTTGAGATGCAATATCGGGACTTGAAATATTTTGTCTTTGGCCGTCAAGATAGATTATCCCCTTTTCTGGTTTATATATTCCAGATAAAACATTCATTAAAGACGATTTTCCAGCCCCATTTTCACCAAGTAAACCATGGATTTTGCCTCTGTATAAATTAAAATTTACATCATCTAAAGCTTTTAATTTTCCAAAAGTTTTGGTTATATTTTTGGTTTCTAAAAATTTATTATTCATAAAAAAAATTACAGCACCTCAATTAAGAGGTGCTGTAATATAAACATTTAATCTAGTGTACCTACAACGTTGTCAACAAAATAAAACATACCTAACAAGTCTCCATCGCTTGAACCTTCAAAAATTTCAAAAGTTCCGTCAATAATTTCTTGTTTTCTGTCTTCAATGAGTGCTTTAATGTCACTCGATACGTCGTCTGATACTTCAAATAAATCAACAACATTCCCAGACATTCCTGTCCAATATGGAGTTGTTGTGAATTCGTCGTTAATTACTGCGTTTACCATTTCTGTATAAAGTGGTCCCCAGTTCCATACTGGCGCAGTAACAAATGCATTTGGAGCAGCATCTTGGCCATAACCAGTGTGATAACCAATCCATTTAGCTCCAGCTGCCTCTGCGGCAATTCCTGTAGATGCAGAATCTTGATGTTGTGTAAGAACATCAGCACCAGCTTCTAAAAGAGCATTTGCAGCTTGTGTTTCTTCTTCCGGACCAAACCATGTATTTGTCCAAACAACTTCAACAGTTGCATTTGGATTTACTTCTTTTACACCAACTGCAAAAGCATTTATTCCCCTAATAACTTCTGGGATTGGAAATGCAGCTACATAGCCAATCTTGTTTGATTCAGTAAGTGAACCAGCTGCTAATCCTGACAAATATCTTGCTTCATATATTTTTCCAAAATAGTTTGTATAATTAGAGTCATTTGATTTGTATCCAGAGCAATGTAAGAAAATAACATCTGGATATTCAGCTGCCATTTCTTCCATTATGTCTAAGTATCCGAAAGTAGTTCCAAAGATTATATTGTAACCCTGTTCAATATAAGCTTCAGCTACTGTTCTGAATTCAGTTGCATCAGGTGGAATATCCTCAGTGAAAGCTGTTTCAATTCCTGTTTGTTCAACTAAATATTGACGACCTTCGTCGTGGGCCTGTGTCCATCCTCCATCATTTGCGGATCCAAGATACACAAAGGCTGCTTTGTAATCATCTACGTCTGCGGCTCCTCCGCAGGCCATAGCAAGAATACTGATAATAAGTAGGCCTACCGCCCAACTTCTACGCATCCTTACCTCCTTTTCATACGATTAGTATAGAACATCCTCTTATTACACATTTCATTTTGTGACTAAATTAATTAAATTTTTTAAGGTCCATTTTTTTATTGTTTGATAAAATGAACACTTAAATAAATGAAAAAATTAATTTATACATGGGAAGAACAACTATCTGATACAGAAGATATCTGTGATCAAATTAACAAAGATAATTTTTTACCAGATGTAATTGTTGGTATAAGTCGCGGTGGATTGATTCCAGGCGTAATGATTTCGCATAAACTCAATATACCTTTTAAACCTGTTCATGCATCCACAAGAGATTTTCCGCATTGGGAGAATTATTTGCCAAAAGCAAATGATTCTAAGGTTCTAATAGTCGATGATATTTGCGATAGTGGAGAAACATTTGAAAGGTTATCCAATTATATTAAAGATAATATAAACCATGAATGTGATGTTAGATTTTCTGCTTTGTGGTGGAACAATGAATGCGATTTTGAGCCTCATTATTACACAAGAGATTTAGCAAAAGATACAGAAAATGTGTGGATATTTTTCCCACATGAAAATTGGTGGGAAGAAGACTCACTAAATTAATTTTGAGGCAAACTCTTTTATAGTTCTTAACATACTAAATGCTCCATTTCTTCTGGCTGGACTTAGTAAAACCCCTAATTCAAATTCATCCATTAAGTCAATTTTAGAGTTAGTAATATCATTGGCAGTTTCATTAGAGTAAATAGAAGTAATCAAAGTAACGAGCCCCTTTGCTATCAGGGCATCTGAATCACTTTTAAAAAATAACTTATCATCTTTTTCTTCAGGTACAAGCCACACTTGACTTTGGCATCCATTCACTTTGAACTCATCAACTCTTAATTCAATCGGAAATTCTTCACTTTTTTTAGCTTGCTCAATTAAATATTGATACTTTTCCTGAGGATTTGGAAATAAATCTAAAGTTTTTTTGTATTTTGAGATTTTTTCTTCGATACTCATTATTTAAGCATTTTGATAGAGTTTTCAATTGCATGAGCCAGGGTATCAAAATCTTCCTCATTGTTATATATATACCCAGTTGCTCTAAATGTAGCGTCTAATTTTAATTTCCTATGAAAAGGTTGCACACAGTGATGGCCAGCTCTTACGGCAACTCCATATGTATCTAACATCAAAGAAATATCAGCTGCGTGAGCGCCCTCAACACTCATAGCAAAAGTACATCCAGCATTTTTAGAAATAGAATGAATTACATTTAATCCGTCAATATTTTCAAGTTTACTTTTTGCGTATTCTCTTAAACTATCAGAGTGTTGTTGAACCTCACTCATTGAGATATTCATTAAATACTCCGCCGCAACACCCAGTCCAATAGCTTCAACAAATGGTGGTGTACCGGCTTCAAACTTGTGTGGAACAGGGGCCCATGTAGCTTTGTCATAGTAAACTTCTTCGATCATATCTCCACCTCCATATACAGGATCCATGGAGTCCCAGAGTTCTTTCCTGCCCCAGACAACTCCAATTCCAGTTGGCCCAAGCATCTTATGACCTGATACACACAGAAAGTCTATGCCAAGATCTTGAACATCTACAAATCTGTGAGGCACCAGTTGCGCTCCATCAAGAATAAAGATTGCATCTGATTTTGATTTTACATTAGAAACTATTTCTTTAATGTTGGGGAGCATGCCAGACATATTTGATTCGCCAACTATTGATACAATTTTAGTTTTAGAAGTTAACAAACTATTTAGGTGATCTAAATCTAAATTGTAAGAATCGTCTATTTTTATATATTTAATATTTAACCCATATTTTTCAGCAGCCATTTGCCAAGGAATTATATTTGCATGGTGTTCAATTTCTGACAATATAACTTCATCACCTTTATTTAGATTTTTGCATAGTGAATTGGCAAGTAAATTAAATCCCTCGGTACACCCTTTAGTAAAAATTATCTCATCAGAATTATATGCATTAATAAATTTTTTAAATTTGACTCTTACTTCTTCGTATTTACTTGTTGTTTCAGATGACAATACATAAGTTCCTCTATGGACATTTGCATTATTATTTTTATAAACATCAGACATTACATCTATAACTTGATTTGGTTTTTGTGATGTTGCCCCAGAATCAAGATATGTAAGTTTGTTACCATTTATCTTACGTTCGAAAATAGGAAAATCTTTTTTGATATCATCGACTTTTATCATAAGTAAGACTCATAACCTTCTTTTTCTAATTTGTCAGACAATTCATTATCACCTGATTCAACAATTCTTCCATCAACAAAAACATGAACAAAATCTGGCTTAATGTACTCGAGCAATCTTTGATAATGAGTAACTACTAAATAGCCTTTGTCATCAGTTTTCAATTTACTAACACCTTCACCAACTACTTTAAGTCCATCAACATCTAAACCAGAGTCAGTTTCATCTAAAATCGCTAGTTTTGGATCCAAAACAGCTAATTGCAAAATCTCATTTCTCTTTCTTTCACCACCAGAAAATCCTTCATTTAAATAACGATCAGCAAAATCTGCAGATAGTCCGAGTTGCTCCATTGATTCAGCTACTTTTAGTCGAAGTTCTAATGTAGTGTACTCTGTTTCCTCTATGTTCGTAAGAGCAGTTTTTAACATATTAACAATTGTTACTCCTGGTATAGATTCAGGATATTGAAAAGCTAAAAACATGCCTAATTTTGCCCTATTATCAACCGGCTCCTCTGTAATGTCTTTACCTTCAAAAATAATATTTCCTTTTGAAATCTCATATACCGGATTACCCATTACGACGTTTGCAAGAGTTGACTTACCAGAGCCATTCGGACCCATTATTGCATGGACTTCACCAGGATTAATTTTTAAATCGACACCTTTTAAAATTTCTATATCATCAACTTCAGCATGCAAATTTTTAATTTCTAACATATGTACATAATAATTATCATTTGAAACAACTTGAATATGATTAGCGAAATAAAAAATAAAAATTACAATTAGATAATGCAATTTACTTTGAATGAAATTCAAAAAGAAATAAAAGAAAATTCAACGAAACTCCTAAAAGAGAATATTGATTTATTAGAGACAATACAAAAAGTTGATGATAATTGCAGGTTAGATGAAAATATATGGAAATTAGTAATTGAACAAGGGTGGTTAGCGCTTGATGTACCAGAATCAGATGGCGGTTTGGGATTTTCGAACACTGACACAGCAATTCTCTCAGAGGTCTTAGGGTATTACATGCCAATCATTCCTCTTTTTAGTTCTGGAGTGGTATTCAAGAATTTACTGTTACTTTCAAATGAAAATATAAAAAATACTATTTTGCCGGAAATAATTAGTGGTGAAAAAATTGGTACTTATTGTGTTTATGAAAATGATAAATACCTAACTAGTAGTGATGAAATTTCCACAACTTTGACAAAAGATAAGAATGGTTACATTCTTAATGGGCAAAAAAAATATGTAATGTTTGGTGACGTCTCTAATTATTTTGCAATTCTGGCGAACAGTGAAGAGGGGTTAATGTTTGTTTTGGTAAATAAGGATTCTAAGGGACTAGAAATAAATCAAACTTCTTCACTTGATCAAACACGACCTATGTGTGAAATAAATATGAAAGACATTTTAATTTCTGATGATGAAATTATGATAAGTTCTGATTCATGCATTAATACATGGGAAAAAGTAAAAAATATTTCACTTGGTTATTTAGCAATGGAGCAAGTTGGTGGTGCTCAAGCATGTTTAGATATGTCAACACAATACGCAAAAGAAAGAATACAATTTGGAAGGCCGATAGGTTCATTTCAAGCAATTCAACATATTTGTGCAAATATGCTTGTACAGCTGGAAAGTGCAAAGTCTGTTGCCTATAGTGCAGTGAGAACAGATACTTCAGACGATTTAGAAGTTGAGATGAGTGCAATGTTAGCAAAATCATACTGTTCTGAAGTTTTTAACAAAATCGCTGGAGACAATATTCAAGTACATGGGGGAATTGGTTTTACTTGGGAGCATCCAGCACATTTATTTTTTAAAAAAGCAAAGTCTGACTCTTTACTTTTAGGGACTCCCAAATTAGCAAGAGATAAGATTGCAGAATTACTGAGCCTATAAATTTGAATAGATTAAATCGTTTTGAACATCATAGGTATGTTGGTATAAGAAAAAACATGAAGGTATACGACTGTGATGATGAAAACCAGTTTGCATTATTGAATGAGTATCTAAAAGGTTACGATTACGTTAGTTTAAATCTAGTCCAGTCGTTTTCACCTGATACGATTGATGAAGCTAAAAATAGAGGTTTTAGACCTATCAAATAATTTTCCAATATATGGAGTTATTTTTAATTTCTTGCTTGATTTTTCCTTTATTTTCTAAGTAAATTAAATGAGCCATAGTTTCTTGAAAAGCAAGTCTCAGATTTAATGCATCTAGTTTTCTAGGAAATAAACTTTCAACCATTTCCCAACCAGTAAGGTCGCTATCTTTAAGAAAGTTCAAAATTTTTTCAGTCCTCCTTTTATGATGTAGTTTCATTTGTTCAATCCTGCTGTGTGGTTTGCTAATTATATCTCCATGACCTGGTGCAATTATTTCATGGTCAATTTCATAAATTTTATCCAAAGACTGAGTGTAATTTGCAAGCATGTCTTCATTTTCATTATCAGTTGGAATGAAGGGAGTAATTTTTGGCAATATATGATCGCCTGAAAATATTATTTTTGTACTTTCATCAAACAAAGAAATCTCTGTACGATCATGCCCCGGAGTAAAAATAGTAGTTAAATTTCTTTTTACATCTTTTATTCTTCCTTCATCAAGGAGAATGTCAGGCTTTGAAATTTTTCCAGCATAAGAGGGTGTTTTTATAGAGGCTATATCATTCAAGAAGCTAGTTGGAGCATTATGTTTCTCTGCATAATCTTTTAGATTTTTGAATCTTAAAGACCAGTCATTGTAATCATCTATGAAATCCACTGAATTTTTAAAAAGTGCAAATGGAACACCCGATTCTCTTATTTTTGTAGATAAACCAATATGATCAGAATGCATATGTGTTCCGATTAACAAATTAATATCACTAATATGAATTTCTAATTTTTGAAGATATTCAAGCAGTAAGGAGTAATAGCTATCACCATTGACGCCACAATCTACCATGATAAATCCATCTTTGTCTTCAATTAAATAAACATTAACAAAGCCAGGAGACGACCAAGGGAGTTCAAGAGGTATATGATGGATTCCGTTTTTTAAGTTAAAACTCTTCAATTCAAAAAGTGTATAGCCATACACCAAATGCTACCAGTATGAATAAACCAGTAATAAGTGAGGCAATAATTAAATGTCTTGTTTGCATAGTTACATTGTAATGTTTTTAAAGATAATCTTAATTTTGAACATTGTCCAAAGTTTAGTAAATTTAAAGGTGAAAATAACAATAATCATTTTTATTGGGAACCCCATTAAAGAATGTAGTTATTATCTCGATTAGGTAGCGATCCTATCTAGAAAGAGGTAATTTGAAAAAATTAACCATTATAGGCGGAGGTCCTGCAGGATATGCTGCAGCATTGTACGCAAGCAATTTTGAACTTGAAATAACTTTAATCGAATCTGATACCTTAGGTGGGACCTGTTTAAACCGCGGATGTATACCTGCAAAATACTGGCTTCATGTTGCAGAGCTAAATCATGAAATTGATAATTCAAAAGATTTTGGAATTGAAATAACAGGTAAAAATATTGATTGGAAAGCAACTGCACAAAAAAGACTAGATACTGTTAACAAACTAGTTGGTGGTATCGGCATGCTATTAAAGTCAAAAAAAGTTAATGTTATTGAAGGCTGGGGAGCTATTAAAGATAGCAATAAAGTTATTGTTAAGACTACTGAAGGCAAAGAAGAAGAGGTATCTACAGACTACATTCTTTTGGCAACTGGGTCAAAACCAAGAGAGATCCCAAACATAAATGTTGATGGAGAGTTTGTTATAACATCAGACACCGCGCTTAGCTGGGAGGAGCCTCCAAAAAAAGTTTGTGTTATTGGTGCTGGCGCAATTGGTTGTGAGTTTGCAAGTTTGTTAAACGATTTGGGCTCAGAAGTCACTGTTGTGGAGCTTGATAAAGAAATTTTACCCGGATTGGATAAAAGAACATCAGGAGAACTTAGGAAACAGTTATCTTCTAGAGGTGTTGATTTTAAATTATCCACATCAGTTACAAATATTAGTAACAAAGTTGTTAATTTTTCTGATGATACCAGTGATAGTTTTGATTGTGTTCTTGTTGCAGTCGGAAGAGCACCTTTAACTGAGAATATCGGTCTTGAAGAGATTGGGATAAATGTTAACAAAGGATTTGTTGAAGTAGATTTAAAAACAATGCAAACAGATGTTGAAAATATTTATGCCTTAGGAGACATTGTTTACGATACTCCTCAATTAGCTCATGTTGCATTTGCTGAAGCAATTAGTGCAATAACACATATCGTAACAGGTGAGAGTAGTCCTGTTAACTATAAAGCAATTCCGTATGTTGTTTACACAAGACCAGAACTTGCAGAGGTTGGATTGAACTCTGAAAAAGCAAAGGAAATTGGAATTAAGCTTAATCAAGCACAGCATAGTTTTGCTGGCATCGGAAGGGCATTACTTCAAAATCAAAATAAAGGAATTGTAAAAGTTTACTCAGAAGAGGATGGCCCAATAGTAGGTGCAAGTGTTTGTGGACCTTCAGCAGGAGAGATGATACACGAGCTTATGTACATGGTAGGCTGGGAAGCTTTACCCAGTGAAGCATCTGAATTTATACATGCTCATCCAACACTGAGTGAGGCTATAGGAGAGTCTTTGTTAAGTTTGAACGGTAGGGGGTTACATTAATATGAAGATCGAAAAAATTACCAGAAAAGGATATTCGTCAACTCTTTCTAAAGAGCAACTTTGGGATATATATAAGTCTATGAAAACTCAGAGGCTTTTGGAAGATAGGCTCTTAAAAATGTATAAGGGTGGGCAATTAAGTGGTGCAGTATATCCTGGAATTGGTCAAGAAGCATCTATGGCTGGCATAGCCGCTGGAATGGCAGACACAGATATATTTGGTGGTACACACAGAGATCTCGGTGTGCAAATTAAAAAAGGTGTGACACTTAAAGAGATTGCACTTAATTTTTTGGAAAACATGATGGACCATCTAAAGGTCGAGATGGTAATAGTCATTTTGGAGTAGTAGACAAGGGAACATTGATGGTTGTATCGCCACTGCCGGATTCCGCACCCGTAGCTGTTGGTTGGGCTCTAGCTTCTCAACAAAGCGGGTCTGGGGTTGTTGCTGTTGCTAACTGTGGTGAGGGAGCAACTGCAACTGGTACTTGGCACGAAAGCATTAACATGGCTGGAGTACTTAATCTTCCAGTAGTGTTTACAGTTCAAAATAATCAATTTGCATATTCATCTCCAAACGAGACAGAGTTTGGAACTCCAAATGTTGCAGATCGTGCAGCGGGATACGGAATCCCTGCAAAAATTATTGACGGAAATGACATTTATGAAGTAATAGATGTAATGCATGAAGCTTGTGAAAATGCAAGAAATGGCAATGGACCTTCTCTAATTGAACTTGTTACATTTAGACATCATGGACATGCTGGCCATGACCCTGCAGAATATGTTAACGATGAAGTAAGAGAATTCTGGATGAAACGTGATCCTATTGCCCGCTTTGAGGACTCCTTAGTTGAAGAGGGTTTATTCACAACAGAACAGTTCGTAAGCCTTAATGAAGAGCTAGATGCTGAAATTAAAGAGACATTAGATTGGGCAAAAAGTCAAAAAGATCCTGAACCGCAAAATGAAGTTCCTGATATGTTTGCTGAAAGAACTAAACCAGCAATACAAAATGATGGAAGCTCAAAAGAAACTATGAACTTTATTGAAGCAATTACAAACGGTTTAGATGAATTAATGGAAGATGATGAAAATGTTTTCATGATGGGTGAAGACATAGGTGTATTTGAAGGAGCATTTAAAGCTACTAAGGGGTTATTTAATAAATACGGACCATTTCGAATAATTGATACATCAATTTCTGAGGGAGGTTTCACTGGAGCTGCAGTTGGAGCAGCACTTGCAGGAAAGAAACCCATCGTGGAATTACAGTTTTATGATTTTGTTTATCCAGCATTAGATCAAATTACTACTGAAGCCGCAAAATACCATTGGAAAGCAGGAAAGGCTGTACCAATGGTTGTTCGAGGTCCTACTGGTGCTGGAACAAGATCTGGACCTTTTCATTCAATAAGCCCAGAATCTCTGTTAGCTCACCATCCTGGTATTAAAGTCGTTGCACCGTCTAATCCTTATGATGCTAAGGGACTTTTAGTCGCTGCTGTAAATGACCCAAATCCAGTAATGTATCTTGAACACAAAAAACTCTATAGAAAACCTGATATCAAAATGGAAGTTCCATTGGGTCTCTATGAAGTTGAAATAGGGAAAGGAAGAATTGTTAAAGAAGGTAGTGATCTTACAATTGTTACCTGGTCTGGCATGGTTTCTGTTGCGACTGAAGCAGCCAAGCAACTTGAAAGCGATGGTATAAATGTTGAAATTGTTGATATAAGAACAATAGTTCCTCTTGACGAGGAGATAATTCTTACATCAGTTGAAAAAACATCTAATTTGTGCATCCTACAAGAAGATGTCCCTTTTTCATCAGTAGCCTCTGAGATATCTTCAGTAGTTGCTGAAAAAGGATTTTGGAATTTAGATAATCCAATTGTGAAGGTTACTCCACCTAATACACATATTCCTTTTGCACCAGTTCTTGAAGATGCTTTTATTCCTAGTGTTGAAAAAGTTGTTAAAGCCGTGAAAGAATTACAATAAGTAAATGAGCAACACAATAACTATGCCTCAGCTCGGAGAGACAGTCACTGAGGGCACAATTCTAAGATGGCTTGTAAAAGTTGGTGACGAAGTAAAAGAAGATGATCCAATTCTTGAAATTTCTACTGACAAAGTTGATACTGAAGTTCCTTCACCATTTAATGGAACAGTAACATCACTTCTTGTTGAAGAGGGTGAAACTGTAGAGGTTGGGGCTTCACTTCTTGAGCTTGATGGAAGCGCAAAAGAATCTAATAATGATAAATCAGAGACAGTTGAAGAAGTGCAAGAAACCGTTGAAGAGATTGTCAAAGAAGATACACCAAAAGAAGATGTTTTGCCAAAAACTGATAATGTTGTAAATACAAAAAACTTAAAGCTTTCTCCAGTTGTAAGAAGACTTGCTTCTGAAAATAATATTGATTTAAATAATGTAGTTGGTACTGGTCAAAATGGGAGAATAAAAAGAGAAGATATTGAAAATTACATTTCATTAGGAAATCAAGACTCTGCCACATCAACTAAATCAGAGGATTCAATTAAAAAAGAAACTACTAAATCAGCTGATACAAATAAATCAATATCTAGATTGAGAAAAAGAATCGCAGAAAATATGATTTTATCAAAACAAACATCTGCACACGTCATGACCTCTGTTGAAGTAGATTATGAAAATGTTGAAACAATTAGATCAAAACAAAAAGCTAAATTTAAAAATGAAAACGGTTTTTCGCTAACCTATTTACCATTTATTTCATTAGCGACAATTTCTGCATTAAGAGAGTTTCCAACTGTTAATAGCTCGTTTGACTTAGAAAAAGGCATTCATGATGTTCATAGTCATGTAAACCTTGGTATTGCCGTTGATTTAAATCAAGAGGGGCTGTTAGTAGGTACTATAGCTGAAGCAGATTCATTTAATTTGAAAGGACTAGCAAGAAAAATTTCAGAAGTTTCAAAGCTATTAAGAGATGGTAAGTATGGTCTAGAGGATGTAACTGGAAGTACTTTTACAATATCAAACAATGGCTCATTTAACTCTTTCATTACATCGCCAATAATCAATCAACCAAATGTAGCTATTTTATCAACGGAATCTGTTAAGAAGAGACCTGTAGTAATACAATCCCAGGATGGTACTGATTCAATAGCTATAAGGCATACAGGAGTTCTTAGTTTAACTTGGGATCATCGAGTATTCGATGGCTCTATTGCTTTGTTATTTTTAAATCATATAAAGGATAAATTAGAAAATCCTGATTGGTCACAGGGGTTAGATTGAGAGATCTAAATATACGTTGGTTGGGTAAATTACCTTATTCTGAAGCATACGATTTACAACTTGGATTACACAGATCAGTCTCTAAGGAATATTCAAAAGATGACTATCTTTTACTATTAGAGCACAATAATGTAATTACATCCGGCAGATC
>CACHBU010000014.1:0-14875 GCA_902578135.1 uncultured Candidatus Actinomarina sp.
GATTATATGATTCAACTTCTGGAGAAATTAAATTTGATGGTAAGAATATAAGAGATTTAGAACTAGACAGTTTGAGAAATAAAATCGGATTGGTAAGTCAAGATATATTCTTATTTGAAGGTACAGTTTTTGAAAATATTGCATACGGAAATCTAGATGCAAAAGATGAAGAAGTTTGGGAAGCTGCAAGACTTTCAGAGTCTGACAAATTTATAAATCTATTGCCTAATAAAGAAAATACAATCGTTGGAGAGAGAGGGCAAAAGCTATCAGGTGGGCAAAGGCAAAGAATCTCAATAGCAAGAGCAATACTAAAAAATCCAGAAATATTAATTTTAGATGAAGCAACTTCAGCCGTTGACAATGAAACTGAAGCTGCAATACAGAGGTCTATTAATACCCTAAAAGAAGGAAGGACTGTTATTGCAATAGCGCATCGTTTATCCACGATAAGAAATGCTGAAATTATTTACGTTTTAGAAGAAGGTAAAGTTGTTGAATCTGGAAATCACGAAAGCCTTTTAGAAATTAATGGGGTTTACTCAAAGCTATGGTCAGTTCAAACAGGAGAAAAAATTAGTTAATCTTTTCTGCAATATACTCACCAATAGCTAGAGAAGCTGTTGCTGCAGGGCTTGGTGCATTTAGAACATGAAGAGAATTATTACCCTCTTCAAAAACAAAATCGTCAATCAAGTCGCCACTAGAACTCACAGCTTGAGCCCTCACTCCAGCTACTCGGGGTTCTAAATCTTTTAACTCAACATTTGGAATATAATTTAATATTTCCTTTAGAAATACTCTCTTATTTAATGATCTATACATCTCAGAAATTCCTGTACCAAAGTATTTCTTGCCTAGCTTCCACATTCCTTTGTATGAAATAGTTTTACTAAATTCAAAAACATTGATGTTACTCCATTTATATCCCTCTTTAGCAAATGCTAAAACTGCGTTTGGACCAGCTTCAATTTGACCATCAACTGTTTTGGTAAGATGAATTCCCAAAAATGGTAAGTTTGGATCACTTATTGGATAAATCATATTATTTACTAAATGAGATTTCTCTTGGTTCAATGCAAAATATTCACCCCTAAAAGGAATTATTCTCAAATTAGGCTTAATATTATCCATTAAGGCAACTGTATCAGAAAATAAACCTGCACAGTTTATTAGATATTCTGAAGTAAATGTTTCCTTATCACTGGTAAGAATTTTTAAATCATTTTTTGAATCTATTGATTTTATTTTTTGAAAATATTTAACAGTTCCCCCTAATGTTTCAAATTTCTTTGCAATTGTTTCTGTTACAACCTTATAGTCAACTACTCCAGCTTGAGGAACATATAATGCTGATTCAAATTTACAATTTGGTTCTAAATCTAGTACCTCATTTCTTTCCAAAGGCCTTACACCATCCATGTTAAGTTCTTTAGCTCTATTGTTTAAGTGAGTAATTTTTTCTACATCATGGTCGACTACAATTTTTCCTTCAATTCTGAATGGAATACTTTCCGAATTCATAAAATCAATTAAAAGTTCTCTGCCTCTAATACAAAGATTTGATTTGAAAGACTGAGGTTTGTAATAAATTCCAGAATGAATAACTCCAGAGTTTCTACCAGATTGGTGGGTCCCTGGAGATTTTTCTTTATCTAATACAAGAACATTTTTACCTTGTTCTTGTAATTTTAGAGCCGTTGAGAGACCAACAATACCAGCCCCTACAATTGCAACATCATATATTTTATTCATGGTGGAGGTGCGGGGAGTCGAACCCCGGTCCTTCCAAGCTATCAAACAGCTTCTCCGAGTGCATCCGATGCTTTACTGTCAGGCAAGTCATCGGAACCTATAACCTAACAGGTTTACCTAAATCTTAAGAGTCGGTCGGTAACCCAACTCAGCATCCCACATTTCGACGCCATTTCTATCCGAGGTGGGAGCCCCGATAGGTGACGAACAGCGGTTAGGCTGCTAAAGCCAACTTAGGTTTGGCAGTTATATTGTTTTCCTACGTTTTTTACGAGGCCCTAGGACCCTCGACTCGCTACTGAGAGACTCGCTTCAAAGTCGAAGCCAGTTCACCCCCATACAGTTTTATTAGTTCTAAAATTATACTTGAGAATTAGATTATTTGAAATATGAAAATTAATAACAATAGCTTTGAACTAAACGAACAATTACAAGTGGTAATTGATTCAAATGATAATGATGGGTTAATTTTTGTACCAAAAAATATTCAACTTGATGTAGAAATAGAAAACTATTTTGGAAAAATTGTAATTTGTAAATTAGTCATTCATCCTTCTGAGAGTGAATTTCAAATTGGTAAATTAACAATTGAAAATAACATTCCAAATATGGATATTAAGTTACTTGATCGATATATTTATAAAGTTTTATCTGACAAGTCTGGATTAGCCTACTCTCCTTACAAATTTTTTCCTAATTACGATTTTACAGTTTTTGAAAAAGGCAGAAGACCCTCGCCGTTAGATTGGGCTATGTTTGCTTCTTTATATGTGTTTAGTTGCAATGTCTTACCACAATCAATAAAAGTAGAATTATCACTTGCAAAGTATCTAAGAATATCAGAGGAAAACTTTAAAAGATTTATGAAAAAAATTCCTGAAGATTTATTTAGAAAATCAGGACATACCGAATCTAGAGGTGGGGATATCTCATTAAATGCAGAAAATTTAATTAAAGAATTTCTAGGAGCAGAACAGGAATCTTTTGAGAACAATCCTTTTTTAAAGTTTTACTCTGAAGCTGATTTTGCCTGAGGTCTGCTCACCATAGATAAAATTTTACTTACTTCAACTTCCCATATTTCTCTAGATTTAATGCCTGCTTGTTCCCAGGTAATATCCTTTGTCCGCTTATAAGGCTTACCCAGGTATCGATTTGATAAATAGTCAATGTGATCATTGGCAGTAGTGTCTTGAACTATTGTTTCTACACTACCTCTTATTTCCCAGCTTGAATACATGTCAGATGGATGAAAAATGACAATTGACAAATTTGGTTCCCGCCTGATATTTTCTGTTTTTTTTCTTCCTTGTTCTGTATTAATAAGAATTTTATTTTTTTTGTAATCAACCCACATTAGATGATTCTGAATTTCATTTTCATTAATTTTTGTAGCTATTGAACAGAATGCATTATTATCAATTGCTTGTTTAAGTTCATTTGGAAGTTGCATACACCCTTATTTTAAGTAAAAATTATTAATATGGCATTTATTAAATTGTTCAAATTTCAAGACTCTAATGGTCTTCTTAAAAAAGAGTATGAGAAAGGCATGAGAAGAGCTGGAAGAATTTGGAACATACTGACAATTCAATCTCAAACCCCAGAAATTTTAAGAGATTCAATGCGTTTATATAATTCAACAATGTTTGGAAATTTAGAAATCTCTCGTTTTGATAGGGAATTACTTGCAGTAATCACTTCAATTTCCAATGAATGTGAATATTGAATACGAGCACACTTATATGATCTCCGGTCGGAGACAAAAGACCAAAAATTAGTTGATGAGATTGCTAAAGACTGGAAAACAAGCAGCTTAACAAAAGAACAAATCGCTTTATGTAATTTTGCGGAAAAATTGACTTTAAAACCGGGTGAAATAACACAATTGGATTACAAAGAATTACAAAAAAATAATTTTGATGACAAAGCAATATCAGAAATAGTTCAAGTAATTTCCTACTTTAACTACATCAATAGAGTTGCCGATGGACTTGGTTTAGAGCCTGAGGAATTTATTGACGAAAAAGGTTATAAAAAATAAAGTACCTTGTAAGAATTTAAAGTACTTATAACATATATATATGCAACAAAACACTAAAGGCTTACTCCTTTTTGTATTTTTAATTTCCGTAAGTGTATTTGGTATAAACCTTTTTAACAATAATGATTCTGAAGAGAGTGTAGAGGTAACTCAAACAAAATTATTTGAAGCTACCACAACAACATCTCCTGTAATTAAAATCGAAAAATATGCTTATCCAAGTTTTAATTTTGAAAAAGAAACAACATCTTCGCTGGAGTCTATAAGTGACTTATGTTACATAACAGGAAATTGGTTCAGCTTAACAAGAGAATGTCTTTCAGAATGGGAAAATGCATTAAAAATTATCGATAGTAAAAGAGATGCTTACCTTGAACATTATGAATACTCTTTGAATTATTTTAAAAATAATTATGCCAATATAGATGAAGATACATTTTTGTATATTGTTTCAACTTTAACAATTAATGAGAAAGTAAATTTCTTTACCTCACAGTTAAAAGAAGTTGAGGAAGTAATAAGAATCAAAGAAAATCAAGATGAAAATATTACATCTATATTTTTATCGGACGAATCTGTTACAAAATCCAAAGAGTTGGAAACAGAAGATCTGAAAAATGGTTGTTATCTAGAGAATTTAGAAGATCCTATAGAGAGCCCTGAACTTATTGAAGTTGAAACTATAAATACAAGAGATGACAAAAAGTTTAATTTCGGAATAAAGGTTGAATCTTCTTTAAATATCGACCCTGAGTGCATAAAAAAGTTATTAGATTTGATATTGAATCATGAAAAAGGCTGGATAAACGTAACTGATAAAGGCTTTTATCACACAAATGTTGAAGATAGTGATTTCGTATATATATTTGCTTCTCCTGAAACTACTGACGAACTTTGTTACCCCTTGCAAACAAATGGGATATATTCATGTAGAAATGAAAGAGAAATAGTTATGAATGACTTTAGATGGAAAAATGGTGCTAGGGATTTTTTAAGAGATTTAGAAACTTACAGATTGTATCTTATCAATCATGAAACTGGCCATATTTTAGGCTGGGGGCACACAAGTTGTCCTAAAGAAGGTGCTGTTGCACCAGTAATGATGCAACAAAGTAAAGGTACTGATGGATGTGTTCCATATGGTTGGCCAATTTACGAAATTATAAAAGCCAATTTTGATGATTAGTTAATTTTATTGGTGCCAGCCTAAATAACTAAATTGTTATTTTATTATCGTGTTGTTTTGTTTTTATTACAACAGTTTTTTTAAAATTTAAAGAGCTACAGATTCATCCCCAGCTAGAATTTTTTTTATATTTTCAATAGTTTCTAAACCCGCTTTAAGTTGAGCTTCATTTGTAGATGCACCGATGTGTGGAGTGGTAACTAGATTCAAGCCATTATATCGATCTACATTTTCTGGAGGTTCATTTGAATATACATCCAGCCCAGCTCCAAAAATTTTCTCTGATTCTAAGAGTTCAAATAAATAATCTTCGTCCAAAACACCACCTCTTGAAGTATTTACAATTATTGAACTGGGTTTGAGTAAATCTAGCATATCCTTAGAAATCAAATTTTCTGTATCTTTAGTCTTAATTACATGAATTGATACTACATCTGCAGTTCTCAGTAAGTCATCTAGCTCGACACTTTCTTCTGAACCATTCCAATCCGTAACATATGGATCATAAAATACAATTGACATACCAAAACTTTTCATTCTATCTGCGACTAAACGACCAGCTTTACCAAAGCCAACTATTCCTAGTGTTTTTCCATAAAGTTCATAGCCTAGAAATTCAGATCTGTTCCATTCACCTTTCTTAAGATGCGAATCAGCAAGGCTTAATTTTCTAGATGCACTAACTATTAAAGCAACTGTTAACTCAACAACAGATATCAAATTAGCTGAGGGAGCATTAGTAACAAAAATGTTTTTAGATTTTGCAAAATCTAAATCAACATTATCTATTCCAACACCACACCTAGCTATTATTTTTAGTTGTTCTGCTTTGTCTAAAACTTCTTTTGTTAATTTCGTAGCACTTCGAATTACTACAATTTCACTTTCTTTTATATGATTAGCTAAGTCTTCATCTTTTGATGCAGATTTAGATATGTCAAAACAATCCCCAATTGTTTCTAGCTCTTTATAAACTTGTTGGTTTAAATTATCACAGATAAGTATTTTCATTTTATTTATTGAAGTTTTGATAATGCCTGTTCGTGAATTTGCTTTGATGCAGATGCAAGTACATAAACATTGCTTTCATCAAAATTTAATTTTTTACCCTCCCAATCTGTCATGATACCACCAGCGCCCTCAACAATTTTAATTAGTGGCAAATAATCATGCGGAAAAGATAGTCGCTCAGCGACAATATCTATATGACCACTGGCTAGAAGTCCATAGTTATAACAATCACTACCAGTAGTAGTTACTTTTACAGATTGTTCTAGCGACTGGTAAGCTCTCCATTTTTTCATTCCAAATTCATGACTAGAGGTTGTGGCCATTACTGCATCTTCTAATTTTTCAACAGATTTACAGGTAGTTGGCTGGTTATTTACTTTTGTAAGGTCAGGTTGGAATGAAGACCATCTTTCGCTTAAGGCCGGACAATCTATAACGCCTGCAACTAACTGATCTTCAATGACTAATGATATTAAAGTACCAAAATCATGTTTACCAGCTAAAAAGCTCCTAGTTCCATCAATAGGATCAATGTACCAAGTGATGTTTTCTATACCAATAACCTCTTTATATTCTTCTCCAATAATATTGTGATTTGGGTAATGATTAAGAATTTGTGTTCTAATATATTTTTCTATCTCTTTATCTGCCTTGGTTACTGGACTCATATCTCTTTTGAGTGACAAATCTTTTATATCACGAAAATATTTCAGAGCAATTTTTCCTGTATTATCTAAAATATCATTTATAAATATTTCAAAATCATTCGTTCTATTATCAACCATGAATACCAATTAAATTAAATGTAATTCTATCTGAAGTATGAATTCATATGGTTAATTAACAAAGTTTTAACAATAAAGGTTAAATGTAATTTAATTGTTTTAGTTTTAACTCCAATTCAACATCAGATGGCTCAACTAGAAAAGTATCGTCCTCAAATACAATAGTTGGGATTCTTCTCTGGTTGTTTTGTAATTTTGTTATGTATTCATTTGCTTCTGAGTTGATATCTACATTGATTTCCTCGAAATCTACATTCAACTTGTTAAGTAAAGCTTTAGATCGTACACAATCACCACACCAGTCAGTTGTGTAGAATTTAATATTCATATCTAGGAATTTCCTTGTAATTGACTAAATAACTCAAGAAAGTTATTAAAAAATAATGACAGATCACTGAGAGTTTTAAATGCTTCTCCAAATTGTAATTGTAGTGAAGAAACAGCATCTGCAGTAGCGTTTAGTTTTGGAAGTAATGCTTGAATATCTTGAATTACAGACATCACAGTCTCAATTTCAGAATTGATTACCTGCACATAATTGTAAAAATAAATCCCTGCACCTATTAGTAGAGATAAGGTTAAGACTTGTAAAAATAAAACTACTCGAAGCAACTTAGATTAAAGCGGAAACTTTTTCTTTAATTACTTCTTTTGGCTGTACACCAACAAAACGTTCTTTGACTTCTCCGCCTTTTAACATAACTACTGTTGGTACTCCCATAACTCCATTGGCTCCAGCGATATCTGGATGTTGATCGACGTCAAGCTTAACAAACTCGACTCCCTCAACTTCACTTGATAACTCTTCAAGGATTGGACTTAAAACTTTGCATGGACCACACCATGTTGCGTGAAAATCAATAACAACTGGCGAATCGGAATTAAGTAATTCGCTATATTCTTGTGCATTTATATCTTTCATTAATTCACTCCTTATTGTTTTATAAGTTTATAGTTGTTGAATTTATACGAGTAACTTTCAAAAGGAAATATATAGTAAAAATTACTTATAATTATCACTATGAATAACATAATCGTCTCACCTCACTATTTATCTACTGATATTGCTTCTCAAATATATAACAAAGGTGGAAATGCAGTTGATGCTGCTATTGCAACTAATCTTATTCAAGGTATCGTAGCACCAGAAACTTGTGGTATTGGTGGAGACCTATTTGCGCTAGTTTGGGATCCATCAAAAAATGAACCCGATTTTCTAGACGCTTCCGGATATGCTGGTACTTTTGCAAATCCTGATGATTTGCAAAATATGGAGTCAATACCATTAAATCATCCATTATCTGTAACTGTTCCAGGTGCAGTTGCAGGATGGATAGAGCTCAGTAAAAAATATGGCAAGTTAAAAGTAGAGGAAATTTTAGATTTAGGAATAGATTTATGTCACGAGGGTTTTGAAATCAACGAAGAACTTTATAATTCTCTAACTATACATAAAGAGGAACTCAGCGGACAGGCATCTGGATATGGGTTTTACAGAGATAACCAGCCTTTTGAAAAAGGTAAGGTGATAAGGCGTCCTCAATTAGGAAAGACTCTAGAGCAATTAAAAACCAATGGCCTTGAATATTTTTATGATAGTGAAATTTCAAAATCGATCTCTTCAAGTGTCAATGGAATTTTATCATTGGATGATTTAAGAAATTATAAAGCTGAATGGAAAAAGCCTCTGCATACAAATATTTATGGGTTTGATGGCTGGACATCACCTCCACATACTCAGGGTTACCTAACTTTATCAACGTTGAAAGCAATTGAGATGTTAGATGCTGAGAACGATGATGTACATAAAATTATTGAGACATACAGAATTCTTGCCGCAGATCGAGACAATATTACTTACGATTATGGAAAAAATATAAAAGATTTTAAAGGTGTTGATATAGATTACTTGCAAGAAAAAATAAAGCTATTCAACCCAAATAATTCCGAAAAATTTCATTTTCCTAAACCACATGGTGGAGGAACAGCATATATGAACACAATTGATAAAGACGGATTAGGAGTATCACTTATTCAATCTAATTTTCATGGAATTGGGAGCAGGATAGGTGTAGGAAGTTATGGATTTTTCCTACACAACAGAGGATGTGGATTTAATCTAGACTCAAAACACCCAAATTATTTAACACCAGGAAGAAAACCGCTTCATACTCTTTCACCAACAATTTGGTCTAAAAATGGAAATTTAGAATTTATAGCTGGCACCAGAGGAGGAAGATACCAACCTCAACTATTAATTCAAACAATACTGCCTTATATTCAAAAATCAGATTCTTTTGAGGAAATAATTAAAGAACCCAGATGGGTTATAGAAAATTTTTCTAGTGAAACGATATCAAAATTAAGATTCGAAAAAATTAATAATGAAGATTTAGAAATTTTACTTAAAAAAGGACACGAAGTTAAAGTAGAAAATAAACTTAACAAAGCTTATGGTCCTATTTCAATTATTTATAAAAAGGATGACGGAAATTTTGAAGGTGTTTGTGATGTTAGAGTAGGTACTGAGAAAGTTTTTAATAGTTTTTAATTTCTTTTTTATGCTGTTTTTCAATAAGTTTTTTTCTTTTATCGTAGTCTTTTTTACCTCTAGCAAGAGCAAGCTCAACTTTTATATACCCATTTTTTTCAAAAATTTTTGTAGCGATTAATGTAAATCCTTTTTGGGAAGTTAAACCAATTAGTTTTTTTATCTCACCTTTGTGAAGTAAAAGTTTTCTTTGATTTTTTGGATTGTAATCTGTCTGATCCGCATATTTATATGGCTCAATGTTCGTTTCCATAAGAAATGCTTCCTCATTTTCAATTATTGCGAATGCGTCAACAATTGAAACCGCACCAGTTCTGACACTCTTAGTTTCTGGACCAGTTAAGACAATTCCAGCTTCATAAAACTCTTGAAATTCATAAGAATTTCTCGCTTTTCTATTTTCTGCAAATACTTTCATCAATCTAGAAAACAATAAGGATTTACTCTACCTCTAGAAGTTGGATCAAGATATGGTAGTGCACAATTAGCCGAACTTGGATTTTTTAATCTTACTTCAAAGTGCAAATGTGGTCCTGTAGAACGACCTGTAGAGCCAACTGTTCCAATTTGGTCACCTGTCACTACAGTTTGACCAACTGAAACTAAAATTTTATCCATATGGAAATATAAAGTTGTCATTCCTCCGCCATGATCGATGAATACAGTCCTTCCAGCTAGACCGTAATATCTTGCAAGAATAACTACACCACCTGCAGCTGCTTTAATTGGCGTGCCTCTACTTGCTGCTATATCAATAGCGCCATGAAAACTGGTTGTTCCTCCAAGTCTTCTCCATTTGTATCCACTAGAAACATAACCCGTTGTTACAGGCCAACTTAGTTTGTTTGGAGCAACACCTCCTACACTACTTAACCTTTCTATATCTGCCTGGATTGCATCTTCAAGTTTTTCTAAATCAGCATGTTCTTTATCTAGCTTTTCTAATTCTTTATTAGCTTGGTTTAATAGACTTTGAGCATTTTGCCTAGCTCTAAGAACCTGAGATTTTTTAGCCTCAACTTGCCTTTTCTCTCTTTCTACAGTTTCTTTTTTCTCTTCTACTTCTTCAGCAAATTCTTCAGCTTCAATAGAAATTTCAGTTTTTCTTGTTTCCTCATTTTGTAAGAGATTAACTATTTCTTCCCTTTCTTCTTCTCTTTCAGTCAAAAATACTGTCTGAGTTGAAGCAAGATTTTTTAAAGCATTTAGTTGTTCAACGATCTCATAAGCAGAGTCAACAATTGTGGAGGCATATCCTAGGGCAACTAAAAACCTTGATAATTCATTTAATTCCACGAACAATGCTGTTGTAGGACTCATAACACCATTTATGTAGAGACTTACAGCTTGTTCTTGTAACTTATCATCTGCTTCTACCAAGTTTTTTTGAGTTTCAAACAATTCGTCAGATACATTAGATATTTCATTTTTAATTTTTCCAAGTTTTGTTTGTTCTTGAACAATAGTCTGCTGAACTTCAGCCAAGTCATTTAAAGTTCCATCGTAATTTTCTAATGCTTTTTCTAATTCCCTTTCAGCAGCAGAAAGCCTTAATTGTACTTCTGCAAGCTCTTGGTTGACTTGTTGCAAATCTTTATCGTTTTCCAAAATAGCATTTTCAAGATCAGTAAGTTGTCCTTCGTAGTTACTGATTTGCTCAGCGATTGCCTGAAGTTGTCTTTCAACTTCTATCAATCTATCCTCTGCAGTTATAGCCATTGAATTTGTTGGAAACATTAATGTCAAAACTAGAAATATTGGCAGTGAAAGAGTTAGAAACCTTCTAATCATTTAATACTTTCCTTATACCCACAAAAGAAGCAAACAATCCAAAAATTATTGAGGACAATAATAGAACCAAAGTTAGGTAAATTAAATAACTATCAGAAATTGTTATGTCGAAAATGCTTTCAGCTACTATCGAATTTTTAGAATACTCAATTATTCCCCACCCAAGACCAACAGCAATACTAGTTCCAATTAAAGATTCGAAAACTGCTTCAAAAATAAATGGCAATCTAATATAAGTAGAAGATGCACCAACTAATCTCATTATTTTTATTTCTTTTTTCTTAGAATACGCAGCAAGCCTTAATGTATTGATAATAAGAATGAATGCTGCAAAACCTATAAGTAATGCAAATGTTGATGCTGAAATTACTAAGGTATTGGTCAAGCTTAATAATCTTTCTATAGCTTCACCGCTTGTCCTTATTTCCTTAACTGCTGGATTACCATCCATCCTCTCAATTATTAATTCATAATCAGATGGATCATTAAGATTTACCCTTAAAGACGAAGGTAGTTTTTCATAATCCACTTCACTTAATAATTCTGGTTGATCTTTGAATAATATTTTAAATTCTTCCTCTGCTTCAGATTTAGTAAAATATTCAACAGTTCTAATCTCTGGGTAAGTTTCTAGTGACTCTTGTAATTGTTTATGTGCTGTAGTGGTAACCCTGTCATCAAGAAAAATTACAACATGCGTACCATTTTGCCATCTAACTGTGTTATTTTGAACAATAGACCTGGCTGAAAGGGTTGTAAAAACTAAAAAGCTAGATACCAACATCGCAATTATTGTTGCAAAAACCAATAAAGGAGTTCTTCTCATATTTAGAATTGTATTTTTTATTACATATGAAAATTTGTTCATGATTTACCTAAGAATATAACTTCCTTCACTTTCATCTCTTGCAATTTTTCCGTTTGCAAGTTCAATAACTCGTTTTTTTCTTCTATTCACGATTGAAGAATCATGTGTAGCCATAACAACTGTTGTTCCAGCTCTATTGATTTTTTCAAGCAAAGAAACTATCTGGATACTCAATTCAGGATCAAGATTACCTGTAGGCTCATCACATAAAAGTACAAGTGGATTGTTAGCTAATGACCTTGCAATACTTACTCTTGTTTGTTCACCACCGGAAAGTTGATCTGGATATTTAAAAGCATTTTCATTCAGCTCTACAAGATCTAATAAGGTATTTGTTTTAGATTCGATCTTATCATTTGGAGTTCCCATAACTTCTAAAGCAAAGGCTATATTTTCGTAGGTATTTCTCTTTTCTAGTAGTTGAGGCTCTTGAGTAACAATTCCAAGTTTTCTTCTTAACAGTGGTGTCTTCCATCTAGGCAGTTGAACAACATCGAGTCCTGCAACTTCAATACTTCCTTTTGTAGAAATGTACTCCTTATATAAAAGTTTAAGAAAAGAAGACTTTCCACTTCCAGAATGACCAACAAGATAAACGAATTCTCCTTCGTTTATAGTCGTACTTATATTTGAAAGTGCAACACTTCCACCTTGAAATACTAATGAAACATTATCTAACTTAATCATTTATTCCCTGTCTACGCCATTTTAGGTACTCTTTAATAAATATGGAAATATCTCCATCAAGAACATTCTGTACATTGCCTACCTCAACACTGTTTCTAGCATCTTTTACTTGCTGATATGGTTGAAGTACATAAGACCTAATTTGCCTGCCCCATCCGGCCTCGTGCTGATCTCCTCTTATTTCATTCAATTGTTTCAATTCATCTTCTCTTTTTTTTAATAATAATTTTGTCTTTAAAAGTTCTAATGCTCTTGTTTTATTTTGAAGCTGAGATCTTTCTGCCTGACAAGCCACAACTATTCCAGTATCAATATGTGTAATTCGTACAGCTGAATCTGTAGTATTTACATGCTGTCCTCCAGCTCCAGAAGATCTATAAACATCAATTCTTATTTCATCATCTTGGATATTAATTTCGTTATTATTTTCAATTAAAGGAATTACATCTACTCCTGCAAAACTAGTGTGTCTTCTTTTATTACTATCAAAAGGGCTAATTCTTACTAATCTATGAACTCCTCTTTCACTCTCTAAATTTGCATATGCTCTGAATCCATTGATTCTTATAGATGCTGACTTAATTCCCGCTTCTTCGCCCTGAGATATTTCTTCAATTTGGTGATCTATATTATTAGTCGAAAGGTGTCTTGTATACATTCTTAAAAGCATTTCAGCCCAATCATGAGCATCAACTCCACCAGCACCAGCATTTATTGTCAATACAGCATTTAGATCATCGTAATCACCAAAGTAAAGTGCTTCATTTTCAATTTCCTCAATTATGGTTTCTAATCTATTAATCTCATCTTGATATTCTTCCTCGTTAATACTTTCATCTTCAGCTAGTTCAATTAACTCGCTAAGTTCTAATAATTGATTTTCTAAACTACTAAGCGAAGTAATTAATTTTTCTATCGTTGAAGCTTCTATAGATACTTTTTGAGCATTTTGGGGATTATTCCAAAATTCTTTTTTGTTTATCTCAGCATTAAGGGTTTCAAGTTTTTTTAATTTATTTTCAAAGTCAAAGATACTCCTTAGCGGAAACTAATCGTTCGCTAAATAAATTTAATTTGTTTCTGATATCTTTTTGCATCTATTGTCTATTCCACATTTTTTATATTTAATTCCACATCCAAGTGGACAGGGGTCATTTCTCCCTATTTTGTCTTTAATAATTGTCTTCTCTTTCACCTTATCATTAATATTGTTTTCTTTTGATACTATTAAATTTTTATCAAAATTAAATAGTATTCTTATGACGGAAAACTTTACATTCTCAATTAAATCTTCAAAAAGTAAATAGCCTTCATTTTGATATTCTACAAGTGGGTCACGTTGCCCCATTGCTCTTAGACCTATTCCAGATCTTAAATAATCCATTTCAGCTAAATGGTCTTTCCAGGATTGATCAATAAATGATAGCGAAGAACCACGAGCTAAATTCCAAAATACTTCAGGATCTTGTTTTTGATTTTGAACAAAATGGTCTTCTAAGGCTTGATTAATTTCAAGCCTATCATTTATTTCTATTTTTCTTAAAAATTCTTTTCTAATTCCATCACTCAATAAATTACTAAGTTCATCAGAAATTAATTCACTGAAATGCTCTAAGTTTTCATAATTTTTTTTGTGTATTTCAATATTTTGCGAAATTGTACTGATAACATCATCAAACCATTCGGAAATTAAATCTTCAATGCTTTCAGACCTTAAAAGTTGTCTTCTCCATTTATATATAACTTCCCGCTGTTGATTTAAAACTTGATCAAATTTTAGTACATTTTTTCTAATCTCAAAGTTCATAGATTCAACTTGAGCTTGTGCTCGCTCAATGCTTTTTGTAACCATTGTTTGCTCTATTCTTTCTTCATCTGGAAGGTTGAGCTTATTCATGATTGATTCAATTCTTTCACCTTGAAATCTTCTCATTAGGTCATCTTGCAATGAAATATAAAATCTTGACTCTCCAGGATCACCCTGCCTACCAGACCTTCCTCTTAACTGATTATCAATTCTTCTTGAATCATGTCTTTCTGTGCCTAAGACATATAGCCCACCAAGTTCTAATACTTTATTTTTTTCTTCAGATACTTGTAACTCCAGCTCATTAATCTTTGAATTTAAATACATTGGGTCATCTAATTTATTTTCATTAATTTGGTACTGAACTGCCATTTCTTCAGGATTGCCTCC
>CACHBU010000015.1:0-9694 GCA_902578135.1 uncultured Candidatus Actinomarina sp.
ATTTTTCAAATTTTTTGATAATTCATTCGCTTGTTTAATTGAAGACACAAAAAAAACATTATCATTTACAAACTTAAAATTATTAAACTCTTGAAAATTTATATTTGAAACAGATTTTGTTTTTAAAATATTTTGTTTTCTTAAATTATCTAAATCAATTATATTGTGTAATAATATTCCACAATTTAGTCTGTTAGAAAGTGCTATATATTTGCAATACAGATCTTGTTCATTATCAAGAGTAAAATTTGATACTTTTAAAATATTTTTTGGATTTTTTATTTCAGTTTTTGATTTTAAATTTACAACTAATGCGTCAACAATCTTATTTCTAAATTCAACTTTCACGAAGGAACCAATACTTAATTTTGTCTTAAACTTATGAGGAATAGAATAAGTAAATTGATTATAACCGTATGTATTATTTGAAATTACTTCTACATCAGCAAACATTGCTAAAGTAATACATCTAATAACTCATACGCTATATCTGATTTTGACTTCTCATTCGATTCGTATATAAGTTCTTTCCTATTAATGATTTTTATTTTATTTTTATCGCTTCCAAAGTTATTTTTTAATATGTTGTTTATTACTAAGTAATCGCAATTTTTACTTTTAATTTTGTCAAAATTAAGATCATCATTAACCTGAGCTGAAAATGCAACAGTGACGATATCTTCATTTTTATCTTTAATTGTCTTCACTAAATCAATATTTGGTGTTAGATTAAGTTGAATGTTTCCTGAATCTCTACTTATCTTTCCATTCTCTTTCTTCGTTGTAAAATCTGAAACTGCTGCTGTCATAAACAAATATTCACAATTATCTATGTTTTCATTTATTTTTGTAAGCAATTCTGAAGATGATGTAAAGGCTACATTCTGAATGCCTGGTATTGGTAATATCTGACTTGAATGAATATATATAGTTTCATAACCACGAGCTGAAAGTTCAATTGCTATTGCCCTCCCCTGTTTACCTGATGATTTATTTGTAATTACTTTAACATCATCAATAGCTTCTATAGTAGGTCCAGATGTCACTATTACCTTTCCCAATGTTTTTTCAATATTGTTCTTTAAATCAATAGGTTCAATTAATCTACCGTAACCTCTATCACCAATATCTAAATCTCCATATCTTGAACCTACTATAAAATTATTCTGTGACAGTTTTTTTAGATTGTTTTGTGTTGTATTGTTTAAATACATTTCCTCATGCATCGCTGGACATATATAAATTCCAGAACCAAACATAAGTGTTGTCGAAGTTAACAAATCATCTGCAATACCATTTGCCATTTTGGCGATAACATTAGCAGTAGCTGGGTAAATCAAAAAAATATCAGCCCATCTTGCTAATTCTATATGTGGAGTTCCTTTTAAATCACCCCAGTCACTTAAGACTTGATTATTTTTTTTAAATTCATCGCTTAGAAATTGTAAGGCATTATATGTAGATATTACTTTAAAATTATATAGGCTTCCGTATTGCTTTATAAACAATTCAGCTTTAGAACAAGCAATACTACCTGTGACAGCAAGTAGTATATTTTTTTTCATTAATTTTCTTCGGAAACTTCTACTTTCCCTGCTGCAATTTCTTCAAATGCTACTGTCAGAGGTTTCCTGCTTAAACTTTGAACTTGTGGAGGTGTATATGCACCAATACCTTCACCGAGTTGATTAAAATATGAATTTATATCTCTTGCTCTCCTAGATGCAGTAATCACTAGGGCAAATCTTCCTGGTGTTTCTTTTAGTAATTCTTCAATAGGTGGTTTTATCATTGTTCCTCCAGCTTACATATTATATCAATTATATTATTAACTGCAGTATTTAAATCTTGGTTCTCTATGTAGTAATCGTATTCAGCACTGTGTTCTCTTTGAGAATTTGCAAGAATCATCCTTTTATTTATAAAATCTTCATCATGGCCTCTAGAAACTAATCTGTTTATTAATTCATCATCATTTATATCAATAAATATACCTATATAATCACTATTAGATTTTAGTAATTTTGTAGCACCATTAACTTCTAGGTCTAATATAACAATTCCATCTCTATCAATTTCAGATTTTGGTGTACCGTAAAAGTAACCTCCATATTCTTCATATTCGAGCATATGATTTTTATCAATCAGATCATTAAATAGTTGATGGGTAATGAAATAGTAATCTTGACCTTCTATTTCATTGTCTCTTCTAGGTCTTGTTGTATAAGAAGTTGAAAAATGAAAGTCAATATGATTCGAGAGTTCTTTAATAATCGTATTTTTTCCTACTCCAGATGGACCAGTAATAATAAATATCATATATTCTCTATAAAATTTACTATATCTTCAATATTTGAAATATTCAATTCCATGATACGTGTTTGTTCATCTAAATTTATTGTCGAAAGAAATCTAGCAAATAAAACTTTTCCAATGTTGCCATTGTGAGTTATTAATTTATGGATTCTTATAGATTGTAAATTAATATCATTAGTTGCATTTATAAGTTTATTTTTAATTTCTATGTCATTTGTATCAAAGGACTCTATAAATGATTTTCTATAATTTTTAATATCTAAAATATTAGAAAGATGATTATCATTCATAGTTATCCAAGATTGCATTAACAAATTTTGCACCATCCGATGAGGAGTTCTTATCGACTAATTTAACCCATTCGGATATTATTACTTTTCTAGGAGTTAATTTCATTTTTAACTCAGCTATTCCAAGCATTAATGCTGTTCTTTCAGGTTTTGCAATTCTTTCAAATGACCAATTTTGAGATAATTCATCTATCTCTAACATAATTTGCTGAGCATTCTCATTAAAGTAAGTGATTAATTGCTGTGCTCTTAGTAGCTGATTTTCTGATAAATCATTTTCAACTAGAAGTACGTTGTCTGTATAGCTATCTGACGAAAAAAGCGAAGTGAATGAATAATGCCTAAAATCGTGTTTCATACTCTTGTAATATAACTTATTGCTTTAGTATCAATTTTTATAACATCGTTTTCTTCTATAAACATAGGAACCTGGATTGTTAACCCAGTTTCACAAGTAACTTCCTTGTTGTTGGAATTTACCGAATCACCTTTAACAGCCGGCTCTGAATGCGTTACTAACAAGTTGATTGTTGCAGGGAGTTGTATATCTATTGGTTTACCCATATACATTGATAGAGTTACTTCTTGATTTGGCTTTAATAATAATTCTTTATCATTAAGTTGATCTTTAGATAATTCAATTTGTTCATAGCTATCAGCATTCATAAAAAAATAATTATCAGCGTCATTGTATAGATATTGAAATGTTTGTTTATCAATATATGCTTGCTCAACATCTTCATCTGCTCTGAAGGTCTTATCTACAACACCTCCATTAGTTAGATTCTTTAGTTTTGTTTTAACAAATGCTTTCCCTTTACCAGGTTTTACATGTTGGTATTCAATTATCTGATAGATAATTCCATCAACTAATATTGACTGTCCAGGCCGTATATCGTTTGTAGAAACCATTAAGGTATCACTCCTTCATCTTTAGCTTTATTTTTAAGATTAATAAATTCTTCATAATTATCTGTAAAAGTCATCTTCCCATTTATATCTGTTAATAGATAGTAAATAAATGGATTCTCCGGTGTATTAAAAATAGCTTCCATAGATTTTTCACCAAATCCAGATATTGGCGTTGGAGGAAGTGATGTATATTTATAGGTATTGTAAGGACTGTCTACTTGTAAATCAATTAACAGTACTTGTGTTTTTCTTTTTTGTAATGAATAAAGTACAGTTGCATCTATTTGTAAAAGCATATTTTGATCAAGTCTGTTTCTAATAACAGAAGACACCAATGGTCTATCTTCATCTAATTTAGCTTCAGCTTCAATCAAACTTGCAACAGTAAAGAACTCATTTGGTGAAGATATCCAAGAAGGTATAGAGTTAGCCGAAAGTAAATTTTCAAATCTATTTTCTAATTCATTTGCAAGAATTTGCAAAATATCTTCACCGTTAGCTTCAATATCTATTTGGTAAGTGTTTGGAAAAAGTAAACCTTCCCAATTTTGTAATTTAGAAAAATCATTATCAGGTAAATATGAACTCTTAACGCTTCCTGATATTAGTGAATTTTCAAGTTGAATAACATCATAACCTGTTTGAGCCGAAACAGTTTCTAATGTTTCACTCAGCCATAATCCCTCTGGAATTGTAATTGTATATGTTTTAAGAGGTGGCCCTTTTAATAGAACTGAAGTAAGTTCTTCAAAATTTAAATTATTTGGTATTTCATAAGTGCCTGATCTTAATTTATCAGTAAGATTTTCATTACGTAAATATAGCTCAAAGGCAAGTTTAGAAGTTATTACACCAGTTGAATCTAAGATAGAAGATATCTCAGAAGCAGAGCTCCCTTGGGGAATATTTACGTTTATAATTTGTAAATCATCAATATTTTGAGATCCATCAATTGTGTTAATTTCTACATTATCTGCAATTGAATTTGTAACATTGTACCCAACCAATAAAAAAGTAGTTACAAGAAATATTTGTAAAGCCGTTCTGTTTTTAAATAGAAATTTAATCATTATTTTTAATATAAGTTTCTAATATCTCTAATGCTGACAAATCATCAACTCTGTCTTTTTTACTATTTTTGATTAATTCAGAAGTGAATCTTTCATCTATTTTTGAAATTGGCAAATTATATTTTTTTAATTCTTCTTCAATAAAATTATCAACATTATTAGTCATTCTATTTTCAGAAAGATTCATACCTAATGGATAGCCAATAATAAATTTATTAATATCATAGGAATCGACGTATGTAGATATTTTGTTTGCAATATTATCCTTTTTAATGTCTACGACTTCTATTGGTATAGGTATCTGTGTTTTAACTGTTCTTATTGCAAATCCCATATAACGTTCGCCAAAATCTATTGATAATAAATTATTCACTTTAAATTAATTTTGTTAAGAATTGTTTAGCGGCATTAATTGCTTTAGCTGTATCATATTTGCCAGGACCTCCACCTATAGATAGATTTGGATCTTTTGAAGCTCCTCCACTATACAATGATGATAGGTCATTGGTAATTATTGAGATATCAAGATCAATACTTGGTTTAGTTGAGCCAACGATTGTAGTTTTACCAGATATATTTGAAAATAATATGCAAATATCAACATCAAAGTTGTTAACTATATTTAAAGCAACTTCTCTAGACTCATTGGAATTTTCTAAAGAAATGGTTTCAACGATTACATTGTATTTACCAATCTTTGAAGATTTAGAAGAATAATCTTGTGTTAACTTTGTTAACTCATCCTTTCTAAAATTCGATATTTTTAATTTGTATTCTTCAAGTGTTTCAAGGTTTTGTTTTAATTTAGTTGATACTTCACTAGTTTGTACTTTAAGAATATCAGCAACATCTTGATAAGATTTATAAGCTGTATTTAAGAAATCATAAGCATGTGAGCCAGATAACATTTCTACACGTCTTAAGTTAGAACCAATTGAAGATTCTTGAGTTAATACAACTAAACCAACATCATGAGAATTTTTAACATGAGTACCACCACATAATTCTTTTGAAAATGAACCAATATTAACTACTCTCACATCGTCTTCATACTTATCGCCAAAAAATGCTAAAGCACCTTCATCTTTAGCTTTATCAATATTCATAATATTTGTATTAACTTCGAGATCATCAAAAATTACTTTGTTTGCTGTTTCGAAAATATCTGACAACTCCTCATCAGAGACTTTCTGAGTGTGGCTAAAATCAAATCTAAATCTACCAGGCGCAACGTTAGAACCGGCTTGTGCAACATGATCCCCTAAAATATTTCTTAATGCAGAATGTACAATATGTGCTGCACTATGACTTTTAGAAACTGCATTTCTAAAAGAATCATCTACAGTTAATTGAACTTCATCACCTATGATTACATTATTTATGTCGACAACTAAGCCTGTAGCTCCATTTTCACTCTGAACAACTTTCTCAACAAAATACTCCTTTTCATAGATGCTTATTTTTCCTTCATCAGAAATTTGGCCACCTGCTTCGAAATAGAATGGATTTATTTTAGTAAATATTATAGATTTATTTTCTAGAGGTTCTACATGATATATCTCAGATACGGTATCTATTGTTTCATATCCACAAAAATCATTGGAATCTATATCTAATTTCATATTTTGGTCTATTTTAGTAGAAGAACCTTTAGATTTAATCTTATGATTTTCAAAATATTGTTGAAAATCTTCTTCATTTAAAGTTATGTTGTTCTCAAGAGCAATTTCTTGCGTTAATTCAAAAGGAAAACCGTATGTTTCAAATAGATAGAAAGCTTGTTTTGCAGATAGTTCACCTGTTTCAAGAATTGTATTAATTTCTTGGATACCTTTATTTAATGTTTTGCCGAATAAATCCTCTTCAGTTTTAAATAATTTTGTTATTTTTTCAATATTTTTATTAAGTTCAGGATAAGGTTCGCTGTACAATTTTGTAACTTCTTTGATAAGAAAATCGAGTGATGATGGCTCATCAGTTAATTTATTATAAGCTCTTAAAGCTCTTCTAATGAGTCTTCTTAAGATATAACCTCTACCTTCGTTAGTAGGAACAACACCATCACTAAGCATAAAAGTGGATGCTTTTATATGGTCTAAAATAATTTTTTCGTATTTAGCATCTGAGTTTTTTATTTTTTTTGATAGTTCTTTATGTATTGAATTAAATAAATCTGTTTCAAACAAAGATTCTTTTTCTTGCATAATCATTGCAATTCTCTCTAAACCCATACCAGTATCTATGTTTTTACTTGGTAATGTTCCTACTACTTCAAAAGGTTTATCTTGTATAGATTCCATAAATACAAGATTCCATATCTCAACAAATCGGTCTTCTCCCCCTCCAATTGGTCCCCCATCTGGTCCATATTTTGATCCTCTGTCAATAAAAATTTCTGAACAAGGCCCACAGGGTCCAGGGATATTCATATGCCAGAAATTATCTTTATCGCCATACTGTATTCTTTCTTCCGGAACGCCTATTTCATTGAGCCAAATATCGAAAGATTCTTTATCATCTTTATAAACTGTGAACCATAATCTTTCTGGATTAATTGATAAAACTTCTGTTATAAATTCATACGAATAACGTATTGCTTCTTTTTTAAAATACTTTCCAACACTAAAATTTCCTAACATTTCAAAAAATGAAAGATGTCTGTCAGTATCTCCAATAATATCAATATCAATTGTTCTTATACATTTCTGTGAAGAAGCCATATTTGGATTATCAGGGACTTTATTTCCAGAGAAATAATCTTTTAGGGGTACCATTCCTGCAGCTGTGAATAACAAAGTATTGTCGTGAGGTATTAAAGATGCAGACTTGATAACGTCATGATTTTTAGATTCAAAATAATTTAAAAACTCTGTTCTTATTTGGTTACTATTCATCTTTGTTAATGTACTTTAAATTATATTCTTCTAATATATTTTCATTGATATATGAAGGCGCATCAGTAAGTGGATCTAGTCCAGATTGTGTTTTAGGAAATGGTATTACATCTCTTATTGAATTTTGATTATATACTTCAGCAATCAATCTATCTATGCCTATAGCAAATCCTGCATGTTGTGGTGTTCCATATGAAAGTGCTTCTAAAAACCAACCGAACCTATCTTGAATTTCTTCATTACTTAAACCCCATTTTTCAAGAACAATACGTTGTAAATCTGGATTACTTATTCTTTGAGAACCTGATCCAAGCTCAACCCCATTAAGAACTAAATCGTAATGTAAAGCTGTCGAAAGCTCTGGATTATCAATAAAATCGTCTTCATTTGTTGGAGCTGTAAATGGATGATGAGATGGTTGTAAATTACCATTTTCGATTTCAAAGTATGGGAAATTATCAATCCAGCAAAAAGTAAACTGTTCTTCGGTGGTAGGTTTAAAAATATATCTTCTTATATGATCAAGAAATGGTGCTATTTCCATCTCTTGTCCAGCCTGAAAAAGAAATACCCCGTTTCCTTGACTTATCAGAAATTCTTTCTCTGATTCTGAAATTAATTTAGATAAAGGACCTGATATATCTTTGTTTTCAATCTTAAACCAGCCTAGACCATTTGAACCTAATTCTTTTAATTCTTGATCTAACTGGTGAATTATTTTTCGAGTAATCGAATCATCAGTTTTTAAAAATCTGATTACACCCTCTTTATTTAAAATATCACTCAAAAAATTAATTTCAGTCGCTTTAAAAACTTCAGTACAATCACTTATCGTTTCTTTAATTCTTAAATCAGGTTTGTCAGTTCCATACAAAGATATAGCTTCAGAAAAAGTCATATTTTTAAATGCAGAATCTATTTTTATATCGTATGCATCTTTAAAGACAAATTTAACGATAGTTTCAATATTTTTTTTAACTATTTCAGGATTAGCATTCGAAAATTCTACATCCAGTTGAGTGAATTCAGGTTGTCTATCTTTTCTTGAGTCTTCATCTCTGTAACACTTTGCAATTTGGTAATAATTTGGAAATCCAGCAATCATGAATAGTTGCTTATACATCTGAGGTGATTGTGGTAAGGCATAAAAAGTATTGCTGTTTTTACGCGAAGGTACTAAAAAATCTTTAGCACCTTCAGGAGTTGATTTAATAAGAGTAGGTGTATCTATTTCTAATACATCCATTTTGTCCATAATCTTTCTTATAGATTTAAAAGTATTAGATCTGCCGACTATGTTTGATTTCATAGATTGTCTTCTCAAATCAAGATATCTATATTTCAATCTTATACTTTCGTCAGTATCAATATTGTTATCTATTTGAAATGGCAAAGTCTTACTTTTATTTATAATATTTATTTCAGAAGCCTGAATCTCATACATGCCTAATTGAGTATTTTTATTAACTAGTTCTTTATCTCGCTCTTTAAATACACCTGATACAGAAATGTAATATTCATTCTTTATATCAGAGGGCATATTTTTGCTTTGCTCGTAAACAATTTGTATAGAAGAATAAAAATCACGAAGATCAATAAAAGTAAGTCCCCCATGATCTCTTATAGATGAAACCCAACCGTTAACATTTTGAACTTCAGCATTGTTTTTTGCATTTACTAATTCGTTAATGTTCAAATTAATTCCTTTAATTTATTAATGTCGAATGGTACAACTTTATTGCTGCTGATAATCTTAATAGTTTTTTCAGAACAATTAATTACTAATGTCGCATTATTCTTTATAGCTTCTTTGTACTGAGTATTTTCCTTACTGAATCTTATAGGTACTTCATAAGGTACATGATTTTTATCTAATTCATCAGAAATATCATACATTTCTTCTTCATATTGAGATATTAAAAATATTTTTTCTTTATGAGTATCAAGTTGAAGTTGGTTTATTATACGGTCTACTCCGAAAGCGACACCCACTCCTTGAGATTGACCTATGTTAAGTATTTGTGACAATTTATCATATCTACCACCACCGCCAATAACTACACCATCGGCTACAAATTCAAAAGTTAAATCATTGTAATAATCTAAACCTCTAACTAACTTATGATCTTCGGAGTAAGGAATATTAATATTATTTAGCATATTTTTTATATCTTCGTATTTCTGTAATGTTTCATCTTCTAGATAATTTGTA
>CACHBU010000016.1:0-9366 GCA_902578135.1 uncultured Candidatus Actinomarina sp.
ATTTTCCCTATAAATATGGGGCAGACCCCTATGTCCAAAAATTTTTCCCAAAATGCCTCCATATAAATTAAAGTTGAGTACTATTAATTGTCAAGCTTGTGAAATATTTCACAAAGTAATAAGGTATGTGCAAATGTTAAAAATGGAATTTGAACAAGAAGATTGGATGTTAGAGGGTGGCTGTGTCTACTCTGACACTGATCTGTTTTTTCCTGTTGGATCTTCAATGAAAGCAATGAAACAAGCTAATGAAGCAAAAGCAATATGCATGGAGTGCCCTGTTGTCACTGAATGTCTTGAATACGCTATAAGAACTAATCAAGACTCTGGTATCTGGGGCGGAACAACTGAAGATGAGAGAAAATCAATAAGAAGACAGTATCGTAAAACCGGTCTAGTTATCAACGGTTAGAAACTAAGCCCGCTCCCCTTTTATTTTCACCGTCATCTGAGAATTCAATAATCTGGATTAATGATGTATTGACTGCAATTTCACCTTCATCATCTTTATGAATATAAAATTCATTTGCAGAAGTTAAATTTTTAATTTCATCTAAGAATTTTTCTTTATTTTTAATATCAACTTCTATAGCTGAGGTTGAGCCAACCATATAAATTCTTGCTTTCAAAGTTCCCGCCATTTTTTCTCCTTATAAAACGTTTTCACCCATAAATAATGCTGAGACTGAGTCATCAGTAAATATAGATGTTAGTGCACTTGCAATTATTGGAGAAACACTTAGGGACTCAACATTTCCTAATTTTTCAGGATTTCCATTCTGCAACAAAGTATCTGTGACGACTATTTTATCTACTGGAGCATCTTGTAATTTTTCTAATGAACCCTCAGAAAATATACCGTGGGTAGCTGCTACATTTACAGATAAAGCTCCACGTTCTTTTAAAATTCTTGAAGCGGCTGCGATAGTGCCTCCAGTGTCAATAATGTCGTCTAGTAGTATTGCATGTCTGTCTTCAACTTCACCAATGATCGTGAAAGACTTTACCTCGTTATGTATTTTTGGATCTCTTTTTTTATGTACAAAACCTACATACGCATCAAGATGTTTTGCAAATATAGTTGCTCTCTTTACTCCACCTGCATCAGGCGAAATAATAGAAATTGGACCATCAAATTTATCTTTAAAATATTCAACAAAAAGTGGCATAGCAGTTAGATGGTCAAATGGCTGATCAACAAATCCCTGTATCTGCTGAGTGTGTAAGTCGATAGATACCATTCTATTAACACCTGCAGCAACATACATATCGCTTATTAATCTTGCAGATATTGGTTCCCTAGGTAGTGCTTTTTTATCTTGTCTTGAGTATGGATAGAAAGGAAGTACAGCTGTGATTCGTTTTGCTGAAGCGCGTTTTAAAGCATCTATCATGAGTAATTGTTCCATAATTGTTCTATTGATATCACCAGAATGGCTTTGCATAACAAAACAGTCTGCACCTCTTACACTCTCACCAAGTCTCAAATAAATCTCACCACTAGCAAATTCTTTTCTCTCTACTTCTGATAAGTCAGTTCCAAGATTTAAAGCTACTTTTTGCGCAAGTTCAACATTTGATGAACCTGAAAAAAGAAGCATTTTTTTCTTGCCAGGTTGCTCAATCATTTTTTTTCTTTCTATCCATATAGCCATCTATATTTTTTTGATCACTTCTTTCAATACCTAACGCTTTTGAAGGAACATCTTTTGTAATTACAGAACCTGCACCTATCATTGATTCTTTTCCAATAGTTACTGGAGCAACAAGCATGACATCTGATCCAATAAATGCTCCGTCTTCAATATCAGTTTTATGTTTATTTTTACCATCGTAATTGACTGTTATTGCTCCTGCAGAAAAGTTTACATCTGTTCCTAATTCTGCATCACCTACATACGCAAGGTGAGGAATTTTACTTCCTTTACCAATTTTTGATTTTTTTGTTTCAGCAAATGCTCCAACCTTCACATTCTCTCCTAGTTCCGAACCAGGTCTAATGTGGGCAAAAGGTCCTATTTGACCTCCAGTATCAATAATTGAATCGTCTACCACTGAATTTGATACTTTTGAACCTTTACCAACTTTTGAATTATTAATTTGAGCATTAGGTCCAATCTCACAATCAGGACCTATCTCAGTTTCACCTTTTAAATGACTATTTGCGTAAACTTTTGTACCAGCAGAAATTTTTACAGTTGAATCTATATATGTCGAGGTTGGGTCTTGGAAGTAAACACCTTCGTCCATGAATTGTTGTATTGTTTGCTTTAACAGAGCGTCTTCAACTTCATTTAGTTGGCCCATAGAATTTATTCCTCTTATTGAATCTTCTTCTACTTGTACTATAACAATATCTTTTTTTTCATTATTTGCAATACCTATTAAGTCAGTTATATAAAATTCTCCCTGCGCATTAGAGGTATTCAAATTGTTGATTTGCTCAAGGAGAAATTCTTTTTCAAAACAATATATTCCTGAATTAATTTCATCAACCAACCTCTCTTCTTCTGTGCAGTCTTTTTCCTCAACAATTTTAATTTGTCTATTTTGTCGAATAACTCTTCCATATCCAAATGGATTAGAGACTTTAGATGTAAGAAAGCCAATTGTTGAACTAGAGTCAGTTACTTTTTTAATTAGATTTTTAATATCACTGCTATTGATCATTGGTACATCGCCTGGAAGAACAAGAATATATTCAGATGTATCATTAGCAAATTTTTTATCCTCTAAGAGTATTGAAATTGCATGTCCTGTACCTTTTTGCTCCACTTGGATAACAAAATTAAGTGATTCTGGCAGAGCTTCCATAACTTGTTTAGCTTCATGCCCTACTACAACATATTTAGTATTTATATCCTCAATAACCTCTAGAGCGTACGAAATTAATTTTTTCCCTAAAACAGAATGTAAGACTTTTGGTAAATTGGACTTCATTCTAGTCCCTTTACCTGCGGCTAATATTACTCCTGATACATTCATTTCAAAATTGATAGCTGGGGGAGAAGGACTCGAACCCTCAACGATGGGACCAAAACCCATTGTGTTGCCAATTACACCATCCCCCAATTGTTATGCAAATATATTCTAATCGTCATTTTGAGAGAAACTACAATCAATTTTCTTAGTTATTGAGAAATATCTAAGATTGAATTCTTCGGAATCTATTTCTTCAATCTCTTCATGTTCTTCAAACAATGAAAAAAGAGCCGACCCACTACCGGACATAAAAAAGTTTTTGTTATATCTCTCTTCAAGATTTTGTTTTATTGCATTAAGTTCTGGATAGATTTCTAGAGATGTATTCCAGAGATCATTAAAAAGTGAGATATCATTCCACGAATACTTTTCAGTGTCCTTTGGTTGTATTTCGTCATATTTTTCAAAGACTTCTTTCGTACTTAAACCGTTTTTTGGAACAGCAATAATGATTTTCATTTGTGGAGTGTCATTCAGATTTAGGACATTTTCACCAATGCCTGATATAGTTGCTGGTTGTTTATTTATGAAGAATGGAACATCGCTTCCAACTTGCTTCACAACATCATAATAAGAAGGCATTGATAATCCATAATTTGAACGGAGGAAATTAATTATTGCTGCACCGTTTGAACTTCCTCCACCAAGTCCAGATTCTGTTGGTATCTGCTTATCAACTTTGATTTCGAAGGACTTATCAAAAGAAGGATTGAGTTTTCTCATTAGTGATAAAGATTTATGAATCGTTGTTAACTCATAATTTAATTTGTCAATATTAAAAACAATCTGATCTTTTTGACTTTCTTTAATTACTATTTCATCAAAAATACCAACAGGAATAATATCTGATTCAATCTTGTGAAAATTATCTTGTAAGCCATCATGAATTTTTAAATTAAGATTGATTTTTGCTGAAGTTAATATTTTCACAATATGTCCTTTGCAATATCATAATAATTTTCAGGAGTTAAATTACTTGCGCGATTATTAGGATCTATTCCTAATTCAACAAGACGGTCTTCAGAGATTATTGATTTGAGTGATGTTCTCACTTTTTTTCTTTTTTGTTGAAAAGCAATTTTGGAAATTTCAAATGCTCGAATTCTTGTTTCTTCATCCAAGATAGTCTCTCTTTGAATAGTTAAAACAGAAGAAGTAATTTTTGGTGGTGGATAGAAACAATTTTTTGAAACATCAAATTGAATCTTAGATTCAGTAAATAATTTAAATAAGACTGATAGAGCACCATATTCTCTTCCACCAGGATTCGCAACAATTCTATCTCCAACCTCTTTTTGAACCATGACAACATATCTATGAATTACAGGAACTTCAGTTATCAATTTAACCAACAATCTTGTTCCGATATTGTAAGGCAAATTCGATACAAAAATCCACCATGGACCTTGAAGTTGTGTGTAGTCAAATTCCATTGCATCTTCATTGAAGATCTCTAGATTAGGTACATCAATAAATCTTTCATTTAGAATCTCTGCAAGATTCCCATCAATTTCTACAGCTTTAATTCTATAATTGTCCTTTAATAATTCACTAGTTAAAGATCCAGTGCCAGGGCCAACTTCAATTATTGGATCTGCTAATTGTCCCTGAACTAATTTTGTAATTTTTCTTGATATATTTGAATCAATTAAAAAATTCTGGCCTAATTTATAATTTGGCTTCGATTCTAATTTTTCAACCCATTCTTGTTCACTCATTTAAATCTCGAGATAATAATCTATCAGTATTTTTTTTAGTCAGTTCTGAAAACTCATTCAGAGATACATCTAATATTTTTGAAATTTTTTCAGCAGTATACATAATATAAAACGGTTTATTTTTTTGTCCTTTATAAGGTTCGGGAGCTAGATAAGGAATGTCTGTTTCAACTAAAATTTTATCTAATGGGATATTATTAACTGCTAGTTGCAAATCTTGAGCAGTGTCGTAAGTTATAATTCCAGATATAGAAAAATAAACACCAAGCTCTGCAAACTTTTTAGTCCACTTATTACCCCCAGTCCATGAATGTAGAATAATTTTTTTGTTGCTTTCTCTCTCACTAAGAATTTTATAAATATCAGCAAAACTATCTCTGCAATGAACAATTACTGGTTTAGAAAGCTTGTCACCAACTTCAAGGTGGTAGAGAAAGCTACCTATCTGATCTTCCTTTGATGATAAATTGCGGTAGTAATCAAGTCCAGTTTCGCCAATCAAGTCTGCTTCGATAAATAAAGCATCGAGTGATTTTTTTAACGTTTCAAATTCACTGGCTTGATGTGGATGCAAGCCTGCTGACCAATAGGACAATTTTTTTAAACTATCAGAAACTTGCTTTGCTTTTAATGAAGACTCCACATCAACACCTGGAATCACTAAATACTCAAGATTAAATAGGTCCTTTTCATCGATTTCATTACTCCAAAGCTGAAGATGACAATGCGTGTCTACCCATTTGAATTGCTCTAATGTTTTATTTTTATTCACTACTACATAAGCATAGGATTAAATACATTTATGAGTAAAGGTAACAGAAGTAAAATTGATAATCTTGGCAGGGTTGTGATTCCAAAATCCATTAGGAATGCTCTTGATGTTGAAGCAAATAGTGAAATCTCAATGTATGTAGAAGATAAAAAGCTAATAATTACAAAGGGCTATCAAACTTGTTCTATATGTGGATCCAAAGATGTTACATATCAACTCAAAGATAAATTTCTATGTTCTAATTGTATTGAAGATATTAAGAATCTTTAATTTTATTGTATATTTCGTTTACGGGAATGTCCGTAATCAGAGATACTGCTTTTGCTAAATCTCTTTTAGGAACACCATTATCTAATAATATTTTTAATGCAGAATCTAGTTCAAAATTTACATTTGTATTTAATTCACTAGGTGCGATGACGAGTGTTATTTCTCCTTTGAGATTATCTGAGCTAAGCTTTTGTTTTACTTCTGTAATATCGCCTCGGTGAATTGTTTCAAATTTTTTTGTTAATTCCCTACAAACTGTTATTTGTGAATTCAATCCATTTTTTTCAAAATAATCAAGATCTTTTATTACACGTTTTGGAGAAGTAAAACAGACACTTGGCATTTGAGCATTTAATAACTTTATTAAGAATTCCCTTTTTTCTTTTCCTGATTTAGGTATGAATCCTAAAAATTGAAAATTTGAAATGTCGAATCCAGAAAGAGTTAAAGCTACTAGGACACTTGAGGGACCGGGTATTGATACAACTCTAAATCCTTCCTTAATTACATTCTCTACTAATTTATTACCTGGATCGGAAATTAAAGGCGTACCTGCATCAGAAATAAGAGCTAGGTTTAAATTATTTCCTAAATGACTTTTGATATCTTCAATTTTATTGACTTCATTGCCAATAAAGTAAGACTCTATATCTTTTTCAATACCAAAATGATTTAAAAGTTTTTTTGCACGTCTTGTATCTTCACAATAAATTAAATCGACATTGTTTAATACATCAAGGAGTCTTTGTGATACATCGTCTAAATTTCCAATTGGGGTTGGGCAGATATATAGAGTACCCACTTTGTTTATAGATCACCAAGCTGCGATGAGATTTCATCAATAATGTTTAAGTCTTGGGAAAGTACCAGTTTTACAAAACCATTTTGCTTTGAAATCCATACGTTGGTCGAGCCTTTATATATTACTCCGTTGTACTGTTCAACTACATCTGTAAATCTTTTTTGGGTATCTCCCCATAAAATATATGCATCATATATTTCATCAAGGTCAGCAGAAGTATCGCCACTTATTTTTACAGTCATTACTAAATTGCCAGATGAATCTACGTAATCTTTCCATGAACCTCCCCCGATTCCAACTGCTGCAGTAATTGCTGGGATAGGTCCAATGGTGTCTTGTAAGAGATAAACTAGGTCTAAAGATCCAATGGTACCTTCATCTATTAATTCAAAATTATTAATTTCAACATCAGCAATTTCGATGACATCATATCTTTCATTAGCAAAATACTTTTCAGGGGAATATATTTGCTCTGATGTTGGGAGGTTTGTTAAGCCGGTTCTTTTATACTCACCTAGTGCGTCATTTAAAGCTACCATTTTTCCTTTGTTGATAATTTCTCTTGAAAGTATTGGACCATAGGTGTAATACAAGTCTGACGGTATATAAAAATAATTTGGAAGCTGAACCCTGCAGGAAATATTCGGAATCTGTGCTTGCATCGTTTGACGGTCATATGCATCTAAACTATCAATCCATTTTGCTTCTACCCATTCAGCTTGAGCTTCCATTAATGCTCTGATTCCTGGGTAGTTCGAGAAATCATCTAAGTCATCCATCTCTTGATACCACTCAGATACCTCAAAATGCATACCCTGTAAGGAATGAACCAGTTCATGGATTACTACTCTCTGTTCATAAAAATTAAGCTTTTTTTGACCTGATTTTATTGGAACTCTTAGCGTTTTATCTAATAAATTGTATGAACCAGCAGAAAAACAACGTTGGAACTCAACTTGTAAATTTAAAAGTTGGTCAGCTGAGAAATCATTTAAACCCCACATGTTCTCTGAAAGTACAGCTCTTTCCCACTCACCCTCTTCATAATCTTCTTCAAAATCGTCTAGAAAAGAAAGAGCATTATATTCTTGATAATCGTTAAGAGTATAAAAATCATAAAGAGGTTCTTCTATAAATTCTAAACCTGTTCTTCTCTCAATAAATTTCATTAATTCAGCTAATTGCTCTTTGATTTCCGTCGGCGGTTCTTGAATCTCTAACCCAAACTCATCAATTGCAAAAGGGGGCTCTTCATAAACAGTTGTTGTTGTAGAGGTAGATGTAGTTGTAGTACTTTCAGTAGTTGTAATTTCTTCTGATTGGATTTCAGAAACAGATTCTTCACCAGATCCTGATGAACAGGTTATTAAAACTAAACATAATAAAGTAAGTAAAAATTTTCTCATAGGTTATTAGATTACATGTATTCTATTATTTATAAAAACAATAGGAGGAATTTTGATTAAAGAATTTAGAGATTTTATCAATAGAGGGAATGTTGTTGAACTTGGAGTGGCGTTTGTTATGGGTGCTTCTTTTAAGTCATTGGTTGATGTTTTTACCAAGAGATTAGTTGAGCCATTGATTGGTTTAATAATAAATCTTCCTAATTTAGATAAGTTAGGAATGTTTGGAGATATAGATCCTGCATCTGGTATGTCTGCAGGCTCTTTTGGAGCTTTTTTAGGGGAAGTAATAAACTATACAATTATTGCCTTTGTAATGTTTTTAGTAATAAAAGCATACAACCATTTTGAAGACATTGTTTCTGATGAAGAAACAGAAGCAGTAGCTGCAGAATCAAAAGAGGTATTATTGCTAAAAGAAATTAGAGATGGAATAAATAAGATTAGTAAATAATTAAAAAATTTATGAAAGAAAATAATTTAAGAGATTTATTTAAATACGCACTTGAGCAAGACACTAAGGTCCGTAGAGGAATAATTTATTCAATACTAAATAAAATATTTGACCTAGCTCCTCCTATTTTGATTGGTATTGCAATAGATATAGTGGTTGAAGGATCTGATTCCTTTATAGGAAATCTTGGATACAGCGACAGAAGACAGCAGTTAATTATACTCGCCGTCTTAACATTCATAATATGGGGACTCGAATCAGCATTCGACTACATTGCAGCTGTTACTTGGAGAAATATCTCCCAAGATATTGAACATTCTCTACGAACAGATGCTTTTAACAATGTCCTCGGTCTTGATTTGGCTTTTTTTGAAAATAAATCTTCTGGAAGATTGATGGCAATACTCAATGATGATGTAAATCAACTAGAGACTTTCTTGGATAACGGTGCAAACAGACTAGTTCAAACTGCTACAACCGTTCTTGTTATTGGTGGAACATTCTTGTATATATCACCGCTAGTTGCTGTGTTTGCCTTTATACCCATTCCAATTATTATTTTTGGCTCACTTAGATTCACTAACAGAATTGCAGAACGATATACAAAGATTCGAAATGATATAGAAAATTTAAATGCCAATCTTTCGAACTCTATTACGGGAATACTCACAGTAAAAAGTTTTAACAGAGAAAAAAAAGAAAGCGAAAGAATAACTCTTTCATCAAATGAGGTAAAAAGTGCAAATTATCATGCAATAAGACTATCTGCAGCATTTATTCCCATAATTCGAATTGCAATACTATTTGGATTTACAGCGACACTTTTAATTGGTGGTTTCTTAGCCCTAGACGGAGAAATTAAAGTAGCAACCTATTCAGTAATGCTATTTATAACACAGAGATTATTGTGGCCATTAACTGAACTCGGAGTGATTTTTGATTCCTATCAAAAAGCAATGGCG
>CACHBU010000017.1:0-8109 GCA_902578135.1 uncultured Candidatus Actinomarina sp.
ATCGTTGTCTAATTTTGCTTTATTTACCTCATCTACATTTCTTAAAAGCCACAATATTTTAGAAATAGAAAAGTATGTTGCTATAGGTAAGCCTGTTTTTATGAATTCAACAGACAACTCCTCTATTTGCTTAATTTCATCACAAATATCTTGTGTGCGTGTATCCTGCCAAACTAAAGCATTATGTAAAGGCACTCCAGTTGACTTTCGCCAGGCAAGCGTTGTTTCTCTTTGATTAGTAATACCAATACTATCTAATTGATTTATTGAAAATTCATCATCTATTTTTGAAATACAATTTTTAACTGAATCCCAAATTTCTATTGGATCATGTTCGACAGAAACTTCATTTGGTAAATACTGTGTAAATTCCTGTTGTTGACTAGCAACAATTTGACCCTTGTCATTAAATACTATAAATCTCGAACTTGTAGTTCCCTGATCTATACAGCCAAAATATTTCATAAGATGTATTTTAAATTTTGTATATTCAACATGTCTACTGCATTATCCTTTTAATAATTATTGAAATCTATTCTTACAACAATATTCCAATTTTATAACGTTATTAAATTATATAGATACACTTAAATGACAAACTATGGAGTACATTTACGAAGAAACAACTGTTTATGCAATATTATTTGTTGTTGCTTTTTTTGCTTCATTAATTGATTCAATTGCTGGAGGCGGTGGTTTATTAACTACACCTTCCATGCTTCTAGTGGGCATGTCTCCACTAAATGTATTAGCAACAAATAAGTTTCAATCATGTTTTGGAACAGTAACTTCAACTTACAACTATTACAAGAATGGTTATCTTGTTGAGAAAAAAAAGTATTTTTATACTGCTTTATCATTCATAGGATCAGGTGTTGGCACTCTACTAGTAAGTAGGATTTCAAACGAAACTTTAGAATCCGTAATTCCAATACTTCTTATAGGTGCTGCAATATTCTTTATCACTAATAAAGGACCGACTGGTGTAAAGAAGAATGAAAAATTGATTATTTTATTTAATCTTGTTGTCTTTGCGATTGGTTTCTATGATGGTTTTTTTGGACCTGGAACAGGGTCATTCTTCGTCTTAGCTTTCATCATTATTAAAGGAGCAAATATTATGGAGTCCACAGCGATTACAAAATTATTAAATTTTTCTTCTAATTTTGCAGCATTTATTGTTTTTGCAATTCAAGGTTACGTTATCTGGTATCTAGGACTTATTATGGCGGTAGCTCAAATAGCAGGTGCATATACCGGGTCAAAATTTGCTATTAAAAATGGTGAAAAAGTTGTTAGACCAGTGTTGGTTATTGTCTCAATACTTTTGTCTATAAGAATACTGCTTGGATAAAAAAAAACCGGTAGATAACTACCGGTTCTGAAAAAGTTTAACTGTCCTCTATTTTAGATTTTCAGCTGATGTTTTTCCGTTATTTTCTACTAAGTCATACTCTACTTCTTGACCTTCATCAAGATTTTGCATACCGGCGCTTCTTACAGCTGTGATATGAACGAATACATCTTTATCTCCTTCTTCAGGTTCGATAAATCCATATCCTTTAGTGGAGTTAAACCATTTCACTTTGCCTTTCGGCATATATCTCCTTAATTTCGTATTGTCTTGTAAAAGACATCTTTAACTATACAGCTGTTGAGTTATATTTTTCTGTTTAAAGTAAATTTATATACAGAAATTGTGTGAGCTTCAGGATTAGAAACTGTGACTTCTTACTTGTAAGGGAATCACTTACAATTTTAGGCTAAAATATATGTTGAAATATTTAAGGAGTAAAGATGAAATACGTTGTAAACACAGTGTGGAATCACCCAAACGATATAGATTGGGATCGTATGAAAGAAGGCTTGGAGCAATTAAGAGGTGATGAAGGTGCTGCTGAAGAAGTTACATGGTATGAAATAGATGCCACTACACATGGTTCTGTCGCAGTTTATAGTTCACAAGAAAAATATGAACAATACAAATCTAAGTTAGAAGAATATAGAAAAGATGCAACAGATGAAATTGGTGCTCAAATTGTTCATGAGTTTCAAGGTTTAATAAAAGCCAGCATATAAGTAAAGGAGAACATGAAGTTACATAAAGATAGTGGACAATTAAGAGTAATTATTGATGTTAGCTATGAATCAAAAGATGAGTTTATAAATTTCATTGAAAATGAACAGTGCCAATTTATTGAAAGCTTAGGCGTAGATGGCCTTAAGAAATTTGAATGGTATATTAATGAGGAAACAAATACAGCAACATTGATCGAAGAGTTTGATAATGCTGAAAGTTTTAAAGAAATCGCAACTAAAGCAATAGGTACTCCTGTTAATTTAAAATTCCGTGAGATTACAACATTTGAAAATATGACAATTTTAGGTGATGTTTCTGATGAAATGAAAGAAAACTTATCTGCAATGGGACCGAAGTTTAGGACTTATAAAGCTGGATTAAATTAAAATAAACGCAACGGTCAATAAAGGAATAAAATTTTGAGTTTTTTCGATGTTGCAATACTGCTTTTTACATTGGAATTAATTTTTAATAGATATGTTTCTGAAAAAGTGTTTTTATATTCACTATATTTAGCTGTTATAACAGCTATTGCCCAAATATTTACAGTAGGTTACAAGTGGCAATATATGCCTATATATTTTCTGATATGTCTATATGCTGTAAAATATACTTTTAATTTTTCATTCTCAAATAAATTATTAAAAATTATAAGTGGATTAATTATTGGATTGACTTTTATTGTGTCATTTCTAGTTATTTATTTTTTACCTATCCCTGAATTTAGCATTGAAAACAAAAAGTATTCCGTTGGATATGAGGAAATTTATATAAATATAGAAACACGTCCTCAACCATCAGCATTCGTTGAGATTAGTAACTTAAGTGAAAACACAAACAGAGAATTACTAGTTGATATTTACTATCCAAGTAATGATATGACAGAACCAAATCAATTATTTAGAAATGCATCTACAAACTGGGGAGAAACTGTAATAAATTATTTAAATAGAACATGGAATATAAACCTACCTTCTTATATTTTTAACCATTTAAATTTATCTTATCTTGATGTTGGTGTAGGTCTAGATCCAATAAATGGAGAGCTTCCTGTAGTTATTTATACACATGGATGGTCAGGAGAGAAAATATTTGCAACAGATCAACTAATAAATATTGCTTCACAAGGTTTTATAGTCATAGCTATAGACCATACTGGTCTGGCTATGTTTACAGAGCTTCCTAGTGGAACTATCTTCAACACAGGGTCAACAGAAGCCTCTACAAAAGTTTTTGATGTGATGAAAGAAATGTCTATAGACATTCAAAATACTTTAAATCATGTAGAAAATTTAAAATATCAAATTAATTTTGATGATGTCTCTATTATTGGTCATTCAACTGGTGGTGGCTCAGCTTATTTATACTGCCAATCAAACAAATGTTCAACTTTAATTCTTCAAGATCCATTTTTTGTACCAATAGTTGAAGAACTTAACAATATAGAGTTGAATTCAAAAACTTATTTTATTTATAGTCACGATTGGTATGTCGGTAATGATGAGGAAAATTCAATAAGTGAAATAGAAGTATATAGAAACTTTACAAAAAATAAAGAATTTGCAGAAGGTTATTACATGAGTGACTCTGCACATTATGATTTCGTTGCTTTTGGAGCAATTAGTCAACTAACAAAATACACATTTTTGAAGGGTACTATTGATTATAAAGATTCTTTACAAACAAATAATTATTTCAACATTACAGCATTAAGAAAACAAATAGTTGTAGAAAGTGATTTTTTAAAATTAATTGAAGAATAAATATTATGAATTATATTATTTCTTCAAGCAATATATAAGTACAATAAAATACTTTAAAATACGAATATGAAATTAATAGGAACTGAATTTCAAATAAAAGTATGGAAAGAGATTTCAAAAATTCCATATGGTGAAACACGTACTTACAAAGATTTAGCTATTGCAATCGGAAAACCCAATAGTTCTAGAGCTGTTGCAAATGCTTGCGGAAAAAACCCTTATGTACCCCAGATACCGTGTCATAGGGTAATTCGATCTGATGGAAAATTAGGAGGTTACAGTGGAAAAGGTGGAGTTAAAAAAAAAGCTGAACTTTTAAAAGCAGAACAGAGTTAACTACTTCCTCTTCCCTGTTCTATTTGTTCTAAAGTCAAGTCTGCCTTTACGTTTTTGCATATGTTTCTTTTTTCTTGCTTGTCTTCTTGCTTCTGTAATTTCTTTATCAGCCATATAAATATGTTAGTGTTAGTAGATGAATAATAGCACCAACCAGTATGTACCAAGCATTGGTCTTGGCACATATAATATGTCATCAGAAGAAGCTGAAAAAATGACATATGAAGCAATTAAATATGGATATAGGCACATTGATACTGCAGCTGTTTATAAAAACGAGGATGGGGTTGCAAAGGCATTAAAAAGAATTTTTAAGGAAACTCAATTACGAAGAGATGACGTTTTTATAACTACAAAACTTTGGCCTGGTGGTCTTATTAAATTAGATAGGGTAAGAGATTATGAAGATACTTTAAAGTCTTTCGAAAAAAGTTTAAAGAGATTAAATCTTGAATACATTGACCTTTACTTGATTCATTCACCGCATGGGAAAAATAAAAGAATTGAACAATGGAAATCATTAATGAATCTAAAAGAAACTGAAAAAGTTAAATATATTGGTGTATCAAATTGGGGAATAAATCACATTAATGAATTAAAAGAAAATGATTTACCTTTACCAGATGCTAATCAAATTGAAATACATCCTTGGTCACAAAAACCTGAATTAATTAAGTATCTAAGAGAGAACAATATTGATATTATTGCTTATAGCAGTCTAGTACCACTTTCATCATGGAGACATAAGGTTGGAGAAAATAGTAAAAAAACAGATGAAATGTACAAATTAGGTGAGAGCGATGATTCTCCTTTTAAGTTACTAGCACAAAAATATAAATGCACTGAAGCTCAGTTCTTACTGCAATGGGCAGTTCAACAAAATTTTGCAGTCCTGCCTAAAACTGTAAATTTAGATAGGATGAAAGAGAATTTTGATTTTAATTTTGAAATAAATCAAAATGACATGCATTACGTACAAACTCTTGACATGGGTGGGAGTATCACATGGGAATATGGAGACCCTTTAAAAGTTCAGTAAAATTTATACAATTTAATGATTATTTATAAATTTATTTTTTACGTAAGGTTGTTGTATGAAAAACTTTAAAAGCATTAATGACATCGATGTTTTCATCACAAGTTTTATGCAAAAATGGGGCGTAACATTGCTTCGTTATTCTCTAGGAATTATATATATTTGGTTTGGAATCCTAAAGCCACTTGGATTAAGTCCTGCTCAAGAATTAGTTGAAAATACTGTTTACTGGTTTGAGAACCCAAAAACTTTTGTGCCCATATTAGGTTGGTGGGAAGTAATTATTGGGATAACGATGTGTATAAAACCTTTGATTAGAATATCTCTAATTTTACTGTTTATACAAATGCCTGGTACATTTCTGCCTCTTGTTCTATTTCCTGAAATTTGTTTTACAAACTTCCCTTTTGGACTGACTCTTGAAGGGCAATACATAATAAAAAATCTAATTATAATTTCTGCAGCATTAGTAGTTGGATCTACAGTAAGAGACAAAGATTAAAACTTATGATCTATATCTTATTAATAGCAATTTTTATAATTGTTTTTTATACAAATTACATAGGAAGAATACAAAAAAAAGATGAACGGAATTGGATGGATGATTTATTTGTTAACAATTACAAAATAATTATTGGCGTATTGTTTTTAATTTTTACATTCATCTTCTGGAAATATAGCTGTTTTTTTATACAATATAACTGTTAGTTTCAATATTGTATTTGAAAATCTGATTCATATAATGTAGTCAATGAAAAGAATTTATACTTTTGGTCACGAGCAAGTTGAAAGAAATATAACTGTAGGTGACATTATTCAAAATAAAAATAGCAATAAAAAAATGACACAAGTAACTGCAGCTAATCAAGAAGAAGCAGAAATTATTGCTAAAGAAAATATAGATATGATCATAACTGGAAGTGATTGGTATGAAGATGTAAGAAAAGGCGCACCAAATACTTTCATAACAGCTGCTTTGTTTGCTGGAAGGTTTATTACTAATGAAGAAATACTAAGAGGGGCATTTGAAGTAATGATGGCTGGAGCAGATTCAGTATTAACGCCAAGAAGTTTTGATATTGTAGAAATGTTAGCTAAAGAAGGTATGCAGGTACAAGGCCATGTTGGAATGGTTCCATCAATGGCAACTAAGTATGGTGGTATAAGAACTGTTGGTAAAACTGCTGATGAAGCTATAACAATACTCAAAGATATGAAAAGACTTGAAGATGCAGGTGCTTTTGGTGCTGAAGTAGAGTGTGTAGCTGAAGATGCCTTAATTGAAATTAAAAAACATACATCATTAGTAATTAATTCACTTGGCTCAGGTTCTGGTGGAGATGTTATGTTTTTATTTTTTGAAGACATTTGCGGCGAAACTTCTGGTATTAAAATGCCAAGACATGCAAAGTCATGGGGTGATGGTAACAAAATAAAAATAGAGTTAAATAATGAAAGATCTAGTGCGATAAAAGGTTTTAAAGACGATGTGGAGTCAGGAGACTATCCAAATAGTGACCATACTGTAGATATGTTACCTGGTGAAAAAGAAGCTTTGTTAGAAAAACTAGATAACTTTTAAATGAAAAATTTACAAAAAAATTGTAAATGTTGTTGGAATACTTGGTTTAGGATATAATTTTTTTTACGATTTGATACGCTACCCTACTATCAATTAATTGCGATAGTTATAGGCTTGTTATTTATTTTTTATCAATTTAAGAAATAATACAGGAGTGTTTTCTTTGTATTTTTTATATTGTTCTAAATGACCGTATCTCTCATCTGCAATTCGCTCTAGCATGTTAATTCCACTCATACGTGTTAACAATATATAAACAAATACTGGTGAAATAAGAGTTATGTACTCAATGCCAGTTAAGGTGTTTAAAGCTATAACAGCAATACCAGTCCATAGTGTTATCTCGCCAAAATAATTAGGATGCCTTGATCTTGCCCACAAGCCTGTATGAATAAAGGCTTCACTAGGATTATTTTCTTTTCTAAATGCTCGTTTTTGAAAATCAGCAATAGATTCAATGGTGAATCCGGAAAGCCACAATGCCATACCAACCAAAGCTAGAACTGGTAGTGTGTCATCTTCAGGTGATAAGATTGCAATAATTGCTGCACATGCGGTTAGTGCTACCCACAGTGCTTGTCCAATCCAGTATTGAAGGAACCAAAAAAAATGTCTTTTGGCTTTTTCAAACCTTACATCTTTCCCGTCATTTCTGACTCGTCTAAATAAATAAATCCCGAGTCTAGAAGCCCATACAATGACGTAAAAGTAAATTATTGAATCTATTATTGTTTTATTTTCGACAGCAAAATATGCAAGAGATACCGTTGTAACATATGTCAAACTTCCAACTAAGTCATAATATTTCTCTGTTTTTAAAATAAAAGAAGGTATAAAAAAAATAATCTGTATCAATACAGCAGTAATCAAAATAAAGGTAAATGCATTCATCCCTCTTATCTCAATATCAATATTTTGACCTGCATTATTTATTAAGCCGATGCAGATGAGGGAAGCAGTAATTGCAATAATGTTTTTAACCTGTCTAGTCATATCCAAATTATATACTTATATTTGAGCTTACTTCTTAAACTAGTTACGACTTAACAATATTAATCTATATGTTATGGAATATAATTACTACGCATCCAATTCCAACGAAAAATTGTATATTAGCTACTTTGATGCTCTTTATTTATTAAACATTGTATTTAAGGAGAACGAAAAGTTCGAATTTATAGATGCTTCTCACGTTGAGTCAATTTGGAATTCAACCGAATACAAATACCATAAATTTTGCGTCATAAAAGCATACAAATATAAATTAGGTGGATATGAAGTGCAAATAGGTGATGAATATAAAGGTGTTTGC
>CACHBU010000018.1:0-5714 GCA_902578135.1 uncultured Candidatus Actinomarina sp.
ATTTGCTGAAGATGTGATTGTTACATACATCTTTCCATCAGGTGACATGGCTAAACCATTAATACCTTTTACACCAGTTATGCTTGTTCCGCCTACCGCTAAGCCAGATAAACTAATTTGTGTCTCATTTAAGTTAACTGTTGATGTTGATGTGGCAACATATTGAGAGATTGTAAAAAAGTTGTCCGTAAACTCCCAGTCAAGTTTATAGAAATACGCTCTCTCTGAAGCATCGTTACATTCCCATATCGTATTTGCATATGCTTCTTCTTGTGGTGTGGCCCAAGAAGAGATAAATACTAATGCAAATAAAAGGACATGAAGTGTTGTTGTTGTGATTTTTTTATAGTTGATGGCGTGAAAGAACGTCTTTACTCTAAGACAACACAATATAAAATAATATTTATTTATCACACACAACAACTTTTTTTTAATTAGATTTAGTTCTAATTAACTTAACTTAAGTTTAACTGGAATTGATTTAAAGTAAATCTTATTTTCAAGAAATTAGTACTGTTTTAGTATGTTTTCTACTAAATTTTCGGAAGTTTTTAAGAAAAACTCCTCTGAATACCTATTAAATAGCTCATGATCTCCAATATTTAGTGCATATTCAAACATTGCTCCCCTAAATGCGGTTGCCATATTCACAGCAATTTCATCTGCTCTGTCCCGATATTCATCAGAATTACTCAGTAAAGCTGTAATTGCTTGTACTGGATCTTGGTCTAGCCATTTGTTTACATTGACTAAATTAAACATCTGAATGATTAAAACTTTTCCAGTGTATCCGAGGCTGATGAGGTTCTCTGCATATGTAATTGGAATCTGTTTTAATTTATCATCAACACTCAAAGATTTGTCTGCAAGAGTAGCACCCATATTTGCAGCTACATCCATTTTTGAATGAACAATCGCAGAAAATACATCTTCCATTCTGTCAGGAAAATGATTGTATGCTGTTGCAGGCGAAACACCTGCTTCTTTTGCAATTTGTGTCAAAGTAACTTCTCTAATATCTCCAACTTCATTTATGACATCGACAGCTGTATTGATAAGTTTTATCCTATTAAGGTCAAAAATATCTTGTTGTCGTCTTGCTCTACCGTCTTGTTGGATATCAGCCATATGGGCATCTTACATTAATTAATTTAAGAATTGAAAATTTTTTTAAAAATACTCTTTTATTGTATTTTCAACTGTTGAAGAATCGGACCTACAAACAATATAATCCTCAGTATTTTCAGAGTTTTTTACTGAAAATGAAGAAATCACGGAGGAGATTACATTACTAAATTTTTCGGGAGATGCCGTCGCTATTCCAACAATTGGAAGATTCGAAGCAAAAGTAACTTTCTCCGAAACAGCTGTTGCAGTATGAGGATCGACAATCCAGTCATAATTTTTATTGAAGTATTTAATTTCTCTCAAAATCATTTCATCATCAAACGATTTTGAAGAAAAGATACTTTGTAATTTCTTTGTTGCATCTTCGCTTAATGTTGCAACATTTTCACTTTGTAATTGATTATAAAAAGATGATGTATCTCCCTCTAAATCATAAATCAATCTCTCTAAACTAGATGGTATCTGTATATCCATACTCGGTGCGACAGTTGGCATGGTTTCCTTTGGTTCCAAGGTGCCACTTGCAATGAATCTTGTAAGTACATCATTCATATTTGATGCACAATATATTTCATTTATTGGAAGGCCTTTGCTTCTTCCAAACCATGCTGAATAAGCATTTCCAAAGTTACCGGAAGGAATTGAGATATTGATAGGATTTGTAAATTGTTTTGTAAGCCATACATAATAGGCTGTCTGACCCATTACTCTCAACCAGTTAATTGAATTCAATGAGACTACTCTTCTGTTAAAAACATTTTCCTGTAAAAGAGTTTTTGCAATTTGTTGACAGTCATCATAAGAGCCATCGATTGCAATATTCAATACATTGTCTTGAATAACCTCTGTCATCTGACGTCTTTGATATTCGCTTACTTTATTGTGAGGGTGTAAAACAACAATATCTATATTTTTTGAATCTTTAACAGCCTGAATTGCTGCACTTCCTGTGTCTCCACTTGTTGCAACAATGACTAATCCTCTCTCACCGACCTCTTCCAATCTTCTGTCTGCAATTGCACCAAGCGGTTGAAGTGCATAATCTTTAAATGATTTTGTAGGACCATGGAATAGTTCCATAACATATTTATTGTTTTCAATCTCTCTAAGTACTGGCTCTGGGGAGTTTTCAAAACCTGAATAAATTGATAAATCATCAATGTAGTTGGCAGAGTTTTTATCTAAGGCAATAAATATTGTCTTAACAAAATCTTCATAACTTAAATCTTCTTGAGTTAAATTGCTTAAATTTTCTAGTGTGGTTCCGTTTGGTAAATACAATCCTTTATCATCTGCAACACCTGATAAGACAACATCTTTAAAAGAGAGTGTTGATTTGCTTCCACGTGTTGAATGGTATGTGATCACTTGTTTATGAATAAACTCTGATTGTAGATGTTACAGAGCTAACGCTTTCGAGGTTTGCAATACTGTCTATGGAGCTAGTTAAATCTTCTTCTGCAGCCTCATGAGTAACTAGAACTAACTCTGCGTTATCTCCTCTTCCTTCTTGAATAACGCTTTCGATGCTTACACTGTTTTCTCCAAATAAGTTTGCAATAGCTGCAAGAACACCCGGTTCGTCTTTGACTGAAAGCCTAATAAACCAACTTGAATTAACATCTTTTATAGCTTTGTCTCCTGTTTTTGGAGTTCGTAATGGATACCAGTTGGTTTGGTTACTTGCCATTTGATGACATGCGCTAAGAACATCTCCAATAATCGCACTTGCAGTTGGTGCTGCACCAGCACCAGGTCCGGAAAATACTAATTGGTTTATATTGTAACCTTCAACAAGCACAGCATTCAATGCGCCTCTTATAGCTGCAAGGGGGTGCTTGCTGTCAACAAGAGCTGGGTACACTCTTGCATTAAAACCTTCTTGACAATTATCAATTTGAGCTACGAGTTTTATGGTCTTATTTAGTCTTTTTGCCCAATCGAAATCTTCTTTTGTAATTTTAGAAATACCTTCTGTGTAAACATCATCAGTCGATGGAGATACACCAAAACACAGTAGTGATAAAATCATGGCTTTATATTTTGCATCTATACCTTCAACATCATTTGTAGGATCTGGTTCTGCATATCCTAATTCTTGAGCATTTTGTAATGCATCACCGTATGTGCTGCCCTCTTCCATTGCAGTCAGGATGTAATTGCTTGTTCCATTAATAATCCCAGCAACCCTTGAGAGTTCTTCTCCTCTTAGACTTTCAATAAGTGGTTTTAAAACAGGTATACCAGCTGCGACTGCTGCTTCAAAATATAAACAGGTATTGTTGTCCTGAGCCGTCTTTATCAATTCTTCACCACAATCTGCAATGATATCTTTGTTTGCAGTAATTACTGATTTTCCTTTTTGTAAGAGTTCTTTAATGTACTCTTTTCCTGGTTCTACTCCACCTAAAACTTCAATTACTAAATCAATATTTTCATCATTTGCAATTTCACTAAAATCCTCAGTTGTAAGATCTGAATCAAAACTTCTGTCTTTAGTAGAATCAGACACTAAAACCTTTGAAAGATTTATATTAATTACCTCATTATCAAGCTGTAACAATCGAGATATAACTGCAGAGCCAATATTTCCTGCACCTAAAACTGCTACTGAATATGAATTATTTTTCATAATTAGTAAGGATAAATGTTATTTTGAGTCAAACAACAATTAATTTTGTAGATTTTATGAAGAAATTGTTAATGCTGAAACTGCTTCTTGATAAACCCCACAATAGTCAATCATATCAGCTACCCATTTGCGATCTTGCTCTGGAAGATAGTCGAGCTTGTAATAGTTAGTCCACTTTCCCCCATAATAATAAACAAAAACATCTGCTAGATTCTCGTCATCACCATATCTTTGATGTGCAAGTTCTCTAAAGGTAGCTCCACCTTGCAAAATACATCCTCTCAAGACTAAATATGAATAGGCATGCGCAGCTTCATGAATAAGAATATCTTTTAATTTTCCAGATTGTATCCCTCTATCTGATATCCAAATTGTCATAGCCCAATTATTCCCATAATTTCCATCAGCACCATAACCTACTGGATCAAATACTCCATAAACACATCTATTAAATAAAGCCTCTCCATAAGGATGACAACCATTTAAAACATCTACTTCGGAAGTTAATATTGTTCTCAAAGGTTCTGGTAGTTGATATATTGCAAGCTGGATTCTGAGATTAGAATCTTCATCCCCTTCAAATCCAGGATATGAAACATCTTCGAGGACAGTATTGGAATTAAGTTTGTAAGATGGCTCGGCTATGTTTATAGCTGGAGCTTGAATTAAAGAATAAAGAAAATTAGTCACGTCATTTTTAATACCCGTATTACTTCCATCTCTTCTTTCATGTAGATTAATCAAAACAGCATTCTCATCAGGTATTGTTAAACTACATGTTGTAGTTAAGCCTTTAGTAAGCTCAATTAATGCCTCTTCAAAACTAAATGGACCAAATCTATTACATTCAGAATCATAAAGTATAAATGCGACATTATATGGATCATTTGAATTTACTACATTAGAAGAAAGTTTGTATGAAGGTTCAGCTATTTCAATATTTGGAGATTCTATTCTTAGAATTGAAAATAAATTTATATTTAAAAAATAGGTAATCAACCAAATGGCTATGTTGATTGAGAGAAAAGCAAAAAGCACTACTTTAAAAGTTTTCACATAATAAATGTTAATTTAAAAATCTTAAGTTTTAAGGAATCTTTATGTTAATTTTTCTTTTACAAGTCTACTTACCACAGCGCCATCTATACCTTCACCTTTAGACATAACAGCACCAATTACTTTACCCATTTGGGAGATATCAACTTTGCCTATCTCAATCAGAACTTCATCAATAATTTTTTCAACATCTTCGTCACTAAGCTGCTCAGGCAACCATTCGCTTAAGAAATCAATTTCAAACTGAATTTTTTCAGCCATTTCAGTGCCTCTATCACCAAGTGACTGATACTCTTCAACTGCTTTTGTCATCTTCTTAACATAAGAGGAAATAACTCCTAAAACTAGTTCATCCGTAGCTTCTTCACCTTTTTCAGCTTTTTTCTTTGCTACCTCTGTCTGAACTTGTCTAATTGCATCAAGCTTGGGCTTATCTTTTGCTTTCATTGCTTCTTTTAAAGCGGTACTTAAATCATCTGATATTGCCATAATCTACTTTCTATATATATGCATTGTATCAGGAATATCTGTAATTATTCCGAATACACCTAGCTCCATAAAATGTTGAAAATCTTTTTCATCATTAACTGTCCATACTCCCGTCTTTTGAAATGGCAAATCAAAATTCCTACTATCTAATAAAGTTTTCTCAACCATAAAAAATAAATGTTCATCATGTATTGATAAAGATTTTGCTTGAAATAATGCATCTTCTTGATCAAGTATTATTCCATAATTGCAAGTAAATAATTCTTTGAAGTCTTGGATTGCTTTCCAATTAAATGAGGTAACAATATCTTGAGGTGACAAAAGAGAGAGCATTTTCTGAAATAGAATGTCTATTTGAGTTTTTTCTAAACTATTTGTTTTAATTTCAAAATTAACTTTTCCTTCTATT
>CACHBU010000019.1:0-5040 GCA_902578135.1 uncultured Candidatus Actinomarina sp.
GTATTTGGATTAAATCCATTTGAAATAACTACTCCATCTCTTTTTGTTTTATTTATAGCTACAGAAATTGCTTCAGCTACAGAAGTAGCACCATCGTAAAGAGATGCATTTGCTAGTTCCATATCTGTTAGATCGCAAATTAACGATTGATACTCAAATAATATTTGTAGAATTCCCTGTGATATTTCAGCTTGATATGGCGTATACGAAGTCATAAATTCAGGTCTCATAGTTAGTGTTTTTACAGTATGAGGTAAATAAACGTCGTAGTGACCTCCACCAGCAAAACAAATCAAATTTTGTGTATTTTTAGCTTCAACAGATTCAAAATGAGCAATAGATTCAAGCTCAGAAAGTGTACCAGGAACATTTAAACCATCGTTTAATTTTAAAGTTTCAGGAATATGAGTAAATAAATCATCAAGAGAACTTATTGAAAGTTCTTCGAACATTTTTTTCAAATCAATTTCTGAATGTGGTACAAACATTATCTTAAAAACCTCTTATATATCAAATTACCTTCTACTAAATTACCACGAATATCAAACTCTACTAAATTGTCAGCAGGATTACTTTTGAATAAAACGTACCCAATTGGATAACCTAAAATCGGTGAGATATTTCCAGACGTTACAATACCTTCAACTCCATCAGATCTGCATATAGTTCCTGTTCTAGCGATTTGTTTAGCATTCAATTTAAATCTCTTAAGATGCTTATGGTCTCTAGATGTTATCTGTTTGTCAATAATTTGTTTCCCCAAATAATCATTTTCATTTGTAATAGTCCATTTAAGTCCAGCTTCAACTGGTGAAATATCATCAGTTAATTCAAAACCATAAAGTGGTAAGGAAGCTTCAAGTCTTAATGTATCTCTAGATCCCAATCCACAAGGTTTAACACCTTTAGTTTCAAGCATGTTAATGAAGTCCACTGTATCTTTAGTATCAATCATCACTTCTACTCCATCTTCACCTGTGTATCCTGTTCTTGCATAAATATAATTATTCTCCTTATAGGTTGAAAATTTATCTGGGATTGTCATTATTTGATCAATGATATTTATCGCGTTTTTACCTTGTATGGCTATTAAATCAGTTGTCAAAGTAAGGTCTTCATAAGTAATTGAGTTAATGTCTAGATGTGATTTAATTTTATTTGTGTTGCTGGCATTACATATAAGAATTAAATCGTCTTCAAATTTCCAGAATATAACATCGTCAATTGCAGTTCCTTGTTCAGAAGTGAAGATTGAATACAATGCTTTAGTGTTTTCTAAGTTTTTTAACTCAGAGCATATTAAATAGTTAATTTCTTCTATTTGTGAGTAACTTAATCTAAGTCTACCCATATGAGAAACATCAAAATAACCTGCAGAATTTCTCACGTAATGATGTTCTTTTAAAGTTCCGTCATATGAAAAAGGCATAGACCATCCAGCAAAATCTATCATTTTTGCATTTTTACTTAAATGAAAGTCGTATAAAGAAGTAGTTTTTAATTCAGACATTAAGAAATAAATGACTCATACTGCTGGTAAGACATTCCAGAATCATCCATTTCCTTGATTTCAGCTTTTACCATCCAACCATCGCCTACAGGATCGTTGTTGATTAATTCAGGTTCAGTTTCTAAATTTGAATTAACTTCAGTAATAACACAACCCATTGGAGCATAAGCTTCTGCAACAGTTTTTGTAGCTTCTACTTCAACAATCGGATCGCCCTTACTGAATTCTTGGCCTACTTCTGGTAATGTAACAAAAACTATGTCTCCCAATTCACCTTGTGCAAAATCAGATATTCCTACTGTAAAAATATTACCATCAACTTTATACCATTCATGAGTTTCTAAGTATTTCGTTTCTGACATTGCTCCCCCTTATTACCGTGGTTTAACAGTTGATAGGCCACCATCAACATGAATTGTCTGTCCAGTCACCCATTTGGCTTCTGGGCTAAGTAACCACTTTATAACAGGAAGTATATCATCAGAATCACCGATTTTCGAAATAGGATGCATGTTTTTAGATACTTCTCTTGAAGCTTCGGTAGAAAGTATTTTTTGTGACATATTTGAATCCATAATGCTCGGAGCGATTACATTAACTCGTAAATTATCCTTTGCATACGTTGCTGCTGCTGATCTAGCAAATCCTTCAATGCCTCCTTTAGCAGCTGAAATTGCTTCATGATTTGATAATCCTTTAGAACCTGCAATAGATGAAAAAAATATTGCAGATCCATTTTTCATTTTTCTTGCAAAGCTAGCTAATAAATAATATGAAGAAAACAAATTAGTTGTCATGACGTCATTAAATTCATCTATAGAAGTGCCATGTAAAGGCTTTATTAATATTGAACCTATACAATTTACCAGACCTTTTATTTCAATATCTGTATCTATTATTTTCCCAAACTCTCTAGGTTCTACAGTATTGTTAAGATCTATAACTTGATAATTTGCATTAATAGCAGATGCTTGTTCTCTTAATTTATCTTCATCTCTACCAATAAGAAATAACTCATTATCTTTTCCCAAAGCATTAACAATTGCTGTTCCTAAAGTTCCTGTAGATCCCGCAATAATGTACATAGCTATATATTAAGTTTTAACTTTTAATTTGATAAATTATTTGTTTTAGAAATATTACCAAACCAATACGCTGATTTATGGGGTTTGCGAGAGTAATCACTTTTATCAACTTCCACTAATCCAAAATTCATTTGATAGCCAAGATCCCATTCAAAATTATCAAGCAAAGACCAGTACAAGTAACCAATTACATTTTTATGCTCTTTTTGAAATTTATGCACATCTTTCAATACTGTTGTAACAAACTCAATTCTTTCATCGTCATTATCTGTTGCAATACCATTTTCCGTAATAAAAACTTCTTTATTAGGAAATATTTTCTTCAACCTCTTTAGATTATATAGAACTGCTTCTGGTCTATATTCATACCCCATTTTTGTTGTTCGTGTTTCATTAGTAATTGCTCCATTTCTACCAGCAAATATTTGTATAATGCGAGGTAAAATAAATTTTCTAATTATTCCAACATTTAACAGCAAAGAGTTAGATAGTTTTAAAAAAATATTTTTTGGATATCTTACGATTGTATAAGTTTGTAAACCGATAAAGTCATCATCTACAGAAGCTTCCAAAAATTTATCCTCAAGATGATATTTCAAATATTCTTTTAATTTATTATTATCTTCGTCTTCCCACTCTTGTAGAGCATGTGTCATGCCAACTTTTGCGTTTTGATTATATTTTTTGATTGTATTTAATGCTTTTTTATGTGCTGACATTATATTTTCTGATGCTTTTATAAATTTTGTTTCGCTAGCTATTCCAGGTGGGAATTTGTTAGTTGAAAAGTAGCCAAAGAATGCAAATATTCCTGGTTCATTTATTGTATTGAAATATACAATCTCTTTTGGTAATACCTGCATAAGTTTATCTACATAATTATTGAAATAAATATCAGATTTTGGGTTCAGCCATGAACCTTTGTTGAATAACCACTTTGGCGTAGTGAAGTGATGAAATGTAATTATAGGAGTAATATCATTAGAAATTAGTTTTTTGGCTTTTTCAACATAATGATTAATAGCATCATTATCAAATGAACCTTCATTTGGCTCTACCCTGCTCCACTCTATTGAAAACCTAAATGCTTTAATACCAAGCTTTACAAGAAGATCAATATCCTGATCCAACATCTCGTAATGCTTACATGCTTCATTACATGGCTCTACGCAAACAGAATTAGATTTATTTTCCCAAATTGTCCAATCATTATTATAAATACCGCCTTCAACCTGATATGAAGCAACAGCTGTACCAAAAAGAAATTTATCAGGAAATTTTAGTTCATTCATATAAATAGATAATATACGCAATTCCAATATAGAAAAGTTGTAATAAAAATCTAAAAAAATGTTGCTGATTATTCCAATAATTGCGTCCATATGGAAGATTGTTAATCCATACATAAAGATTTGCACCATAAAGAATAACAAGAAGAATAATCATCATTATTGCTGCTTCTTTTCTATATTTAGTAAGGAATAGAATAGGAATTAATATTTCAAGTATTCCAGTAAATTGGTGTACAAATCTTGGATATGGAATAAAGCTTGGAACAATTGCATCATAAAATTGTGGATTCAAAAAATGATTTAATCCAGCACCAACAAAAAAGAGTACGTAAACGTAAATTAATACTTTTGTTATTTCCACTGTTTTGATTTGTTAATAGCTTTATTCCATTTGTTTAAATATTGTTCACGCTGTTTACTATCAATATTAGGATTCCATGTCTTTGATTGAGTAATGAATGAATTCATGTTCTCTAATGGGAGGTTATTAATGAAAAGAAAACTGGCCGCACCTGCACCTAATGCAGTAATCTCATTAATTTCCTGAGAAATAACTTTTTTATTAAATATATCAGATTGAAATTGCATTAGAAGATTGTTAACAACCATTCCACCGTCTACATTTACCGATTCAAATGTTATTCCAATATCTTTTTGCATAGATTCAAGCAATTCATTTGATTGATATGCAACTGATTCCAAAACAGCTCTTGCTATGTGTGATTTATTTGAAAACCTTGAAAGACCAACTAGTACACCTCTAGCAGTTTCATCCCAATGTGGTGAAAATAGTCCCGAGAATGCAGGAACAAAATACACATCACCATTATCTTTTTCAGCCATTGCTAATGCTTCTACTTCAGAACTTTCTTTAATTATGTTTAAGTTATCTCTTAACCATTGAACTGCAGCACCAGCAATTGAAACTGACCCTTCTATTGCATATTGTGGTTTATCACCATCTTTTTGGTATGCAACTGTACTAAGTAAGCCATTGTTAGAATATACTATGTCTGAACCTGTGTTTGTTAATGCAAAACATCCAGTGCCATATGTATTTTTTACATCACCAGAAGTAATGCAATTTTGTCCAAATAATGAAGCTTGTTGGTCTCCTAAAACAGCTGTAATTGGTACATTTTTTAATATCCCT
>CACHBU010000020.1:0-4905 GCA_902578135.1 uncultured Candidatus Actinomarina sp.
CTTTTTTATTTCTGTCAATGATATCGTCAATAACTGCGTTCAGTTTTGCTTCATTGGTTTTGTATACAGCATCCTGTTGATCTAATCTTTGTATCGGAAGGTTCGTAGGAATTTCAACAACCTCAAGATTGTATATTTGAATAAACTCTTCTTCTTCAGTTTTTGCAGTACCAGTCATTCCTGCCAAATTTTCATACATTCTGAAATAGTTTTGATAAGTTATTGATGCTAGTGTTTGGTTTTCATCTTGAATTCTCACATTTTCTTTAGCTTCTAATGCTTGATGTAACCCGTCTGAATACCTCCTTCCTTCAAGAACTCTACCGGTAAATTCGTCAACAATGTTGATTTGGCCATTTGAGACAATATAATCTACATCTTTTGCAAATATTGTTTTAGCTCTTAAACACGCTGTTAAATAATGAATAAAGTTTGTTTGAGAGTTTTCGTATAAATTTGAGATACCCAGCTTTGACTCTACATATTCAATTCCTAATTCAGTAGGATGAACTTGTTTTTTAGCTTCATCAATATCATAGTGAACATCTCTTTTCATTCCTTTTACAATCTTGGTGAACTCTGTGTACCATTTTGTTGAATCACTTACCTTGCCAGAGATAATTAAAGGAGTTCTTGCTTCATCAACTAGTATCGAATCTACCTCATCAATAACACTGTAAAACAAATCTCCTTGAACTAATTGTTCACTTGAAATTGCCATGTTATCTCTGAGATAATCAAAACCAAATTCATTGTTGGTACCATATGTAATGTCTTTTTTGTATGCTTCAATCTTTTCTTCATAATCTTGATTTGAATAAATCAGACCTACTTCAAGACCTAAAAAATTATAAATTGGGCTCATCCACTCTGCGTCCCTTTTTGCGAGGTATTCATTAACTGTTACAACATGAACGCCTTTTTTATATAAAGCCATTAAAGAGATTGGTAAAGTTGAAACAAGAGTTTTGCCTTCACCAGTTTTCATTTCAGATATTTTATTTCTAAGAAGAACCAGTCCTCCAAATAGTTGAACATCATAATGTCTTTGATTTAGAGTTCTTTTTGCAGCCTCTCTTATATATGCAAATGCTTCTACCTCAATATCTGAAGGTGAATCAACAATTTTTTCAGCAAGATTCTGAAAGTTAGTTTTTATTTCTTCATCGGATAACTTTTCAAAAGATTGTTCTTTTTCATTAATCTCTTCAACAATCCCATTCAGTTCAGAAGTTAACTTCCCACTGCCAATTGAAAGTGCTTTTTTAAATAAATTCAATTTTAGCTTGTTCCATGCTCCCAAGAGTCGAGATATTCGATTTGCTCTTTAGTGAGTATTTCTAACTCTCCGCCCATGAGTCTTAATTTTGTTGCAGCGATTTTCAAATCAACTTCACTTGGAAGGGTGTATACTTTAGCTTCCAATGTTTTATGGTTCTCTTTAATCCACTCAGCTGCCAAAGCTTGATTGGCAAATGACATATCCATAACCGATGCCGGATGCCCAGAAGCAGCAACTAAGTTTACAAGTCTTCCCTCGGCAAGTACCAATATTTCTTTTCCACCATATTTATAACTTTCAACGTGTTCTCTAACTCTATTAACCTCTGAACTATCCTCTTTTAATCTTTCTAAATTTATTTCTACATCAAAATGTCCTGCATTGGCCAAAACAACTCCGTCTTTCATTACGTCAAAATGTTGCTTGTCAAGGGCATGCATATTTCCAGTGACTGAAACAATAACATCAGCAATTTTGGCAGCATTAATACTATTTTTAACCTCATATCCATGCATTAAAGCCTCTAGTGCACGTACTGAGTTTGGTTCAACAACAGTAACTTTTGCTCCCATGCCATTGGCTATCTCTGCAACTCCTTTTCCACAATCACCAAAGCCAACCACAACTACATTTAATCCAGCAATCAAAAGATCTGTAGCTCTAACAACACCGTCCATTGCACTTTGACCCGTACCAAATCTGTTATCAAATAAATGCTTCGTGTCAGAGTCGTTTACAGCCACGACTGGAAATCGAAGTTTATTATTCTTTTCCATAGACTTTAGCCTTATTACTCCAGTTGTAGTTTCTTCCATTGAACCCAATATTGGAATGTCAGATCTATCTGTATGCAATAAAGTGACTAAATCTGCCCCATCATCCATTGTAATATCTGGTTTTGTATCTAAAACAGAGTTGAGGTGTTTAAAGAATTCATCATTAGAGACTCCATGTGCAGCATGAACCTCTACATCATTTTCGGCAAGATAAGCTGCAACTGAGTCTTTTGTAGATAGTGGATTTGATGCACACAAAGCTACATTTGCTCCAGCTTCTTTTAAAGTTAGCATTAGGTTAGCTGTTTCTTTTGTTACATGCATGCAAGCACCAATGCTTAAGCCATTTAAAGGTTTAGTTGATGAAAATTCATTTTTTATTTCCTCTAGAACTTGCATCTGTCTGCTTGCCCAACTTACTTCTTCATGTCCTATAATTGCTAATTTTGAATCTTCTATGGCCGACATAACCTAACCTTTTAATTTGTTTTTTAAATTTTCAATAGCATCAATGTTAAACGGATCAATTTCTAATTTTTCTGCAAGATTAACACTTACTAAATCACCTATTAAGACTAAATGAAACAAATCTATAATTAAATTGTCAGTTGAAATATTTCTAACATCAATAGTGTCTACTTTTGATCCTATAAGTTCCTTTGTAAATTCGAATCTATTGTCAATTTTTTTATAGTCATCACCTCTTAGAAGAATTAAAATAAAATTATTTTTTGAACCCTCTTGGTCAGCTTCCCACGAAAGTATTTCATTATGGTGTACTTCCGGCATGAATCCAATATAGGCTTTAGATTTAGAATTCTCATTTATCTGGGTTTTCCATCTTTGTGCGACTAAATAGGTTAAGTCTGAACCAGCGTAAATTACAGCTGTTTTCAATCCTATTTGATTGGCAATGTTCTTAGAAATATCAATAACTTCATTTGAAGTGTCTTTCATTAAATTATTTATATAATCCCCAGCTTCCTCACATGCTTTAATAAAAATCTCTTTAGTTTGGTTTGGTAAATAATTAACAACTGCTTTGGTCATTAGACCAAATGCAGCTCTTGGCTGAAGCCCATCCGGAACTTTGACAAACTTTTTATTATGTTGAGTTGCTAAATCTAGAAGTTCTCCTCCGCTTGAGATTGCTGCCCATTCTAAATTTTCATTTATTGCATCTTTAGCAACACTTATTGTTTCTTCTGTGTTTCCAGAATACGAAATGAATAAACAAAAAGGTCGGGCGGCAACTTGGTTTTTGGTTAAATTATATGTTTTTCTAACTTCTACATCTATATTGGTATGTTTATTTAATATAAGTTTAAGTACATCACCTGCTACTCCAGAACCACCCATGCCTACAATAAGGATTCTTTCATAATCAACCGTAGTAAATCCTTCTGAAGTCTCTAAATCAGTCTTTAACTGATTACCTAAATCTAAAACATGTTCTAACATTTACAACTAAATACTACTCGAAATTTTTTCTAAAACTTGATCAAGAATTTCTTGAGTATCAGCTTCAACATTAATTCTTAACTTATTTTCAGTATTTGAACCCCTGACATTAAACCAAAAGTTTCTATGCAGACAACTAAGTCCGTCAGTTTGATCAAACTCTCCTTCAAAAATGCTTTCAATTTTGCTGATTGACTCATTAATATCTTCAACAGAAAAATTTATTTCACCAGAACTAGGTGGAAAGTTATAGTTATCAATTATTGAGCTGATTTTCTGTTTACTATTGGAGAGCATCTTCAAAAATATCAAAAGTGTGAGAATTGCAGAATCGGCATAAAAGTTATCTCTGTAATAAAAATGTGCGCTATGTTCTCCGCCAAAATCAGCATCTACATCACGCATCATTTTTTTTATATTGGAATGACCAACTTTACATTTATATAATTCAACATTATTGTTTTTCATCATTTTTAAAGCATGAGGAGAGACGTTTACATTGTGGACTACACTAAATTCATTTTTTTGTGAAGACAAAAATTCTGATATTAAGACTGTCATCATACTCCCTGAAATAACTCTCCCAAGATTATCTATAAATACACCTCTATCAGCGTCCCCATCAAATGCTATTCCAAAATCTAGATCGTTATCTATTACTAGATTTTTTAAATCAGTTAAGTTTGATTCGTCTGATGGGTCAGCAGGATGATTAGGGAAATTTCCATCAACTTCTAAATATATAGACTTCACATTGAATTTGTATATATTATTTAAAGTATCAAATACCGCACCAAATACACCGTTTCCTCCATCAATACCAAAATTTAATTTTTGTGAAATACTCTCTGGAGATACTAAGTTTTTGAGATGTTCATAATATTCATTACCTAAGTATTTGTCGTTAATTTTAAATTTCTCAATACGTATTTCTACATTTCTATCGGCTAATTTTTTGATATCCATCAAGCCAGAGTTTTCACCTATTGGTATTGCGCCAGCATTACAGAGTTTTAAGCCATTATAATTTTTTGGATTGTGCGAAGCAGTAATTATTGCCCCTGGTTTTTTAAGTAAACCGGATAGTGAATAGACAGTATCTGTTGGGACTAATCCAACATAAATAATTTCCTTGTTAATGGATTTAATTCCAGAAGTAAAAGCATCGAGCATTTCAATATTTGAAACTCGCCCGTCATGACCAACAATAATACTGTCATCTGGAACAAACTCTGCAAAAGCTTTGCCAATTTTATATGCTATATCTTGGTCTATACTGTCTCCATACACGCCCCTAATATCATAAGATTTAAAAATTAAATCTAGTTTATTTTTTGTCATTACTCAATTATTGTACTGTTCATGGATTCAAACTCTAGTTTTAAT
>CACHBU010000021.1:0-4857 GCA_902578135.1 uncultured Candidatus Actinomarina sp.
ATTGTTTGTTATAAAATAAATTTCAACATTATTATCTATTAAATTTTCATAACTATCTTTTACGCCTTCTACTAATTTTGTACCTTTATAGATTGTTCCATCAAGATCTGTAGCGAGTTTTATCACGCTTTTCCTCCATAAGCAAAATACGTGCCGTTATTCCATTTGCTTCGTAAAAGTTTTTTGCAATTCTATCACTTGGGAGTGTTATTGTTCTTAATTTAATATTTAATTCATCTAAATACGACCTAATTGAATTTAGCATAAAAGTACCGAGTCCTAATTCTCTGTAATCATTCAAAACATAAATTTCTGATAACACTGCATATTCAAGTTGAAAAATTAATCTCGAATATCCGATGAGACTATCCTCTGAATATAAATTGAAATATTTTTCATCAGGAGAATTTATTGACTTGTAATACTCAATTAATTGTTTATCTATTGATGACAAATCATTAAAAAATTTATCTTTAATTTCTTTGTCTGGTTCTTCAGTTATAACAATTTTAAATGATTTTCCAAAATCAGAATGATTATACACAATCTACACAAACTTTAGCTCTTGGTTTGGCTAACGCAGTATTTCTTAAAACTAAAAAGCAAACAGTACATGTAAATTCATCTGCTTGTATGTCTTGAACTACCTCATCTAATTTCAAATCAGACTTTTTAACATTTCTTTTTTCGGCAGCATCTACTGACATAAAAGAGCCTTCAGCTTCATCAGCATCATCAACTGATTTTTTTTCAGTTTCTACTCTTGCTTCTAAAGATTCAGTTTCAACTTCCTCTTTTTCTTCCTCTTCAGCAGGAGGTTCAATATCTTCAGAATCTTCTTCTTCTAAGTCCTCTAACGTAGGCTCATCAAGTTCTTCTTGGTCTTTTTTAGCCATAAGTATCTCCTGTTTGCTGATTAAATATTACTAAATTTTAAATCGTATAGCACGTTTTTTGATAAATATCTCTGCAGGTCCATATCCAAAAAAATCACCATCGATTTCGATTGGATCTTTTGAATTTACAGTTAATTGGCTCAATCTTTTTAATTTGACTGATGATTCCCTTAAATGCAAGCCTTTTTTAGCAAGAAAAAATATCTGCATTGCTTTAAGTTTTGTGACTGCAAATACCTGTATATTAAACAAACCATCTTGCAAACTAGATTTTGGAGATATATTCCATCCACCTCCAAAATATTGTGCATTGCAAACACAAATATTAAATGCCATTCCTTTAAATTCATATTTATCATTTGAAATAGTCATCTCTTTTGCCCGAGCAGTAATAATTTTTATCCAAAAACTTAAAGGATATCTGAATGCTCTAAATAAATTTGGAAACTTTTCACTTACCTCAACAGTGCTAGCTAAGAATCCTATATTCAAAACATTAATGAAGTATTTAGCATCTGTCTTATTCTTAATAAGACCAACATCGACTTCGTAAAAATTATCAAAACTTAAATGTTCTACTGCCTCTTCAATATTTTGAGGCAATGCGAAGGTTCTAATAAAATCAGAACCGCTTCCACCTGGTAAACAAGAAACTTCAGGCATATTTATATTGTTTTTCATTAGTGAGTTAACTAAGGCATTTAATGAACCATCACCGCCAATAGAACAGTATTGAAATTCTGATGGATTATCGTATTTTTTTATTATCTCATCTACATCAGAGATTTGTTTTGTTTGAAAATAATGAAACTTTATTCCTTTTTTGTTTAGTAATTCTGTAACATAATCTTCATTGATATTTTTACCTCTCGAATTTAAATTATGAATTATGACTATAGTTTTCATGACATAGATTTTTGAATTAGCTTATTGTCAAACATATTATATATTGCATCAAACTCTTGGTCTTGATAGATATTAAAAAGTTTCTTAGATAATTCAGAACCTTCTTTTGCAGCTTTTATAAAATCTCCAATATTGATATTGAATTTAGTAACCACATATTCAATATTGTTAGTTTTATAAAATTCATAAAATATACTGAACCAGGATAAATTTATATTTGTAAATTTTTTGACATTATTTTTATTTTCTAATTTGTTTAAAATTTCGAGACTTGATTCAAAATAACTCAAAAGTTCATCGAACTTATCATTTAAAGGGACCTCATATATATTTGATGATATTCCCGATGAAACATACATAAGATAAAATTCAAATGTTTTTACCGTCTTTATTTTTTCATACAAATATATAGATGGAATTAATTGATCTCTGTGAGTTTCAATAAGAGTTTCGCCCATATGTGAATTTATAAAACTAAGATCTGTAAGCACTTGTAATTTCGAATTAAATGCATTTTTAAGACTTCTAATTTTGAATGAATTTTGAAATGCAAAAAAACTTTTATTTAAAAGTTCTATAGATTCCTCTCTAGAGTAAATATTTAGCAAACTGAGTATCGAAGAATAATTTATAGAAAAAGCAGAATTCAAGCTACTTGATTCCAAAGAAAACAAATTAGAGTACCATTCTGGATTAATATTTTTATCAAACGATAAAAAAGCATACCCCTTATCGTCAATTCCTCTTCTACCTGCTCTACCGGTTAACTGTAGAAACTCTGATTGAGAAATTAATCTTGTTTTTATTCCATCATATTTATTTAATCTATCTAAATAAATTGACTTTGCTGGCATATTAATTCCTAATGCTAATGTCTCAGTAGCAAATAAAAAATTTATATATTTATTTAGAAATAAAAATTCAATAAATTCTTTTACAATAGGCGCTAATCCAGCATGATGAAATGCGACTCCCCTAGACCACATCCATAAATGTTCATCTAGATTTAATAAACTATGATCTAATACCTCGAGGTCATCAAATATTTCACGAAATTTATCTCTAATTATTTTATGTTCATCAACAACTTTTCGTTTATTTGCTAATTGTCTTGCTTTGGACTCTACTCTTTCTCTGGAAAAATAAAAAAATATACACGGGGTTAAACTTTTATCTTCAAGATAATTAATCTGTTCATCTAAATTAGGCTTTTTACTATTAAGGGTTAATTTTGATAATTTAGAATTATTATTATCTTTTTTCTTATTTGTTGATTTTAAAATTTTAATATTTTTTGACATCTTATTTGAAGTAACTAAAGAAATCTCTAATGGAACTGGTCTTTGATTGTGTTCAATCAAAGATGTAGGACCTCTTAAAGAAACAATCCATTCTAAAAACTCATTTTTATTTTTAATAGTTGCTGATAAGCATAAAAATTTAATATCTAAATCAGCGTGAATAAGAATCTCTTCCCAAGTTGTTCCTCTTTCAGTATCACCTAGATAATGTACTTCATCTAAGATAATTAACCCTGTATTTGTTAGTTTTTGATCTTTACTGAAAATCATATTCCTCAATATTTCAGTTGTTGCAATAACTAGATCTTTGTTTTTGTCTATAGTTCTATCACCAGTCAAAAGGCCAACATCAACTCCTGCTTTTTTAAAATCATTATATTTTTGGTTGGATAGTGCTTTTATTGGTGTTGTATAAAAAATATTTTTATTTTTTTTTAAATAATACTCTATAGATTTCTCAGCAATAAGCGTCTTTCCAGAACCAGTAGGTGCTACAACTAGCACATTATTATTACTTTTTATATCAGAGACTGCATCAATTTGAAATTGATCTAAAACTAACATATGATTAATTTCTGCTATTTAGATAAACAACTAATTCAATTAAAAGATACAGCGGTATTGTAAATATAAATAGTGTTATTGGGTCGCCTGTTGGTGTTAAAATGGCTGAGAAAATCAATACAAAAATAAATACTTCTTTTCTGTTGTTTGTGAAAAGCGAAAGCTTTATGATGTTTTTTTTAATTAAAAAATAAATTACTAGAGGTGTTTGAAAAGAAATTCCAAAAATTAAAGATATCCTAGAAACTAACTGAAAATAATTTTGAGTTCTTAATATAATTTCTGATTCATTAAATTGTAATAAAAATTTTATACCTATTGGAAAAGTTAGATAAGCAGCAAATAAACCACTGTAAAAAAGAAATAGAAAAGAAATTAAATAAATTACATAAGTACTAGATTTGAGATCATTTATCGCTGGTTTTACAAAATTTGCAATTATTAAGAAAGTAATAGGAAATGTTCCAATAAACGATACGAGTAGTGTGTTGGAGATTTTGACTTGAAATCCTTCATAAATAGTAAAAGCTACTAAATCCGCTTTTGTGTATCCTGCTTTTACTAATGGGTTTGTGAGTAAATTGTATATATCTGTGTAGTTAATATAAAAGAGTACAAAAGCAGAAACAAGAACGACTATTGATAAAATAATTCTTTGATTTAGTTCTTTAAAATGATCAAAAAATGGTTTTTGTTCCACTTCACTCCTCTTCTAACCAAACCCATTTTTCTTCAATAGAATCATCACCTATAATTTCTCTATTTGAAGAATTATTATTTGAAAGAAATTTAATTGCTTTTGAAACTTTAGATTTATCAAGTAAACCGAGAGCTAGCAATACAATAATAACTAATTCAATTAAACTCATTCAAAATCTCCAAAAGATTACTTTGCCTTATTTTAATTTCATCAACAAGTTTAAGTGGAGTTATTGCATTAATGTATTGTATGTTTTTTAATGAAAAATCTAATGCATTTTCAAAGGAATAGAATTTCATTTCTAAATTATCATTAATTACATTAAATGTTGAGTTATCTAAGGTTTTTAAAAAATTAATATCATGTATTTTATATTTGACCTTTAAGGCTGATCGAGTTGATAGTTTAGGTTTAGTATTTTCTTCTTTGTTAATGCCAACTATACGATCAATAAGAAATGTTTTTATAGAGTTTTCTTCAATATCTAGTG
>CACHBU010000022.1:0-4797 GCA_902578135.1 uncultured Candidatus Actinomarina sp.
CTAATTTAAAACAATTTGTAGAAAGTATAAATCTTTGTCTTACAAATATAGATCAAGCAGAATTTATTTTGATTGGAAGAAAATCTGAATTAGATTTAACAGAAATTGAATTAATCAAAAGAGCAATTAAGAATGGAAAACAAGTTTTATGTTTAAATAAGGATTTATCTTTTCCTTCTGAGAATGAAGAATTACCTGGAAATGGTGCTGTTGTCAAAATGATTGAAGATGATTTGGAAATAACTATACCTTCATTAGGAAAACCAGACCTTCATTATATAAATTACTGTAATGATTTAAATTACAATTTTGATTATGTAATTGGTGACAGAGTTGATACAGATATATTTTTTGGTAATCAAATCAACGCAATTTCAATACTTGTAGAAACTGGAGTAAAAAATTTTGAATCTACTGATTCAGCAGATATTAAATTAAAATCTTTTTCAGAAGTTGTTTCTTTTATATCTTGATAGCTTTATTATCAAATATCCTAAAATAAAACCACCAATATGTGCTTCCCAAGAAATATTACTAGAGCCAATAGCAATGAATATTTGTGAAATAAACCAAAAGTACATAAATGTTCTTGCTTTTATTGTTGTAGGAAACAAAATTCCAAATGGGACAAGTACTAACAATTTTGCATTTGGAAACAAGTAAACGTATGCTCCCATAATGCCAGATACAATTCCTGATGCTCCAACTACAGGAATAAGACTATCAAAATTTATAATTGTGTGTACCCCTATGCTTAAAAAAGCAATGAGAAGTAAGAATATAGAAAATTTTGTTTTACCTAATTTATCTTCTACATTATTTCCGAATATCCAAAAACTCCATAAGTTACCAAGAATGTGAACAAAATTAGCATGAAAAAAATTAGAAAATAAAATACTTATGTATAAATTTTTATTAGGAAATACAAAATCACTTCCTAGTAAACTGCAATCGTTTCCATAAAATTGAGTTCCTGATATAGGTGTATTAAGAAATAATTCACAGGGTATTGCAGCAAATTCATAAAAAAAATTGAAAAGTTCGTTACTAGTTTTAGGCTGAATCAATAAGTAAACAAGGGCAACAATGATAATAAATGCTCTTGATACTATGGGAGTATTCTTAGCTGGATTGATGTCTGAAATTGGAATCATTTTATGAACATTATAAGTAGCGTGTAAGATAAATATATGAAAAAAATTTCTATTATTACTTCAAAAAAATATTTGAAATCTAAACAGTACGATTCTCTTATTGAAATATTGAATTCAAAAGATATTGAATATGAAATTATAAATATTGATGAAAATTTAGATAAAAAGATTACAAATTCAAATCTTATTATAAGCGTTGGTGGTGATGGAACAGCATTAAGAGCTATGAAAATTGCTTGGCTTTCAAACCTACCTGTCCTCAATATTGGGTCTGGAAGAATTGGGTATTTAGTAAACTCTTTAAACGATATAGACTTTAGTAAAATTTTAAAAGATAAAAATGTTGATAACATTAAAAAACGAACTCCAATAATCCAGAATCAAGATGAAAATTTGCCTGCTTTTAACGAAATTGTAATTATTAAAAATTCTCCAACAAGAATTTTGGATATTGAAATAGAAGTATATGATCAAAATGTTAAATTACGAGCTGATGGAATCATTATTTCAACTTCGCTTGGATCTACAGCTTACAACTATTCTGCAGGTGGGCCTATAGTTCAAACAAGTATAGAAAGCATCATTATTACTCCAATATCCCCATTTACTAAATTTCCTAGATCTATAGTTGTTGACAGCAGTTCTGAACTAAAAATAAATATTCCCAAAAAGCAACATTATTCAATTCAATTTGACGGTGTTGAAGAATATTTAAGTGATACTAAATCAGACGAAAAATTTAATTATAAGTTGTCGTCTCGAAATCTTAAAGTTTTAGAAGAACTTGATATTCCAAAATTAGACTTATTCCTAAATCAAATACTTAGATAGTTCTTTAATTTAAAAATAAACGTGTTATTATTTTCACGTGACCAAATACATATTTGTCACTGGCGGTGTAGTCTCTGGTCTTGGTAAAGGGATTACTTCTGCATCTCTTGGAAACCTGCTCAAATCAAGGGGCCTATCTGTAGTTAATCAAAAATTAGATCCGTATATTAATGTTGATCCTGATACCATGAATCCATTTCAACATGGTGAAGTATTTGTGACTGAAGATGGTGCTACAACGGATCTTGACCTCGGCCATTATGAAAGATTCACTGGAGTCAATTTAAGAAAAGATGCAAATGTAACTACTGGAAGTATTTATAGAAAAGTTATTGAACGTGAAAGAAAAGGTGATTACCTTGGAGCAACTGTTCAAGTAATACCACATATTACTGATGAAATTAAAAGAAGAATTAAAGGCGTATCTAATGAAGTAGATGTTCAAATTACTGAAATTGGTGGAACTGTTGGAGATATTGAAATATTGCCTTTCTTAGAAGCTGCAAGACAAATTAGAAAAGAGTTTGGTTCAGAAAATGTAATGTTCGTTCACGTTACATTAGTTCCATTCATTGGCCCTAGTACTGAATTAAAAACGAAACCTACTCAGCATTCCGTTTCCATGTTGAGAAGTTATGGAATAAGTCCAGATTTAATTGTTTTGAGATCCGATAGAGACTTAACAGATGAAATCAAAAGTAAGGTCTCACTTTTTTGTGATGTTGATTTGAGTAATGTTATAAATGCTCCTGACTTGCCAGATATATATGATGTTCCAATTAAAATGCTCGAAGAAGGTCTGGATACTGCTGTTGACAAGAGACTTTCATTAAATTCAGGCAAGCCAAATCTTGATAGTTGGCGTTCAATGATGTCCCTTAAAGACGGCGTAAATAAGAATGTAGAAATAGCTATATTAGGAAAATATTTCGGTTTACCCGATAGCTATATGTCCGTTGTCGAGTCGTTAAAACATGCATGTCTTCAGAATAAGGTAAATTTGAGTTTGCACTGGATAGACGCTGATAATTTTGAAGTTGAAGAATTATCAAAACTTCATGGCGTTGTAATACCCGGGGGATTTGGTTATAGAGGTATCGAAGGAAAAATATCAGCTGTTGAGTATTTAAGAAAAAATAATATTCCATTTTTAGGAATATGCTTAGGTCTTCAATGTGCTGTAATAGAATTTGCTCGTAATGTATGTGGCATTAGCGATGCAAACTCTAGTGAATTTTCACAAACAACAAAAAATCCAGTAATTGATATTCTTCCCAATCAAAATTTAGAGAAAGATGACGTAGGTGCTTCAATGAGGCTTGGTACTTATCCTTGCAAAATTAAAGAAGAAACTATGGCATCCAGTATTTATAACAATGAAATAGTTTATGAAAGACATAGACATAGATACGAGGTCAATAATAAGTATAGAAATCAATTAGAAGAAAATGGTTTAGTATTTAGCGGAGTATCACCTGATGAAGATTTAGTTGAAATGATTGAGATTAAAGACCATCCTTATTTTGTTGCTTCACAATTCCATCCTGAATTTAAATCAAGACCTTGGGAGCCAGCACCAATGTTCAACTCATTTATTGAAGCATCTAAAATAATAGAGATACCGCAAAAAACAATAGATGATGAAGCAAAAGTTAGAGATTAAATCATTAATAGATTCTTATAAAGATTTTTTAATTTATGAAAAAGGATTGTCAGAAAATACCGTTAGTGCTTATATAAGTGATGTAAATAAAGTATCTGGTCAAGAAGAATATTTTGATATAGAAAAATTTTTGCCAGGTACGTATCTTAAGAGTTATAAAAATAAAAACTACTCGGGTTCAACAAAAAAAAGAATACAATCATCAATTAATCAATTTTTAAAATATTTAATCGACGAAAACTATATTGCCAATATTGAAATTAATAATGTTTTCATAATGTCTGAAAAGAAGTTACCTCATGTTCTATCACCAAATGAAATTGATAAACTAATAGATTTTTATAATCATGATTTATTTATATCTTCCAGAAATAAGACAATAATTGATTTTATGTACTCTACAGGGTGTAGGGTATCTGAACTTATAAATGTTGAAGAATCAGACATTGATATAGAAGAGGCTTTCGTAAGACTTGAAGGAAAGGGTTCAAAACAACGTATTGTTCCATTAGGGTCAAAAGTTTTAATAAATTTAGAGAGCTATCTTCCACTAAGAAACAAAGATAGAAAGAGTAAAAATAATAAATTGTTTATTTCCAAATCTTATAAAAATTTAGATAGAACAGCAGTTTTTAGAATCATTAAATCTACAGGAGTCAAAGCAGGTATACATAAAGAGCTTTATCCTCACATATTGAGACATTCAGCAGCAACACATATGCTTGAGGGAGGTTGTGACTTAAGAACAGTACAGGAATTTCTTGGACATAGTTCTGTTTCAACAACACAGATATATACTAAAGTTACTAAAGCATTTTTAGAAGAAGCGTTTATAGAAAGTCATCCTAGATCATGAAAGATATTTTAATAAAAGCAAGAAGGGCAGTAAGATTTCTTTTTTATAGAGATGTTTCAATTGAAGATCAAATTCTAGTATCAGATACCTTAGATGATATTGAATTAGAAATTCTATTTTGGAAACTTAACAAAGCTGATAGACACCATTCAATTGAAGTTCTACATAGAACAATGAAACATACCGACAATTTGGATATATTGAAGTTGGCTCTTCTTCATGATATCGGGAAATCTATTTCTGAATATTCTTGGTCTTTTAGAATCTTCACAGACTTAGGTATTTTAAAATCT
>CACHBU010000023.1:0-4258 GCA_902578135.1 uncultured Candidatus Actinomarina sp.
AAATTGTATAACTATAAGGTAGTGGATAATCAACATGCATTATAAAGAATTGGCTACCGTTTGTATTTGGACCTCTATTCGCCATTGCCATAATTCCTTTTTCGTATGGCTTTTGATTATTTAATTCATCTTCAAATTCATAACCAGGATATTTTCCATAGTCACCATGTCCAGTACCAGATGGGTCACCACCTTGAATCATAAAACCTGAAATCACTCTGTGAAAAATTACATTGTCGTAATAACCATCTTTAGCTAATGTAACAAAATTGTTTACAGTTACAGGTGCATCTTCAGTGAAAAATTCTATTTTCATTTCACCGAAATTAGTTTTTATTGTTGCTGAATATGACTTACTAGTATCAATATTCATTTCATGAGGTTGATTGTATGTCTTTTCACTCACAGTTTCTCCTTTGGTTGTAGTAGTTTCTTCTGTAATTACTTCATTGGAATTTGCTTCAGTGTTTTCACCAGAAATACATGAAATCAATAATAGTAAAATAACAATATATTTGTTCATTTAGTTTCCTGCACCTCCAGAAGGATTGTTACCAAGATTTCCGGAACTAATTCTTTTTTGTTCATTACAAGTTTCACGATCAGTTTTCCAACAATCAGGATTGTACTCGTAACTGGTAGCTGAGCAAAAACTAAAAAGAAAAAAAATAACTACAGAGTATTTCATTTAATACGACTTAATCTAACTTTAGATACTGCACATAGCTTATTTTCATGAAAAATTTCTGCTTCCCAAAGCTGATAGGATCTTCCTTTCTTTATCAACTTAGCTGAACATATCAATTCTCCCTCTGAAACGCTTGATAAGAAATCAGTATTATTATTTACTCCTACAAACATTCCATCTGAATTAAAGTTAGCACCGTAAGAACACAAGGTTTCAGCCAAGGTGGAATAAATTCCACCATGAACCAATCCCATTGGTTGGTGATGGTTTTTATTTATTACTAATCTAGATTTAGCTGACTCTTCATTAATTTCAATCATTTCATGACCAAGATAATTATCTAAAGAATCACCATTAAAATTCATAAAGTCAGTTGTCATATACTTCTTTCAATCTCTTCTCACCTGTATTATTAACAAACCACCAATATCCTATTGCAAATGTTACAACAGTTAATATTAAAATGCCGTAAAAAGTAACAGTGTCATTAAATACGTTATATATGTTTATCATCCCAAAAATATATAAAATCAATCCGTACAATGTAATAAATAGAGTTACAAAACTAAACCAACTGAAGTCTTTTCCAATCTTTGCAACAACAATTTTTTTGTCATTTATTGGAAAAAAGTATCTATTTTCAAGCTCATGAGTTATAAATACTTGACTCTTAGTAAGTTTATTTATATTTTTTTCTAAATATTCTGAATAATGCCTTGAAAAAATCAAATAATAAGCGTGAAAAGCAAGTATAACACTGCCAAAAAGGGATAAAAAAGGCAAAACATACGCTATTTTTGCATGAAATAAAGCAAAAATAAGTGCTATCAAACCAAGTATAAAAAAGATTCTTACATCTATTAAAAATTGATGATGATAAAACTTATTCATCGAACGCATCCGTTTTAATTGATCGTGGGTAAAATTTAATTCATCCATTAAGTAAAGTGTATTATGGTTATGTTTAATAAAAAATATTTTGTTACTTTTTTAATTCTTCTCACTATTTATACATTTTTTAATCTTTTTTCGGATGTAAAAGTGGAATTTTTATCATTATCTTTAGTTGAATATAAAGAATTTAGTTTAAATTGTGGAAGTGTATATCAAATATTATTTGAAGGTGTTGAGTACACTGATAAAAACTTAAGAATGAATGAAGTTGTATGTTACAACAATGCTGTTTTAAAAATATTAAACGCATTTGTTAGTATTATTTTTATTCTAGTTTTATTTAGATTTGGGATTAAGTACATCAATAAAAAATCAAACACAGAGGATTTATCAGATCTTTTACTTATTTTAAGACGTCGTAACAAACGAGATATATAATATCAATATGAAAATTGGAGCATTTGTACCACAAGGATGGAGAATGGATCTCAATGGTGTCGCTCAAGACGAACAATGGCAAACTATTCTCAATGCAGCAAATAAAATAGAGAAATTGAATTACGAATCATTATGGGTATATGATCACTTTCACACAGTTCCTAAACCTACACAAGATCCTACTTATGAATGTTGGACATTAATGTCAGCTCTTTCTCAAAAAACTAATAAATTAAGACTTGGACAAATGTGTACTTGTAACTCATATAGAAATCCTGCATATTTAACAAAAGTAGCATCAAACATAGATGTTATGTCTGGTGGAAGGTTGGAATATGCAATAGGTGCTGGATGGTATGATCACGAATATAAAGCATATGGATATGACTACCCAACAGCTGGTATACGATTAAAAATGTTAGAAGAGTCTCTTATAATTTATAAATTAATGACAACTGAAGAGAATCCTGTCTTCGAAGGAGAGTTTTATAAAATTGATGGGGCTATTAATCAACCCAAACCATTACAAAAACCGTATCCTCCTCTTTGGGTTTGTGGAGGTGGTGAAAAAGTAACACTAAAACTTTTAGCAAAATATGGTGATTACGGAAACTGGGATGTAGATGTTGATGGATTTATAAATAAATCAAACATACTTCAAGATCATTGCGATAAAGAGAATAGAGAATACTCAGAAATAGGTCGTACATTGCATACGAATGTTCTAATTGCTGAAGATAAAAATAAGCTTGATGCAAAAATTGAAAAATTATCATCTTATACAAACATTCCAAAAGAATATTATTACGAACGACCATTGATAGGTGTGGAAGATGAAGTTTTTGAGACTCTTAATAAATACAAAGAAGCTGGATGTACTTATTTAATTGCTTACATTCCAGATATTGTTTGGGGAGATACCTTAGATATTTTATCTAAATTAAATTAGTCCTAAAAAAATGGAAGCCCCCAAAAAAGAGGGCTTCCCAACAGGGCTGCGTATCACACTTAATTGAAACGCACTCTTAATATACCATTTAATAACAACAAAAGTAAAGTCAATTGTCAAAAGTAGGAATATAAGTACTAGGAACTAAGGATATCCAAGGTTTTCCGGGTGGTATATATAATGTATTTCCATTCGAATCAACGATATGGAAAGGATCTAAATTAGAACCACGCTTCCAAAATCCATCAAGTAGTTTTCCATTATGCATGATTATTGCACGACCTTGACCTACTGTTTTTACAGATGGTAGTTGAAGAGGATGCATATAAGGTTCACAAAATAATGCAATAACTGTTTTTGTATTTATTTGTCCAACTGACCCATTGATGTTAATCCAATTGTGAATATTATTACTAGATGAACCCTCATAAGCATCGTAGTAAGTTCTTAAATATTCACTTCCATTCCAAGTCCATTTAGTTGAAGTTTGTGAAGAAAATTTTAAAGTGACTGAATTTACATTAGACCATTTTTTGTAATCTGGAGATCCCCAAGGAAAAAGTGGTTGAGGATTATTTGATTTTTTATATCCTTTTGAAATTGCTAAATTTTTTAATTTAACAGTATCAGCATACAGATTGTGTGGGGCTCTACGTGAGTTAATTCTAAAAAACTCAGGTCTTCTATCAGTTATCACTGGAACACCTATATCTAAAATTTCTGGTATCAATCCCCCTGTAGCTCCACTGGCTACAAGAACACCATCTAATGGTCTTAGTACAGTTGGGTCAGTTGGTCTTGCTGATCTAATGGGTCCATGATAAGTTGTATCAGATTCATAAAAAATATTAATAAATCTAGTCATACCACCTTCTACGAGAACTTCAAATACGGCATCGGCTTGCTGTGGTCCAGATTGTGGTCTAGCTCTAACATTATTATCGTTTTTGATACCTATAACTATTTTGTTATTTGCATTTGATGGCATTACTAATCCATTAACTGGTGAATTAATACCATCTGTGTAATTTTGAGTATTGACTCTTCCAATAGTTACGTAAGTTTTTTCCTTCTCTAAACTCCATCTATCGCCTAAATATGCATCAAGTTCATTTTGAGAATTTACTTGTGCAGTATTACCAAATCGATATACAAATACAGGATAAAAACATGGATCAGCAACCCATACATTATTTGAATCTACATACCCATTTACACACTGCTTTGAAGGATCATAATTTCTTAAATCCAAAGAAGATGAATTATCTAAAATTGTTGAATTGTTTGTA
>CACHBU010000024.1:0-3215 GCA_902578135.1 uncultured Candidatus Actinomarina sp.
ATTGGATGGATATCAATTAATTAATCCTTGTGGAAACCAATCAGAACAAATTACATCCATTCACCAATTTAACCCAGATATATCATTTGAGGAAGTTGCAAGTGAAATATCAGATAACTTTGCAAAAGTATTTGGTTATACAAATACTGATAGACAGTTTTCTCAATTTACCCCTAGGCAGTTAAAGAGAACTAAAGAATTCAATATTGATCAAATGGTGAAAGATGGAGTATTTAAAATAAATCAAAATAAAATTCCAGTAACTGTAAGAGGTGTTTTGCCAAGTGAACCTAAAAGACCTGAATGGATGAAGGTTAAGGCAAATCTAGGTAGTGATTATGTTTCACTAAAAAATTTATTAAGTGAAAAAAAATTAAATACCGTATGCGAGGAAGCTTCATGCCCAAATATATATGAATGCTGGTCTATGGGAACTGCAACTTTTATGATTATGGGCGATGTTTGTACTCGTGCTTGTGGTTTTTGTGATGTAAAAACTGGAAGGCCTGGTGAACTTGATTTAGGAGAACCACATAGAGTAGCAGAAAGCGTCCAAGCAATGAATTTAACTCATGCAGTTATTACTTCAGTTAATCGTGATGACCTTGAAGATGGAGGGTCTATGTTCTTTGCTGATACGATTAGAGCTGTTAAAGATAAAAATAGTCATTGTGATGTTGAAGTATTAGTTCCTGATTTCAAAGGTTTAAGATCTGCAATACAAAATATAATTGATGCATCCCCAGAAGTTTTTAACCATAATTTAGAAACTGTACCAAGGCTTCAAAGAGAGATTAGAACAGCTGCTTCTTATGGAAGGTCCCTGTCTTTGCTTGAGTATGTAAAAAAACAAGGATTTATGGGTAAAACTAAAACTGGTTTAATTGTTGGTATGGGAGAGACTAAAGAAGAAGTTATATCAGTATTAAAAGATTTGTCAAAAATTGAGGTGGATATTGTCACTATTGGTCAATACCTAAGACCAACTGCAAAACATAGACCAATAGACAGATATGCGACACTTGAAGAATTTGAAGACTATAAAATCATTGGTGAATCTTATGGTATTCCACATGTTGAATCTGGGCCGCTTGTAAGGTCTTCATATCATGCAAAAGATTCTTTTGCCTCTGCTTAGATTCTTATATACTTAATCTGTGTTTGATAATGTAACTAAATCCATAAGAGTTCTTTCTGCAGGTAGTGTAGAAAAAGCAAACTCCGGTCATCCTGGCATGCCTTTAGGAATGGCGGATGCAGGTACTGTACTGTACAAAAATTTTTTAAAAGTCACAAATAATTGCCCAGACTGGATTAACAGAGATAGATTTGTTTTAAGTGCCGGACATGGATCTGCATTGTTATATAGCCTATTGCACTTTAATGGATTTGATATATCAATAGATGACATGAAAAACTTTAGACAATTTAATTCAAAAACACCTGGACATCCTGAGTTAGATACAAAATTAGGAATTGACATAACAACAGGTCCACTAGGACAAGGTTTTGCAACTGGAGTTGGACTAGCTTTAGCAGAATCATATCTTTCAAAAACATTCGGAGATAAAATTATTAATCATTTTACTTATGGAATTGTATCTGACGGAGACTTGATGGAAGGATTGTCTCAGGAGGCAGCAGAACTCGCTGCTTTATGGGGATTAGGAAAATTAATTTATATATTTGACGATAACAATATTTCAATTGATGGCAATGTAGATAAGGTTTCAGTAACAAATCAGAAAACAAAATTTGAATCTTTTGGCTGGGATGTTCAATCTATTGATGGTCATAATGAGAATGAAATAATCAATGCATTAAACAATGCAAAAGCCAATACAACTCAACCTTCTTTAATAATTGCTAAGTCCACAATTGGTAAATTCTCACCTAATAAAGAAAATACAAGTGGTGTACACGGTTCACCACTTGGTGAAGAGGAAATGAAACAATTCTTAGAAAACCTTGATTGGTCGACTGATTTTTTTGAACACCCAAACGAAGTATATGAATATTTTGATGAGAAAAGACAAATAGATAATGAAGAATATGAAAAGTGGAAACAGGAACTTGAAAAAAAATTATTGGAAGATTCAGAATTTAAACTTTTGTGGGATCAATTTAACGAAAAAAACATAGCAAATATAAATACAGCTCTTAGTGAAAAGAAAGCAACACGTGTAGCTGGTAGTGAAGTCCTAAAAGATATTGGTAAGTCTAATAAGTTTATACTAGGTGGATCAGCAGACTTAGCAGCATCAACAAAGCAGATTATTTCTGATGCAGTTTATTCGTCTCATAATCAAACTGGACAAGTTCTTGAATATGGAGTCAGAGAACATGCTATGGCTGCAATTACTAACGGCATAACCCTCCACAGCTCACTAATTGGGTTTGGGTCAACATTTTTGGTATTTTCAGATTATATGAGGCCAAGCATAAGGCTTGCTGCATTAATGGAATTAAACTCTGTTTTTATATTTACGCATGATTCTATTTATCTGGGAGAAGATGGACCTACACACCAACCAATAGAGCATCTTATGTCACTAAGACTTATACCTGGTGTTGACGTGATAAGACCTTCGAACAGTGAAGAAATAGTATATTCATATCAATACATATTTTCAAAAACAAATAATCCAAAAGTTTTAGTTTTAACCAGACAAAATATTGATTATTTAGAGACCAACACTTCTTATGAAGATTTTAAAAAAGGGTATTATGAATTAGCTAATGGAACTGATGCGACAATTTTTGCTTCGGGTTCAGAAGTCAATCTTGCTATGAAAGTTAGTAAGTTGTTAAAAGAAAAATCAATACAAATAATTAGTACCCCCATACTTAATAAATTGAAACCAGAGTTAATCGAATCTCTGGGTATTAATAATAAAGTTTTCACCATTGAGTTAGGAAGATCGATAGGCTGGCAAGATTATGTAGGACCGGTAACAAAAAGTTTTAGCATAGATACCTTTGGGGCTTCAGCACCAATTGATCAGTTAGAAGATAATTTCAACATGGAAGCTAAAAAAATATCTCAACAGATTTTAGATTTATTATAAATTAACAACCTGTATAAGCGCGCATAGCGGATTTTGTTCTATTTCCAGCCACACCATCAGGTATTAAACCAACTTTTCTTTGGAATGCTTTTATGGCTTCTTTTGTATAAGAACCCATTTCTCCATCAATTATTCCAGGATTGAATC
>CACHBU010000025.1:0-2469 GCA_902578135.1 uncultured Candidatus Actinomarina sp.
TTACTTCAAGAACCAAAGGTCCTCTATTAGATTGAATCAAATCAACGCCTGCTACTGACAATCCCAATACTTTTGCAGCTTTTATTGCACTTTCTGTTTCTTGAACGGTTAATTTATAATCTTCAACCTTTCCACCCAGATGGACGTTTGACCTAAACTCACCAGGCTTTGCAATTCTTTTCATTGATGCCACTACTTTATCTCCAACAACAATTGCTCTTATATCTTGTCCGCTTGATTCACTTATAAACTCTTGAATAAGAATGTTTGCATCTATTTTCTTCATGGTTTCGATTGCGCTAATTGCTGCCTCCATAGTTTCGGTCAAAACAACTCCTCGACCTTGTGTGCCCTCTAGCAATTTAATAACATATGGCGGAGTACCAACAGTTCTTAAAACAGATTCAATATCTCTTGATAAATGTACATAACCGGTGATTGGCATTTCTACACCACTGTTACCAATTAATTGCAATGCTCTTAATTTATCTCTGGATCTACTTATAGAGGCAGATGAATTAGCAGACAAAGCACCCATTAACTCAAACTGTCTCACAACGGCTGCACCATAAAAGGTCCATGTAGCTGCAATTCTTGGAATAACGACATCGAAATTTATTTCTCTACCTTGAAAAAAAATTCTAGGTTTTGCTTTTGCAATATTCATATAACATCTCAGATAACTCACAACCTCAGTGTCATGACCTCTTTTTTTTGCTGTCTCAAATAATCTGCTAGTTGAATACAGTCTTATGTCCTGGGATAAAATTCCAAGTTTCATTTTTTATTTTCTTTTTTGGCAGTAGTCAAATAACTAATTGCTGGGTTAACAAGCCATCTTCTTCCAAGTGCTTTTTTACCAATCAGCATTGTGTAATCCATTGGCCCCCTGTCAGTTAGTGTCAGTTCAATTGTTTTACTTATTCCATCCATAAGCAATGTTGTTTTAATATAAGGCCTTCTCTCTACATCACCATTAGAACTTTTTATTCTTTTATATCCAGCTAAAGGAGCAGATGTTTTACGAACTGTATTATTTCTTTTCATGACTTTAAAATTCACGTAATTAGCACCTTCTCGTTTAACGATTTTAATTTCTGAGGCATCTATCGAGGCAACGCTTGCACCAGTATCAATTTTTGCAATTACGCTTTTGACTTTTAAATCTGGAAGTGCAACATGTTCTTTCCAGCCAACAATTCTCTTCTCTCTTTTTTTCTTTGACATACTTTAAAGAATGACGTAAAACAAGAGGACACCTACGATAAGCAGTCCTAAATGAAAGTACATAACTGGCAACATAGAAAAATTGTAATTAGGTTTTAGAAAGAAACAAACTAGTTTTCTTGAAGATCTTCTTTTTTTGTGGAAATATCTTTATATTCGTTATCTGCTTTTCTGAAATACAGAAATAATGTTATAGATATTGCAACAATATGATGAATGATCATAAGGTTAAGCAAAGAACGTAATACTACCGCTTCTCCCCACATCAAAAAGAAACCAACGGTTGTGAACGTTCTTAATATATTCGACAAAAGAATCAAGTTTCTATTTTTTGTAATAGCAAAGTACATATATAAAATATTTATTGCTATTCCTGGAAGAAGTACAAATTGAAACCATACAAGGTCATTAGTCGCAAAATTTGCTCCAAAAACATCAGATAGTAGTTTAGGAAAAAAGAAACCAAAAAGGGCTCCAGCAGCTACAGAGAGACCATCAAAAAAAGCAAAAATATAAAGTAATGATTTTTTATCAAAAATGGAGAACATTTTCATTTAAGGAGAAGTACTAACTGCCTCTGTAGTTACTTCTTCTTCCTCTTCTTCAGTCTCAAGTAGTCCACAATCTATTAAAACTTCTTCAGTATCTCCACCACCAAAAACAACTCTTTCGAATACAACTACTGCATAAATTTCATCTTCAGTGAGCTTTCCTTGAAAACCTGGCATACCTCCAATTGAGACAGTATTCTCAGCTCCATACGTCGGGCCAACCTCTGCCTGCCATCCTGCAGAACCTAGTTGTATCCATTTTGCATGATCAGCACATGTTGGGAATGTTGTGTATAAAGCACCGCCGGTAAATGCAGGTCCAACACCTCCACCTCCACCGCCACCATGACAGCCAGCACAAGCACCTGCTCCTGCATAAACTTCTTGACCTATTGCTATGTAATTAATTGTGTTTGTAGCAGCAACGCCTCTACCTTCATAAGGTGATCCATCGCAATTAACAGCCTGTTGGGACTTTCTATCTACGTCTAACATTCCTCTTTCACCACACTCTTGTGTATTAGATGAACTGATTAGACCAATAAGTATAAATAATGGAATAATTACAAAACTAAAATTTAACCATTTAGGCAGAATGGTGTCAGAGTTGGTTTTAATAGACATAGTTTCATTGATAAATGAAATTGATTTTTTTATTTGTTTAGTTGCTACTGCTGCTGCAACAGGAGCT
>CACHBU010000026.1:0-2290 GCA_902578135.1 uncultured Candidatus Actinomarina sp.
TGGGGCATTTGGTTTAGGTTACGCAATTATTTTAAAGCTTGGCCTTTTTCCTACTAGATCGATAAAAATCTAGTATTCTTTAATTATTAGTACTAATTAATTAAGGGGGAGTAATGAAATCATTGCGCAAGCAAGGAATCATTTTATTTACTATTCTTGCCCTTGTTTTAGTAGCATGTGGTGGTGACGCTGCTGAAGAAGAAGTTGTAGAGGAAACAACACCTGAAGTTGTTGAAACTCTTGACTCTCCTGCAGTAACAACTGCTCAAAGTGCTAAAACAGGAGTGGGAGTAACTTCAGACCCATGTCCAGAGGCTGTTGGATCATTTCCAACAGGTGCAGACCCATCAAAAGGCTGTATTTATCTAGGTCTCATAAATGACTATACAGGTCCTTATGGAGCATTAGGTCCAGCACTCGAGCTTGGACAAAGAGCATTCTGGCTATGGGCTAATCAATCAGGTGGCGTTGGAGACTACAGCGTTACAATTATTGAAGGCGGAGACGCACAATATAATCCTGCAAAACATCTAGAGGTTTACAACTCTCAAAGAGATAGTGTTGCGGCATTAGCTATGTCTCTAGGAACACCGCAAACTTTATTTATTCTTGATGAATTGGATAAAGACGACATGATCGCAGCACCTATGAGCTGGTATTCAGGTTATGGATTCAAAGATGTTGACAAAGGATTAATTGTTGAGTTCGGATCATCGTACTGTGCACAAGGCATGAATGCGGTTGATTGGGCAATAGGAAATTTACCTGTTGATATCAAAACTATTGGCATAATTGGAAATGCTGGTGACTATGGAGGTGACTGGGCTAAAGGTGTACAAGCTGCTGCAGAAGCAAACGGTGTAACAGTTGCATGGAGTTATTTACCTCCAGCAACAGAATTTGACGTTGCACAAGCAGTAGGTTTAATGGTTACACAACCAGTTGATGCTTATTTCCCAGCTTTGGGACCTACAGCAATGGCTCAAGTCGCTGGTGGCGCCTTTCAACAAGGCTTAACGCCATTCGCTATGATGGCAGCTCCGTCATTTAACGATAGTTTCGTTAGAGAAGGATTTGCATTAGCACCATTATTTACATCTGGAACAATGTATGTAACAGCATTCACACAACCGTATGAAGCTGATACGCCAGGTCACGCAGCAATGAGAGCTACTTTTGATGCTGTTGGACAAGCAACAGGAAACTTATTTGTTACTGCTGGTTGGACATCACAGTATCACTTAAGAGATGTTCTTAAAGCTGCTATAAAAGGTGGAGATTTGACAAGAGCAGGCATTAGAAGAGCAGCAGCTAATGTTGATGTTAGTTCTGATCAAATGATGCCAATTAAAAATCTCGGTCGTGAGGGAGGACAAACAGAAACATATGTTGGAGTTCCTACAGCTGACAACTTAAGTGGTATTAACACGCTCGCTTGGCCATACACAGGACCAACCGCTGCAGCTCGTGATTGGACTGCAGGACCATGTAGTTAATATATAACTATTTTGATATAAAGAGCCGGTAAATTACCGGCTCTTTATTTTTTTTTAAATCTAAAATCTTTCTATGTACAAATTGTCTAAAACAAATAAAAAATTATTAATCTTTTCCCTGTTTCTTTTTATCATATTTTCTTCTTTGTCACTAATAAAGACAGACTATTATTTCATGTCCCCTGGACCTCCATATCAGTGGGAAATAGAATATGGTGATGCTGAAAATTTTGATTTCGAGGGTAATCTTTATCAATTAACGGTCAGAAGAGATGAAGCAAATGCATTAATTTATGCATGGTCATATATCAGTAATTCAGTTGATTTATATCCTAGAGAAGTAATTTTACCAAAGGGTGTAAGCCCAGAGGAATTAAGCCAGATAAGTATCCAAAATATGAAAACTTCAGAAAATGTTGCAATAGCGGTAGCGCTAAAATATTTGGGATATGATATTACATCAAAAGGAGATGGTGTATCAGTAGTTGGAATTTTGGATGATTCACCAGTTAAAGACAAATTAAAAAGAGGAGATTTATTAAATTCAATCAACAACGATGAAATATCATCGGCCTCAGAATTTATTGCAATGCTTCGAACTTATGATATTGGGGATACAGTAAAAATTGGATTAATAAGAGATGTTGATGGTAATTTAGAGAATTTAGAAATAGAAACAAAATTAATTGAACATGTTGAATATGAAGGTGAGCCAATGGTTGGATTTCTTGCGACAACTGTTAATGAAAGATTTGATTTTCCATTCGAGATTGATATCAAAACAGGTAATGTTG
>CACHBU010000027.1:0-2037 GCA_902578135.1 uncultured Candidatus Actinomarina sp.
TAATGTGGTACCAAAACTATGTGAGTTTTCAAAAATTAAGCTATGTGTATAAGATGCTCCAACTGCTCCAAGTATTTGTACTGTGATATATAAAAAACCATCTATTAACGAAATCTCTTTATTGACAAAAAATCCAATTGTTACCGCTGGATTAAAATGAGCACCAGAATATTTTCCAAAAATGTATATAAAAATAGCTATTGTACATCCAAAAATAAAAGGAACAAATTCGGATTTAAAATTACTAATTTCAGAGAGAATAATTGATCCACAACCAAAAAAAACTAAACTGAATGTCCCTGTGAACTCAGATATTAAAGACTGTTTCGAAGTTGTAAATCTCATATTATTTTCCAATAAAATTCTATTTCATATTTTAAAATAATGTTTACATCTGTTTCCAAATAATTTACTTTAAATTTAATTTTTTCAGCTACATTCATACTTGTTTATCTCAATAAGTGTTTAAAACACCTTAGTGTATACGAATGTCCTCCGCGGACTGCTCTTCCTTAATTTTATAAAGTTAAGGAAGGGTTTATGTTTTGTTTACTTTTTCTTTAGATAATTAATTCATAATTATTACATTGTTAATAGGAGGACAATTAAATAATGAATAAAAAATTTATTGTAAGTCTTCTCATTTTGGGACTATTTGCAACCGCATGTGGTGGCTCTTCAGATCCTGAGGTCATCAAATGGGGATTTATTCCTGCTGATAATGCAGATGCATTACAGGAATTATCCGAACCATTTGTTGAATTTATGAGTGACTATGTTGGAATACCAATTGAGGCAAGTCTTACACAAGATTATGCCGGAGCTATTACAGGTTTAGGGTCTGGACAACTTGATGTTGCAGGTTTAGGACCTTTGGGGTTTGTATTAGCACAACAACAATACCCTGATAAAATTACAGCCATAACAAAAGCTATACGATATGGTTCTGCAACATATCATGGACAGATTGTTACAAATGATCCATCAGTATGTAAATCAGCACCTGTAATAGGAGCATGGTCTAATAAAAATGGAACACCAGAAATTATTCCAGGATCAACAACTGCACCACCAGATGTAAAAGCATTACAAGTAGGATGGTCGTTTGGTGATAATGGATTAGAACCTGAAGTTTTAGAAACTGGAGAAACAGTAAGTCCTGGATATGCTTGTGAAGCAGATTTAACATCCATGAAGGGTAAAACTGTTGCTGCTGCTGATCCAGCATCAACCTCTGGCTATTTATTTCCAGGTCTTGCAGCACAAAACGCAGGACTTGATTTAGATGCAGATATGAATCTCATATTTGCTGGTGGACACGGTGGAGTAATCCAAGCAGTTTACAATGGAGATGCTGATTTTGGATTTTCATTTGATGATGCAAGAAGAACTCTCCGAAAAGAGAATCCAGACGTTGGAGAAAAAGTCATAGTTATTGGAATCTCACCAGAAATACCAAACGATGTCATAGCTGTTAATGCTGATCTTTCAGATGAATTACAACAGCTTATATTAGATGGTATGGTTGCATTCCTTGCACAAGGTGAAGAATCTGAGGAATTTTTTGATATATTTTATGGATGGACTGCTGTTGAAACAGTAGAAGATTCAGAATTTGACCCGGTAAGGGAAGCTCAAGAAGCCTTTGGGATAACTGAGCCGTAAATCTCTTCATTTATATAAAGTACGTCACTGAACTAAATAATCCGGCAGATTTAAAGCTCTGCCGGATTATCATATTTAAAATAAGGGAGTTATTTTGATCAAATTAAAAAATGTGAATGTTATTTATCCAACAGGCACTCATGCTATGAAAGATGTTTCATTAGACATAAATGAAGGAGATTTTTTAGTTATAGTTGGAAAATCAGGAGCAGGTAAGTCAACTTTATTAAGAACGCTCAATGGTCTAGTAAAAACATCAAGTGGGAGTATTAATATCTTTGACAAAGAAGTTACAACATCATCAAAAAGAGAGCTCAGAGAGATTCGCTCAAAGACTGGGATGATATTTCAAACTTTCAATCTTGTCACAAG